>JBBIUI010000121.1:0-2289 GCA_037440385.1 Rhodocyclales bacterium | reverse complement strand
CCTGGCGCTCAAGCAGGCGCGCGACTTCCTCGTCGACCGCAATGCCTTCCTCGAAGCCGAGGTGCAACGGCGCACGCGCGAGGTCTCGGCGGTGCAGGACGCCACGATCCTCGCGATGGCCTCGCTCGCCGAGACCCGCGACATGGAAACCGGCAACCACATCCGCCGCACCCAGCACTACGTGCGCGCGCTGGCGCTCGCATTGCGCACGCATCCGCGCTTTTGCGCGTACCTGACCGATGCGCAGATCGAGCGGCTGTACAAGTCCGCCCCGCTGCATGACATCGGCAAGGTCGGCATCCCCGACCGCATCCTGCTCAAGCCCGGGCGGCTGACCGCCGAGGAGTTCGAGATCATGAAGCGGCACACGACGCTCGGCCACGACGCCATCGTCGCGGCCGAACGCCTGCTCGGCACCGACGAGAGCTTCCTCGCCTGCGCGCGCGAGATCGCTCGCTCGCATCAGGAGAAATGGGACGGTTCCGGCTATCCGGACGGCCTCGCGGGCGACGCGATCCCGATCGCCGCGCGCCTGATGGCGCTCGCCGATGTCTACGACGCACTGATCACGCGCCGCGTCTACAAGCCGGCGCTGCCGCACGAGACGGCATGCGCCGAGATCCTCGCCGGGCGCGGCCGCCACTTCGACCCGGATGTCGTGGACGCCTTCGTCGCGCTGGCAGAAGAATTCCGCGAGATCGCCGCTCGTTACGCCGACCGCAGCGGCGAGCCGTAGCGACGATCCACGCGCATCGAAACCGCCCGGCAGCGGTGGTGGTCGCTCCCCGTCCTGCAGGCGCGGCCGGCGGGCGCGACGGCGCAAGGGCACCCGCAGCGCGGCTGCGCATGAGGCGGCGGCTTTGCCCTTGGTCCGCGGGGCGAAGAATCCCGCCGCTACGTGCCATCCCCTTTTGCAAAGGGGTCGGGCAATTCCGATTGCTCTTGTACGATAATCGCCCCGAAGGAGCAGAAAAGGAGGGAGACATGGAACGCGTCGTCAATTTGCATATCGAGAAACTGCCGGAAGGCGTCTATCTCGCCACGTCCGATGACGTTCAGGGATTGATCGCGCAGGGGCGCACGATCCAGGAGACCATCGAGATCGCGCACGACGTGGCAAAGAAGCTGCTGGAAGCCCGGGCCGAGCGCGATGGCGAATTCCCGCTGCCGCAGGCGGCGGAATCCTTCGACTACCCGCTGATCGTGAACGGCTGATGGGGCGGCTTGGAGGCTTCCGTTACCGGGAGATCGTCAAGCGCTTGAAGCAACTCGGCTTCGAGTTCGACCGGCAGGCGGCCGGCAGCCACGAACTCTGGTTCAATCCCGAAACCAGACGCTACACCACCATTGCGAACCATCCGGGCGACATGCCGGAAGGCACCCTGCGCGCCATTCTCAGGCAGGCAGCCATCGAGCCTGACGAATTCCTGAAGAAATAAATCAGCGTTCCAGGCGCAGTTCCGCCGCCCGTCTCACCTCGGATCGCTACGATCGTGGAGCAGATTTCCGACGTTCGGTTCGTTAAGCGGCAGTTAAGCCCCGGCCGCTATCTTGCACCCTGCCGATGCCCGCAAGCCGGTCGGCGGGCGACGCGGCGAGACCCGTTTTTCTGTCGAGGTGACGAGATGACGAACCGTATCCTGGTCTGGGACCTTCCCACACGTATCTTCCACTGGCTGCTCGCGGCCTCGTTCGCCGGCGCGTGGCTCACCGCGGAAACGGAACGCTTCCGCGACATCCATGTGGCGCTGGGCTACACGATGGCCGGGCTGATCGCCTTCCGCCTGCTGTGGGGCCTGGCGGGCACGCGCTACGCACGCTTTTCCTCGTTCAGCCTGCGGCCCGCGCGCGTGGCCGCGTATCTGCGTTCGCTGCTGAGCGCGCGTCCCGAGCATCACATCGGACACAATCCGGCCGGAGCGGTGGCCATCGTCGCGATGCTCGGGCTCGGTGTGGCAACGCTGCTCACCGGGTACGTCAGCTACGAGCAGATCGGCGGACACTGGCTGCAGGAGCTGCACGAGGGCGCGGCCGGCGCGATGGCCGCGATGGTGGGCGTGCATGTCGCGGGCGTGCTGGTGTCGAGCCTGTTGCACCGCGAGAACCTGGTGCGCGCGATGCTCACCGGCTACAAGCGCGGAACACCCGGTCAGGGCATCCGTCACCGGCACGCGCTGGTGGCCACGGCGCTCGTCGCGCTGATCACGTGGGGATGGCTGTCGGACTACGGTTCGGCACCGGCCGCCGACCGGAATCAGGCGGGCGAGAGCGCCCTCGCGCGACTCGCCC
>JBBIUI010000120.1:0-2484 GCA_037440385.1 Rhodocyclales bacterium | reverse complement strand
GTTGCCTGCAAACGTGCTCACAAGCGCCAGCAACGCACCGGCGTGGGCCTCGGCTGCGGCCGGCAGCAGCAGCATCACCGCCGGCACGTTGGAGACGAGATTCGACAGCGCGAAGGTCGCGACGAACAGCGGCGCCGGATCCGCGAGCGGCACCCCCGCCTGCCGGAACCGCTCGAGCGCGGCGCCGGTCAGCCCGGTCTCCTGCAGCGCGTGATTGACGACGAACAGGCCGATGAACAGCACCAGCAGCGGCCAGTCGACCAGCCCGAGCATCTTGGTCGAATGCAGCTTGCGGCTCGTCATCAGCACACCCGCGCCGGTGAGCGCGACGACTTCGCGCGGCCACGGCGCGAACAGGAACGCCGCGATCAGCGCGGCCGCGACCGCGAGCCCCTTCGCGCTCTGCCAGCGATCGAAGGCGATCGCATCCTGCTTCCTGCGCGCAGCCTCGTGTGCGGCCTGCACCGGCGCGCACAGGCCCCAGTGCCCGCGCGAACGCCACGCGATGATCGCCCAGGTCGTCACCAGCGCCAGCACGACGGGGAGCGCCGCGCTGCGCGCATAGCCGGCGAAGGACAGCCGCAGGGTCTCGCCGATCAGCATGTTCTGCGGATTGCCGATCAGTGTCGCGGCCGAGCCGATGTTCGCCGCGCACGCGAGTGCGAGCAGGAAGGGCACGGGGTCGAGGCCGCGCCGGATGCACAGGTCGGCGAGCACCGGCGCCATGGCGAGGCACACGATGTCGTTGCTGAACACCGCGGAGAGCGCGCCCGCCGCGGCCATCAGCGCGGCGAGCAGCACCGGGGGAGCGAGCCGCGCCGCGGCGATGCGCCGCGTGACCCAGGAATAGAACCCGCCCAGCCGAAGCTGCGCCGAGATCACCATGAACGAGAACAGCAGCATCAGCGTGGGCAGGTGCACGGAGCGCGCGGCGGCTTCCGGGTCGAGCGCCCCGGAGGCGAGCAGCGCGATGGCGCCGAGCAGCGCCACGCCGCTGCGATCCAGTTGCAGGAACGGCAGCCCGCCGAGCAGCATGCCGAGATAGACCAGCGCGAAGACCGCGACGACCAGCGCCGTCATGAATCCCCGCGCCGTCGCGTCGTGGCTGCCCGTGCGGGCGCGCCGGTTCCCGTCACTTCACCAGCGTGACCGGAACGTCGGTGAGCCGGATGACCTCGGTCGCGACCGAGCCGAGCAGCAGATTCTCGATCGCGCCGTGACCGTGCGTGCCCATGACGATCTTGTTGCATCCCAGCTCCCGCGCGATCCGTGCGATGGTCTCCGCGACCGGGCCGATCTCGACCCGCGGCGTGCAAGGGATGCCGGCGGCATCGAGGCGCGCGCGCGCCGGCGCGAGCGCGTCGCCGCCCTTGGAGAGCTGCATCGCAGCGAGTTCCTCGGGCTTCAGGAAGCGGCGCACTTCCCACGCTTCGGTCGGCTCCTGCACGTTGAGCAGCACGATCTCCATCGGTTCGCGCCCGCGGACGAGCTCGATGACGTGATCGACGACGCGCAGCGAATCGGGCGAGCCATCCACCGGCACCAGTGCCTTGAGCATCGCGGAGGTCCTCTCGTAACGGGTCGGCCGGATGCGGATTATCCCACGGCCTCGCGGGGCTCGGTGAGCTCGCGCGGGCGCCGCTGTTAGAATCCGCGCTTTGCGGGGAGGCGCGGATGGTTTCGGTGCGCGGGGTTTCGGCATTGCGGTGGATGCGCGCGGGGGGCGTACTGTCACTGTCGGCTGCGGCGCGCCCCGCGATGGCGGCGGTCGAGGCACCGGCCCTGTTCGGCATCCCGGTCGACTTCATGCTGTTCGCGGCGACGCTGATCGGCGTCGCGGCGCTGCACCGGCACGTGCTCAAGGTGGCACTGGTCGGGCTCGCGGTCATCACCTCGTACAAGCTCGGCTTCACCGGATTCAAGGAAGGCGCCGGACTTGCCGGGCTGGGCGCCCACATGCTGCATGAATGGGTGCTGATCACCAACCTGTTCGGCCTGCTGCTGGGCTTCGCGCTGCTCGCGCGGCACTTCGAGGACAGTCGCGTTCCGGACGCGTTGCCGCGGCTGCTGCCGCAAGGGTGGAAGGGTGCGTTCGTGCTGCTCGCGATGATTTTCGTGCTGTCGTCGTTCCTCGACAACATCGCCGCGGCGCTGATTGGAGGCACCGTGGCCGCGAACGTGTTCCGGCGCAAGGTGCATATCGGATATCTGGCCGCCATCGTCGCCGCGTCCAACGCCGGCGGCGCAGGCAGCGTCGTGGGCGACACCACGACGACGATGATGTGGATCGACGGCGTGAACCCGCTGGACGTGTTACACGGTTTCATCGGCTCAGCGGCCGCGCTGCTGGTGTTCGGGATCCCCGCCTCGATCCAGCAGGAGCGCTACTCGCCGATGGTGCGCGACTTGCGCGCCGGCGCGCACATCGACTGGGCCAGGGTCGGGATCGTGGCGGCGATCCTGGCCGGCGCGATTGCCACCAAT
>JBBIUI010000119.1:0-2799 GCA_037440385.1 Rhodocyclales bacterium | reverse complement strand
CGTCGCGGTCACCGTGACGGTGACCGTGACCTCGTAGAGCCCCTCGTCGACCGCCTGCCCCTGCGAGCGCAGCTGGACCTCGACCTGGGGCTGCGTGCGTTCCAGGAAGATCTTCGGCGCATGGGGGATCTCCAGGGACAGATCCTTGACGTAGATCTTCTCGATGCTGAATACGGGCTGTTCGTTGTCGCTCATGGTGGGTCGCGCCGTGGGTGAGTGGAGGAATGAGGCAGGGTGGCGATGCGCAGCCGTCTCAACCTGCAGCGAGCAGCGCATCGAGCTCGCCGGCGCGATCGAGCGCCTCGAGTTCGTCGCAGCCGCCGACGTAATGATCGCCGATATAGATCTGCGGTACGGTGCGCCGGCCCGTGCGCTGCATCATCTCGACCCGGCGCGAGGAATCGAGATCGACCCGGATCTTGTCGATGTCGCCGATCCCCTTGCGGCGCAGCAGCTTCTCCGCGCGCACGCAATAAGGGCAGATCGCCGTCGAATACATCGTCACTTTCGCGGCGCTCATCGCGTGGTCAACGGCAATCCGGCCTGGTCCCAGGCCGAAACGCCCCCCTCGAGGCTGAACACCTTCTCGAAGCCGCGCTTGCGCAGTGCCCCGCAGGCCGAATGGGCGCGGTGGCCGGACTGGCAGTTGATGATCACCGGCCGGGTCTTGAACTTGTCCAGCTCGTCGATGCGCTTTTCGAACTGGTCGAGCGGAATGTGGCGCGAATTCGGAATGTGCCCGCGCGAGAATTCCTCCGCCGTGCGCACGTCGACGAGGATCGCGTCCTCGCGGTTGATCAGCAGCGTGGCCCTGGCCGGGCTCAGGCTCGCGCCCCCGGCCTTGCCGCGGATCATCGGCCACAGCAGCAGGCCGCCGCTCGTGAGCGCCGCGGCAACCCACACGAAGTTGTCGGTGAGAAACGCGATCATGCGGTCAATGTCCCGGTGCGTGCGTGCCGCAAAAAATCTCGCGCATCATCACGACGAGCTGCAGGGTTCGCGGATCGCCGACGCGGTAGAACACGCGGTTCGCCTCCTTGCGCGCGGCCAGTACTCCCTTGTCGCGCAGGATCGCCAGGTGCTGCGAGATGTTGCTCTGCGAGGTGCCGACCGCCTCCACGATCTCCTGCACGCACACTTCGCGCGACCCGATCACGCACAGGATGTTGAGCCGCAGCGGATGCGAGATCGCCTTCAGCGCACGCGCCGCGGTCTCGATCTGCTCCTTGTGGTCGATCAGTTCCAGTATCGCCTCGTTCATGTCGCGTCGCGATCCACGCAAATCGGCCGTGTATTATAAGCGCCTTTGCGCGACGCCCGCCCGCGACCCGAAACCGGAAGCCGACTCGATGAAGAAGCTCGTCCTGCTGCGCCACGGCGAATCGCTGTGGAACCGCGAGAACCGTTTCACCGGATGGACCGACGTCGACCTGACCGACGAAGGGATGGAGGAGGCCGTCGCGGCGGGCAGGCTGCTCCTCGAGGCCGGTTTCGCCTTCGACGTCGCGTTCACGTCGGTGCTCAAGCGCGCGATCCGCACGCTATGGATCGTGCTCGACGGCATGGACCGGATGTGGATCCCGGTCCGCCACTCGTGGCGGCTGAACGAGCGCCATTACGGCGCGCTGCAGGGGCTCAACAAGGCCGAGACGGCCGCGCGTTTCGGCGAACGGCAGGTGCTCGTCTGGCGCCGATCCTATGACGTGCCTCCGCCCGCCCTGCCCGAGGGCGATCCCAGGACGGGCGAAGGCGATCCGCGCTATGCGGACCTCGACCGGTCGCAATTGCCTCGCACCGAATGCCTGAAGGATACCGTCGCGCGCTTCCTGCCGTACTGGCACGAAACGATCGCCCCGGCGGTCGCCTCGGGCAGGTCGGTGATCGTGGCCGCGCACGGCAACAGCCTGCGCGCGCTGATCAAGCATCTGGACGGCATCGCCGATGACGACATCGTCGCGCTGAACGTCCCGACCGGCCAGCCGCTGGTCTATGAACTCACCGACGAGCTGCGGCCGATCCGCAGCTACTACCTGGGCGACCCCGAGGCGATCCGCGCCGCGATGCAGGCCGTCGCGAACCAGGGCAAGGCCGGCGCCTGATGCGGCGGCGCCTCGCGGCGCGCATGCTCCGCGCATGCCTTGCGGGAATGGCGGCTGCCTGTGCCCTCGCGACGTCGCAGGCAGCCGATCCGGCCGAGGCGCGCGCGCGGCTCGACGATCTCAAACAGCGCATCGAGGCATTGCGCGGGCAGCTCGGCGAGGCCGAGGCGTCGCGCTCCGAGGTCTCCGACCGCCTCCGGGAAACCGAGCGGGCGATTTCCCGGGCCGGAGCACGACTGCGCGAGCTGGCGCAGCGCCGCGAACAGGCCGAAGCGGCGCTCGCCGAACTCGAACGCCAATCCCAGGACACCAGCCGGCGCATCGAGGCCGGGCAGTTGGCGCTCGGCCGGCTGCTCAACCGGCATTACCGCGCCGGCCCGACCGACCAGCTCCGGCTGATCCTCGGGGGAGCGGACCCGAACCAGGTCGCCCGCGACTACCACTTCCTCACGCTGCTGTCGCGTGCACAGGCCGAACTGATCGCGCAGTTGCGGGCGTCGCTGCGCGACAAGCGCGAGCTGGCCCGGCGTGCGCACGACAAACGCGAGGAGCTGGCACGCATCGAGCAGGCGCAGCGCAGCGAACGCGATGCGCTCGTCGCAACGAAGGACGAGCGCAGGCGGGTACTGGCCCAGGTCTCGGGAAAGATCCGCGGCCAGCGCCGCGAGATCGCCACGCTGAAAAGGAACGAACGGCGTCT
>JBBIUI010000118.1:0-2927 GCA_037440385.1 Rhodocyclales bacterium | reverse complement strand
GTACAGCCACTCCACGTTCCGTCGCCGTTCTGATTCTCGACGGTGGGTGCATCGACGGGCCATTCGACGAAATGCTGGCAGGTCTTCCAGTAACCGGGCGAGCGGCCGTTGCACGTGAAATGATCGCTGGGATTCGGGCTCGCCATGCCGGAGAAGACGCGCGAGGGCGACGGGCACAGCCCGGTGGCCAGCGCCGAACGGGTGCCGACCGTCAGCAGGATCGGTGCGGCGGCGACCCCGCCCGCGAGCAGCCGCCTGCGGCGGGGCATCTGCTCGCCCTGCGCCGCGCTCGCCTGAACACCGGAGCTTCCGTCCCTGGTCGTAATGTCCTGTTGGTCGTTCATCGCGCGTACCCTTTGGAAATGCCCCGCACGCGGTCGCCTCGCCGCGCTCACACGCTACCACCCGCAGCATGGTCGCGCCCGTGGCGGGGATCACGGCCCGAGCGCCGCGATCCCGAAAGCCGCCTCCGATTTTCTCTCTGCGATTCACATAGCACATAGCAAAATTCATACCGAACCCGGTCCGGATCGACAATGGGCTGATAATGTGGCTCTTTTCCGAGGAGCCCGAAATCCGGCGGACGGCGGCGGGCGGCATGCGTAAAATTTTCCGACAATCCCGCGGGCAACCGCCGGTACGACGCGATGACCGTCACCCGGCCGGGCGACCCGCAGGCCGGTTCATGAACGGCCCGGCGCCGCCACGACCGCCCGCCGTTCAGCGCCTCTTCACGGCCGGCAGGTCGGTGCACAGTCCTTCGTACAGTTGCGCCGCCATGCCCACCGACTCGCACAGCGTCGGATGCGGATGGATGGTGCCACCGATGTCCGCCGCGTCGCAGTCCATCTCGATGGCCAGTGCGAGCTCGCCGATCAGATCGCCCGCGCGGGTGCCGGCGATGCCCGCGCCGATCAGCCGATGGGTCGTTTCGTCGAACAGCAGTTTCGTGAATCCCTCGTCGCGGCCGTTGGCGATCGCCCGGCCCGATGCGGCCCAGGGGAACAGGCCCTTTCCGTACGCGATCCCTCTGTCCTTGCATTGTTGCTCGGTCAGCCCGACCCACGCGAGCTCGGGATCGGTGTAGGCCACCGCCGGAATGACGCGCGCATCGAAGTGCGACTTCCGGCCGGCGGCGGCCTCGGCCGCGACATGACCTTCATGAACCGCCTTGTGTGCGAGCATCGGCTGGCCGACGATGTCGCCGATCGCATGGATGTGTGCGGCACTGGTGCGCATCTGCCCGTCCACCGGGATGAAGCCGCGCCCGTCCACCTCCACCCCCGCCCTGTCGGCACCGATGGCCCCGCCGTTCGGCACGCGGCCGGCCGCGACGAGCACCAGGTCGTAGCGCCGCGCCCCGCTCGGCGCATCTGCGCCTTCGAACGTGACGGCGATGCCCTCGGAGGCCGCCTCGACGCGCGCGGCTCGCGTCCCGGTCATCACGGCATCGAAGCGGCGCGCGTTGACCTTCTCCCAGACCTTGACCAGGTCGCGGTCGGTACCCGGCATCAGGCCGTCGGTCATCTCGACGACATCGATGCGCGCACCCAGCGCCGAATACACGGTGGCCATCTCCAGACCGATGATGCCGCCGCCGATCACCAGCATGCGTTGCGGCACGAAGGGCAGCGCCAGCGCTCCGGTCGAGTCGACGATGCGCGCGTCCTGCGGCAGAAACGGCAGGCTGGCCGCCTGTGACCCCGCGGCGATGATGGCGCGCTCGTAGCGGACGACGCGCCGCGGCGCGCCCGCCGCTTGCACCTCGAGCCGATGCGCATCGAGAAACCGCCCGACCCCCTGAACCACCGTCACCTTGCGCGCCCTGGCCATGCCCGCGAGGCCCGAGGTCAGCCTGCTCACGACTTTCGATTTCCAGCCGCGAAGCGCATCGATCTCCACGCTCGGCGCGCCGAAGGCGACGCCGTGCGCGGCCAGCGCCTTCGCCTCGTCCATCACCGCGGCCACGTGCAGCAGCGCCTTCGAGGGGATGCAGCCGACGTTCAGGCACACGCCGCCCAGTGTCGGGTAGCGTTCCACCAGTACCGTCTCCATGCCCAGATCGGCGGCACGGAAGGCCGCGCTGTAGCCGCCGGGGCCGGCGCCCAGCACCAGCAGGTCGCATGTCACGTCGGCGGCGCTCACAACAGCACCCTGCGCAGATCGGCCAGCGTCTGCCCGAGGAAGGCAGTGAAGCGCGCGGCGGCGGCGCCGTCGATGACGCGATGGTCGTAGGACAGCGACAGCGGCAGCATCTGCCGCGGCACGAACTGCGTGCCGTCCCAGACCGGCCTCGTCGTCGTGCGCGACACCCCGAGGATCGCGACCTCCGGCGCGTTGATGATCGGTGTGAAGGCGGTGCCGCCGATGCCGCCCAGGCTCGAGATCGAGAAGCATCCGCCCTGCATGTCGCCGGGCGCGAGCCTGCCTTCGCGCGCCCTGGCCGCCAGCGCAGCGGTCTCGCGCGCGATCTCCAGCACGCCCTTGCGGTCGGCATCGCGCACGATCGGCACGACCAGGCCGTTGGGCGTATCGGCGGCGAAGCCGATGTGGAAATACTTCTTCAGCACCAGGTTCTCGCCGTCGAGCGAGGCGTTGAACTGCGGGAAACGCGTGAGCGCCGCGACGCACGCCTTGATCAGGAACGCGAGTGCGGTGAGCTTGACGCCGGCTTTGGCCTGTTCGGCGTTGATGCGCGCGCGGAACGTTTCCAGTTCCGTGATGTCGGCCTCGTCGAACTGCGTCACGTGCGGGATCATGACCCAGTTGCGCGCGAGATTCGCTCCCGAGATCTTCTGGATGCGCGCGAGCGGCTTCGACTCCACCGGGCCGAATTTCGAGAAATCGATCTTCGGCCACGGCAGCAGGTCGAGCCCGCCGCCCGCGGCCGGCGCGGCCGGGCGCGGCTCGGCCAGCGCACGCTTGAC
>JBBIUI010000117.1:0-3433 GCA_037440385.1 Rhodocyclales bacterium | reverse complement strand
CGCGCCGGCCGGAGCGCCGGCCGATCGTGCCGGCGCGCAGAAGCTCCAGAAGGTGCTGGCACAGGCCGGATTCGGTTCGAGGAGAGAGATCGAGGAGATGATCGCTGCGGGGCGCATCCGGGTCAACGGCGAGCCCGCGCACATCGGCCAGCGCATCGGAACCGGGGACCGGGTCAAGATCCATGGCAGGCTGGTGACGCTGCGTTTTTCGCCGCGCCGCGCGCGCGTCCTTCTCTATCACAAGCCCGAGGGCGAGATCGTCAGCCGCGACGATCCGCAGGGGCGCGCGAGCGTGTTCGCGCACCTGCCATCCCCCGGCCATGGCCGCTGGGTGGCGGTGGGCCGGCTCGACTACAACAGCAGCGGGCTGTTGCTGCTGACCACCAGCGGCGAGCTGGCGAACCGGCTGATGCATCCGCGCTATGCCGTCGAGCGGGAGTACGCGGTGCGGGTCATCGGGGAACTCGGGCCCGAGCGCGTCGCGGCGCTGCGCGAGGCAGTGGAGCTCGACGACGGCGTGGCCCGGTTCGATGCCCTGGACGAGGCGGGCGGGACCGGCACCAACCGGTGGTACCGCGTCAGGCTCGCGGAGGGGCGCAACCGCGAGGTGCGCAGGATGTTCGACGCGGTGGGCGTCAAGGTGAGCCGCCTGATACGCATCCGCTACGGGCCGGTTTCGCTGCCGCGCATGCTCAGGCGGGGCGCATGGCGCGAGTTGTCCGACTCCGAAGTCGATGCGCTGATGAGGGCGCTGAAGGAACCTGCGCACGGCATTGCGAAGCCCGCGAGGTCGCGTAAGTCGACGCCGCCGGATTGAATCGGAAATGGGGGTTCTGCTATACTGCGCCCCCCGTAACGGCTGGCGCGGCAGTCGCCGTTGCCTTCGTGAATCGAGAGGATGGGCGTTTCGCCCATTTTTTATTTGTAGCGCCGGATGGAGCTTGCCCGCGCTCGCCGTGCTCTTCACGGCGGCCTCGGCTACGAGTTCGTCGATCTGGAATCCGGATCGCGTTCGCGCCTGTTGCGTGTGTTCATCGACGCGCCACACCGGGCGGGGGGCGTGACGGTCGATGACTGTGCGCGGGTCAGCGATCATCTGACGCGGCTGTTCGAGGTCGAGAACGTCGACTACGGCCGGCTCGAAGTGTCCTCGCCGGGACTGGATCGCGTGCTGCGCAAGCCGGCCGACTTCGAGCGCTTCGCCGGTCATGACGTACAGGTGCGCATGCGCGTGCCTGTGGAGGGCCGCCGCAATTTCACCGGCGTCCTTTCGGGGGTCTCCGCGGACAGGTTGCTTCTGGGCACCGGCGAGGAGTCGGTCTCGCTGGACCTGGGGCAGGTGGAAAAGGTGCGGCTGCTGCCCGCATACGACAGGATCGAGAACAGGCATGGAGGTCGCTAGAGTATGAGCCGCGAAATTCTGCTGCTCGTGGATGCCTTGGCACGCGAGAAGAACGTCAGCAAGGACATCGTATTCGCCGCACTGGAAGCGGCGCTTGCGTCGGCGACGAAAAAGCGCATCCATGACGAAGGCGATGTGCGGGTTGCGATCGACCGCGAGACAGGCGCCTACGAGTCGTTCCGCCGCTGGCTGGTGGTGGCCGACGATCAGGTCGAGGATCCGACGGTGCAGATCGGACTCGCGGACGCGCGCAAGCGGGTGCCGGACGTCGAGCTCGACGAGTACATCGAGGAGGCGCTGGAACCGGTCGAATTCGGGCGCATCGGGGCCCAGGCCGCCAAGCAGGTGATCGTGCAGAAGATCCGGGACGCCGAGCGCGAACAGCTGCTGGCGGATTTCCTGGAGCGCAAGGAGCATCTCGTGACGGGCAACATCAAGCGCATCGAGCGCGGCAACGCGATCATCGATGCCGGCCGCATCGAGGCGATTCTGCCCCGTGACCAGATGATCCCCAAGGAGAACCTGCGCGTGAACGATCGCGTCAAGGCGTGCCTGATGAAGGTCGACCGCGGCGTGCGCGGCCCGCAGCTCGTGCTCTCGCGGACCGCGCCGCAGTTCCTGATCAAGCTGTTCGAGCTGGAAGTTCCCGAGATCGAGGACGGACTGCTCGAGATCAAGGCGGCGGCCCGCGATCCCGGTGTGCGCGCGAAGATCGCGGTCACGTCCCATGACGCGCGCATCGATCCGATCGGAACCTGCGTGGGCATGCGCGGCTCGCGCGTGCAGGCGGTGACCAATGAGCTGGCCGGAGAGCGGGTCGATATCGTGCTGTGGTCGGCGGATCCGGCGCAGTTCGTCATCGGCGCGCTGGCACCCGCGGAAGTGTCCAGCGTCGTCATCGACGAGGAGGCGCACAGCATGGACGTGGTCGTCGACGAGAACGAGCTCGCGCTGGCGATCGGCCGTGCCGGGCAGAACGTCCGGCTCGCCTCGGAACTGACCGGCTGGACGATCAACCTGATGACGGTGGAGGAGTCCAAGAAGCGCGCGGAATCGGAGCACGAGGCGATCCGCACGCTGTTCATGGAGCGGCTGGACGTCGACAAGGAGGTGGCCGACATCCTGATCGACGAGGGCTTCTCCACCATCGAGGAAGTCGCCTACGTCCCGCTCAACGAGATGCTCGAGATCGAATCGTTCGACGAAGACACCGTCAACGAACTGCGCAACCGTGCGCGCAACGTGCTGCTGACGGAGGCCATCGTCGACGAGGAACAGCTGGAAAGCGTTTCCGAGGACCTGTTGAATCTGGACGGCATGGACAAGCCGCTGGCTGCGCGGCTGGCCCGCTCGGGCGTTCGTTCGCGCGATGAGTTGGCCGACCTCGCGGTCGACGATCTCATCGAAATTTCCGGCATCGATGCCGAGCGCGCGAAGTCGCTGATCATGACGGCGCGGGCGCACTGGTTCCAGTAAGGGGGTGCCGAAGCATGGCCCAGATGAACGTTTCTCAATTTGCCGCCGAGCTGAAGATGCCCGTGGGGATTCTGCTCGAGCAGTTGACCAAAGCCGGTGTCGCGAAGCACCGGGAAGACGAGGCCCTGTCCGAGCAGGACAAGGGCAAGCTGCTCGAATTCCTGCGCCGCGCTCACGGCGAGGCCCAGGCCAAGGCCAGGATCACGCTTCGACGCAAGGAAACGAGTTCGATCCGTACCGCGGACGCCAGCGGGAAGGCGCGCACGATTCAGGTCGAGGTGCGCAAGAAGCGCGTGCTGATCCGCCGCGAAGCCGGGGAAGCGGCTGCGGAGGCCACGGCTGCCCAGGCGCCCGGTCCGGTCGTCGACGCCGAACAGCGCGTGCTGCGGGAAACCGAGGCGCAGCGGCAGGCGGAACTGGCCCAGCGCCAGGCAGCGGAACTCAAGGAGAAACAGGAACGCGAAGCGCGTGCGCGGCAGGAGGCCGAAGAGCGCCTGGCGCAGCAGCAGGCGGCCGCCGAGGCGCAGGCGAAGGAGCGTGAGGGAGCCGCCGCGG
>JBBIUI010000116.1:0-4258 GCA_037440385.1 Rhodocyclales bacterium | reverse complement strand
GGTGTTCGCGAGCCTGGTGGGCAGCCTGATGGCGCATTATGTCGGCTTCATCACGCCGCAGTTGTCCGGCTTCTTCCACTCGATCGAGCTGGTGACGATGGTCGTGGTCGGCGGCATGGCCTCGACCTACGGCGCCGTGGTCGGGGCCGCGCTGCTGACCGTGCTGCCGCAACTGCTCTCGACCTTCGAGGGCTACGAGCTGGTCGCCTTCGGCGCGATCCTGATGCTGAGCGTGATCTTCATGCCCAGGGGACTGGTGCCGAGCTTGCTCGGGCGCATGCGCAAGGCGTGACATGGCGCTGCTCGAAATCCGCGATCTCGACATGGTGTTCGGCGGCGTGCATGCCGTGCAAAGCCTCACGTTCTCGGTCGAGGCCGGCACCGTGCATTCGGTGATCGGTCCGAACGGCGCGGGCAAGACCACGCTGTTCAACCTGATCAGCGGAATCTACAAGCCCACGCGCGGCCGGATCCTGCTCGACGGCGAGGACGTCACCGGCAGGCCGCCGTTCGCGCTGGCGCGCCGCGGCATGAGCCGCACGTTCCAGAACCTGCAGATCTGCATGAACCTGAGCGCGATCGAGAATGTCATGTTGGGCGCCCACCTGAGGCTGAGCGAGCGGCTGCTGCCCTCGATGCTGTGCCTGCCGCACATCCGCAAGGCCGACGACGGCTGCCGCGAGGAGGCCGCGCGGCTGATGGAGTACACCGGCGTGGGCCGTTACGTGCACGTGCAGGCGAGCTCGATGCCCTACGGTGCGCTCAAGCGACTGGAGATCGCACGCGCGCTCGCCGCTCGCCCCAAGCTGCTGCTGCTCGACGAGCCGGCCGCGGGACTCAACCAGACCGAGACGCGCGAGATCGATGCGCTGATCCAGAAGATGGCGGCCTCGGGCGTGACGGTCGTGCTGGTGGAGCACGACATGAAGCTGGTGATGGGCATCTCCGACCGGATCCTGGTGCTCGACTACGGCAAGAAGCTGGCCGAGGGAACCGCGAGCGAAGTCCGCTCCAATCCCGACGTCATCGTCGCCTACCTGGGCGGCGCGTGAGAAGATGGAAGCGCTGCGCATCCTGTCCGCCGAACACCGCAGCATGTGGCGGCTGCTCGAAGCGCTGGATCTGCTGCGCGGGCGCATCGTCACGGGCGGCGAGCGGCCCGACGCCGACCTGCTCGGGCTGATGCTCGACTTCCTCGACACCTACATCGCGCGCGTGCATCAGCCCAAGGAAGAGGATTGCCTGTACCGCGTGCTGCGCGAGCGCGCCGCCGTGGCGCTGCCCATCCTCGACGAGCTGCAGGCCGAACACCGGCGCGGGCCCGAACTGCTCGCCGGCCTGCGCGCGGCGCTGCTGCGGGTGTCGCGCGATTTTCCGGCCGGCCGCGACGAGTTCGCCGAGCGGCTGGGTGCCTACGTCCATCATGCGCAGGAGCACATCAAGAAGGAAGAGGGCCGGCTGATGCCCGCCGCGCGGCACATCCTGAAGCAGGCGGACTGGCAGGAGATCGACCGCGGCTGCTTCGACCCGCAGCACCCGCTGTACGGCGAGGCGGCGCAGGCCGAGTTCCGGGCGCTGTGGACGCGCATCGTCAATCTCGCGCCCGATCCGATCGGACTGGGCATGCGCCGCGAGGAGACCGTGCCCGAGTTCGAGACCGGCGAAGGCGCGGCGGCGCTGCTCGAGATCGACCGGCTGGACAGCCACTATGGCCGCATCCAGGCGCTCGCGGGCGTCTCGGTGCGCATCCTGCCGGGCCGGCTCGTCGCGCTGGTCGGCGCGAACGGCGCCGGCAAGACGACGCTGTTGCGGACGATTTCGGGCGTGCAGCGCGCGAGCGCGGGCACGGTCCTGTTCCAGGGCCGCGACATCACGCGGCTGCATGCGGAAGCGCGGGTGCGCGCGGGAATCTGCCAGGTACCCGAGGGCCGCCAGATGTTCGGGCCGCTGTCGGTCGAAGACAATCTGCGGCTCGGGGGCTACACGCGGGCGAAGGACGAGGTGGCCGAGGACCTCGAGCGGATGTACGCGATGTTCCCGGTGCTGCGGCAGAAGCACCGGCAGGCGGCCGGGACGCTGTCCGGCGGCCAGCAGCAGATGCTGGCGATCGCCCGCGCGCTGATGGGCCGGCCGAAGCTGCTGCTGCTCGACGAGCCGTCGATGGGGCTCGCGCCGCTGCTGGTCGAGGAGATCTTCAATGCGATCGGCGAGCTCAGGCGCCGCGGCATGACGATCTTCCTGGTCGAACAGAACGCCTACGCCGCGCTCTCGGTGGCCGATTACGGCTACGTGCTCGAGACCGGCCATACGGTGCTCTCGGGCCCCGGCCGGGAGTTGCTCGACAACGAGCAGGTGAAGCAGGCGTATCTTGGCATGTAGATCACACACGAGGAGGAAGAGATGGCAGACACACCCCGAGCCGGACGCGAACCGATCGAAACCGCAAGCCGCGACGAGCTCGCGGCGCTGCAACTGAAGCGGCTGAAGTGGTCGCTGGACCACGCCTACCGCAACGTCGCGCACTATCGCCGCAAGTTCGATGCGGCCGGCGTGCACCCGGACGATCTCAAGTCGCTCGAGGACCTCGCCAGGTTTCCGTTCACGGCGAAGCAGGACCTGCGCGACAACTATCCGTACGGCATGTTCGCGGTGCCGATGCGCGACGTCGTGCGGGTGCACGCTTCGAGCGGCACGACCGGCAAGCCGACCGTGGTCGGCTACACGAAGAACGACATCGACATGTGGGCGGAGGTGATGGCGCGCTCGATGCACGCCGCCGGCGCCCGTGCGCAGGACATCGTGCTGGTGTCCTACGGCTACGGGCTGTTCACCGGTGGGCTGGGCGCGCATTACGGCGCGGAGCGGCTCGGCGCGACCGTCATTCCGATGGGCGGCGGCCAGACCGAGAAACAGGTCCAGCTGATCCAGGACTTCAAGCCCACCGTCATCATGGTGACGCCTTCCTACATGCTGGTGATCGCCGAGGAGATGCAGCGCCAGGGCATCGATCCGCGCAGTTGCTCGCTGAAGATCGGCATCCACGGCGCCGAGCCGTGGACCAACGAGCTGCGCAACGCGATCGAGCAGCGGCTCGACATCGATGCGCTCGACATCTACGGGCTGTCCGAGGTGATCGGGCCGGGGGTCGCGCAGGAGTGCATCGAGACCAAGGACGGCCTCACGGTGTGGGAGGACCATTTCTACCCGGAGATCATCGATCCGGTCAGCGGCGCGGTGCTGCCCGACGGCGAGCCGGGCGAGCTGGTGTTCACGTCGCTGACCAAGGAGGCGATGCCGGTGATCCGCTATCGCACGCGCGACCTCACGCGGCTGCTGCCGGGAACCGCCCGCACGATGCGGCGCGTGGCGAAATTCACCGGACGCTCCGACGACATGCTGATCATCCGCGGCGTCAACGTGTTCCCGTCGCAGATCGAGGAGCTGATCCTGAAGGTGCCGCAGCTCAATTCGATCTACCAGCTTCACGTGGGCAAGGACGGCCCGCTCGACACGCTGGACGTGCATGTGGAGCTGCGCGGCGAGGCCACGGGTGCACTGTCGCGCGCGCAGAAGGACGAGATCGGGCGCGCGCTGCAGCACGACATCAAGAGCTACATCGGCGTGAGCACCGGCGTGGTCGTGCTCGACGAGGGCGGCATCGAGCGCACGCTGGTCGGCAAGGCGAAGCGCGTCGTCGACACCCGCCCGCACTGAATATCAACCTGTCATTGCGAGGAGGCCGAAGGCCGACGAAGCAATCCCGCGCGAAGCGCGCAGCGGTCCTCCGGTGCGCCGAGGGATTGCTTCGTCGCTACGCTCCTCGCAAAGACGGGGATGCCGCTACGCTCCTCGAAATGACGGGGATGCCGCTCGGCTGCTCGCAATGACGGGGGGAAACGTCGCTGCGCTGCCCGCGATGAAACGGCAGTCGCTGCGGCGCCCTCGCGCGGCTCAGCCGCCGGCCAGTACCGGCACGATCGCGACGCGATCGCCGCTTCGCACGGGCGCGGCAGTCTCGCCGCACAGCAGCATCTCGCCGTTGACCGCGATGTTCCAGGAGGGATCGTCGAGTTCCGCGGCCGCCTCCGGCAATCGGCGCCGGACGGCCTGTCGCAGCTCCCGCGCATCGGCCACCGGTTCGTCGATGACGATCGAGCGTTCCGGCGCGCCGGGCAGCGGTTCGGGCAGCTCGACGCGGATCGCGAACCCGGTGATCGTGCGCGAGAGCCTCTCGTGCCATTCGAGCGCCGGCACGCCC
>JBBIUI010000115.1:0-4340 GCA_037440385.1 Rhodocyclales bacterium | reverse complement strand
CGGGTCCGACGCGCATGACTGCCCGCAGGCGCCGCAAGCTCTTCGTGCTCGACACCAACGTGCTGATGCACGATCCGGCGAGCCTGTTCCGCTTCGCCGAGCACGACGTGTTCGTGCCGATGAGGGTGCTCGAGGAACTCGACGACAACAAGCGGGGCATGTCGGAGCTCGCCCGCAATGCCCGCCAGGCGAGCCGGCTGCTCGATGCAGTCGTGTCCGGCACCCGCGCGCCCGACATCGGCGGCGGCATCCCGCTGGCGGCCGCCTCGCGCAACGGCGCATCCGGGCGCCTGTTCCTGGAAACCGAGGCGATCGACGCCGTGCTGCCCGCCGCGCTGCCGGCGACGCGCGCGGACAACCGCATCCTCGCGGTCGTGATGCACCTGCGCGAGCGCCATGCCGGCCGCGCGGTGATCCTCGTGTCCAAGGACATCAACATGCGCATCAAGGCGCGTGCGCTGGGCCTGGCGACGCAGGACTACTACAACGACAAGGTGCTCGAGGACACCGACCTGCTGTATCCGGGCACGCGCGCGCTGCCGGGCGATTTCTGGGAGACGCACGGGCGCGACATGCGCTCGTGGAAGGCCGACGGGCGCACCTTCTACCGGCTGAGCGGGCCGCTCGCGCGCGAGCTGCTCGTCAACCAGTTCGTCTATCTCGAGGACGCCGCGCCGCCGTTCGATGCCATCGTCAAGGAAACGGACGCGAGCGCCTGCGTGATCGCGACGCTGACCGATCACGGCCACCCCCGCCATGCCGTGTGGGGCATCACCGCGCGCAACCGCGAGCAGAACTTCGCGCTGAACCTGCTGATGGATCCCGACATCGACTTCGTCACGCTGCTCGGGCAGGCCGGCAGCGGCAAGACCCTGCTGACGCTCGCCGCGGGGCTGGCGCAGACGCTGGATGCGAAGCGCTACGGCGAGATCCTCATCACGCGCGTCACCGTGCCGGTGGGCGAGGACATCGGCTTCCTGCCCGGTACCGAGGAGGAGAAGATGACGCCGTGGATGGGAGCGCTCGAGGACAATCTCGACGTGCTCAACGTCGGCGACGACGAGTCGGGCGACTGGGGGCGTGCGGCGACCCGCGATCTGGTGCGCTCACGCATCCGCGTGAAGTCGCTGAACTTCATGCGCGGGCGTACCTTCCTGAACAAGTACGTCATCATCGACGAGGCGCAGAACCTCACGCCCAAGCAGATGAAGACGCTCATCACGCGTGCGGGCCCCGGCACCAAGGTCGTGTGCCTGGGCAACATCGCGCAGATCGACACACCCTATCTGACCGAGGGCAGCTCGGGCATCACCTACGTCGTCGATCGCATGAAGGGCTGGGCCCACAGCGGGCACGTCACGCTGACCCGCGGCGAGCGCTCCCGGCTGGCCGATTACGCCGCGCAGGTTCTGTGACGCGTGCATCCGCATCCGCATACCCGGCGGCTCCGGCGTAGTTCTCGAAGCGCGTGTATTCGCCGAGGAAGGTCAGCCGTATCGTTCCCGTCGGGCCGTTGCGCTGCTTGCCGATGATGACCTCGGCTATGCCCTTGTCCTTGGAATCCTGGTCGTAATACTCGTCGCGGTACAGCATCAGGATCAGGTCGGCGTCCTGCTCGATCGCGCCCGATTCGCGCAGGTCCGACATCAGCGGCCGCTTGTCGTTGCGCTCCTCGGTCTTGCGTGACAGTTGCGAGATCGCGATGACGGGGACGGCGAGTTCCTTGGCGAGCGCCTTGATCGAGCGCGAGATCTCGGAGATCTCCGTCGCGCGGTTCTCTCCGTAGCGCGTCGCGGACATCAGCTGCAGGTAATCGATGACGACCAGCCCCAGCTTGCCGCACTGGCGGTACAGCCGCCGGGCGCGGGCGCGCAGATCGACGGCCGTCAGCCCGCCGCTGTCGTCGATGTAGATCGGCGCGTCGTGCAGCGGGCCCAGCGCCTGCGTGAACCGTCCCCATTCGTCCTCGTTGAGCTTGCCGGTTCGCACGCGATGCTGGTCGAGCCGGCCGAACGAGGACAGGAAACGCAGCGCGAGCTGTTCGGCGGGCATTTCCATGCTGAAGATCGCGACCGGCAGCCCGACGTGCAGCGCCACGTGCTCGGCGATGTTCAGCGCGAACGCGGTCTTGCCCATGCTCGGGCGCCCCGCCACGACGACGGTATCGCCCGCATGCAGGCCGGAGGTCTTCTGGTCGAGGTCGACGAAGCCGGTCGGGAGCCCCGTCACGTCCGAGGGGTTGTCGCGGTCGTAGAGCTCGGTGATGCGATCGACCACGCGCCCGAGCACCGGCCGGATCGACTCGAATCCCTGCGTCGTGCGCGCGCCGGCCTCGGCGATCTCGAAGATCTTCGCCTCGGCCTCGTCGAGCAGCGCCTTGACGTCCCTGCCCTGCGGATTGAGCGCGGTGGCGGCGATCTCGTCGCCCGCCGCCAGCAGCTTGCGCAGCACCGAGCGCTCGCGCACGATCTGCGCGTAGCCGCGGATGTTGGCCGCCGACGGCGTGTTGTTGGCGATCTCGCCCAGATACGCCAGCCCGCCCAGCGCATCCGCATCGCCGCTCTTGTCGGCCGACTCGAACACCGTCACGACGTCCGCGGGCCTGCCCTGCGCGATCAGCTGCGAGATGTGCCGGAAGATGCGGCGGTGATCGTCGCGATAGAAGTCGGACTCGCCGACGAGGTCTCCGATGCGATCCCATGCATCGTTGTCGAGCAGCAGCCCGCCGAGCAGCGACTGCTCGGCCTCGACCGAGTGCGGAGGCAGCTTCAGCGCCGCGGTGTTCTCGTCGGCGGGGTTCCTGGCGGACGGTCTGGCCATCGGGGATGCACGCGGATCGGATGGCCGCGATTTTACCGCCGCCCGCCCATGACGTCCGGCTATCGGGTCGGGCCCGCCCCGGCGCGTGCGCCAGCGCGCCGCCCGGCCAGCGCGCGCGGATCGAAGCCGGTCACCAGCGCGGTCCCGGCCAGCACCAGCACGGCGCCCGCCAGCATGTTCCAGCCCACCGGCTCGCCGAGAAAGATCGCGCCCCACAGCACGCCGAACACCGGAATCAGGAAGGTGACGGTCAGCGCGGAGGTCGGCCCGACCTCGCGCAGCAGCCGGAAATAGATCAGGTAAGCGACGCCCGTGCACGCGAGCCCCAGCACCACGACCGCCAACCAGATCCCTGCGGCGACCGGCCGCACCGGGGCGACGAACGGGGCGAGCGGCACGAGCAGCAGCGCCGCCGCCCACATGCTGCCGTGCGCCGCATTGAACGGCTCGACCGCGCCGCCGGCCGAACGGGCATACTGGCCGGCCCCCGCGTAGCAGCAGGCCGCGCACAGCACCGCGGCGATGGCCATCCCGGCGTCGCCTTGCGCAGCGTTCGAACCGGCGCCGGTCAGAACCGCGACACCCGACACTCCGACGACCAGGCCGGCGAGCGTGCGCATCGACGGGGTCTTGCGCGCCACGACGGCCCCGAGCACGGCACCGAACGCGGGCGCGGTCGCATTCAGGATGGACATCAACGAGGCGGTCAGCGTCTTCGCGGCGAACGCGAACAGCACGAAGGGCAGCGCCGAATTCAGCGCGCCGAGCACGAGGTAGTAGCGCGCGTTTCGGCGCAGCGCCAGCGGACGGGCCAGCATGCGTGCGACCACCGCGAGGAACGACGCAGCGATCGCCACGCGCAGCGCCATCAGCGGCACCGCACCGAGTGCGGGCACGGCCACGCGGATGAACAGGAACGAAGCGCCCCAGATCGCGGCCAGTGCCAACAGGCGGATCAGATTGGCGGCGCCCACGCCTCACCGCCCGGCCGGACGAGGCGGCCCGGCCGGCGCGCCACTCAGTCCTCTCCGACGACCGATACCGAGATCGTCGCGATCGCGTCGGAATGCAGCGCAACCTGGACGGCGTACTCCCCGATCGCCTTGAATGGCCCCTCGGGAAGCCGAACCTGGCCCTTCTCGACCTCGAAGCCCTTCGCCTGCACGGCTTCCGCGATGTCGGAGTTGGTGACCGATCCGAACAGGCGTCCGTCCGGCCCGGCCTTGCGCGCGATGCTGACCGCGACGCCTTCGAGCCGCGCGGCCAATGCCTGGGCAGCCGCGAGCGCCTCGGCCTGCGCGCGTTCGAGCTCGGCGCGCCTCGCCTGGAACTCGGCGAGATTCTCCGGCGTGACGCGCTTGGCCTTGCCGCGCGGGATCAGGTAGTTGCGGGCATAACCGGGCTTGACCTTGACGACATCGCCGAGATCACCGAGGTTGGCCATCTTTTCCATCAGGATGACTTGTATCGACATGCCGGCGGCCTCAGTGCAGATCCGTGAAGGGCATCAGCGCGAGGAA
>JBBIUI010000114.1:0-4463 GCA_037440385.1 Rhodocyclales bacterium | reverse complement strand
GCCTTGACAGCGGTGCGGCTCCCGCGTAGCGTACGAGCTGCGCCGATTTGAGGATCAGCTTGCGGGCGCGTTACAAATCCGGCTAAAGCGAACCAGACGAACCCGGTTGGCGATTGGCTGGCCGGGTTCTTTTTTTTGGGGGCGATCATGAACGACGGGAAATTCGACACGCTGGCGGTTCGCGCGGGCATCGAGCGCAGCCAGTTCAACGAACACGGCGAGGCGCTGTATCTGACCTCGAGCTTCGTATTCGACAACGCCGCGCAGGCGGCGGCGCGCTTCTCCGGAGAACAGCCGGGCTACGTCTACGGCCGCTTCTCGAACCCCACGGTCACGATGTTCCAGGAGCGGCTCGCCGCACTCGAGGGCGCCGAGGGCTGCATCGCCACGGCGTCGGGCATGGCCGCGATCCTCGCGACCGTCATGGCGCTGATGGAATCGGGCAGCCATGTCGTCGCGTCGCAGAGCGTCTTCGGCGCCACGCGGCAACTGTTCGCCAACATCCTCTCGAAGTTCGGCGTCGAGACGAGCTTCGTGCGCTCGACCGATCCGGCCGACTATGCGGCGGCGCTGCGCAGCGCGACGCGAATGATCTTCATCGAGACGCCGTCGAATCCGCTGACCGAGGTGCAGGACATCCGCGCGCTCGCGCAACTGGCGCACGGCGCGGGCGTGCTGCTCGTCGTCGACAACTGCTTCTGCACGCCTGCGCTGCAACGTCCGCTCGCGCTCGGCGCCGACCTCGTGATCCACTCCGCGACGAAGTATCTGGACGGGCAGGGCCGGGTGCTCGGCGGCGCGGTGCTCGGGCGGCGCGAGCTCACCGACGAGGTGTTCAAGTTCCTGCGCACGGCGGGCCCGTCGATCTCGCCGTTCAATGCGTGGGTCATCCTGAAGGGGCTGGAGACGCTGCGCATCCGCATGCAGGCACATTCGGAAAACGCGCTGCGGCTCGCCCGCTGGCTGGAGGCACGTCCCGAGGTCACGCGCGTCTACTACCCCGGGCTCGTCTCGCACCCGCAGCACGCGGCTGCGATGCGCCAGCAGGACAGCGGCGGGGGCATCGTGTCGTTCGAGGTGCGCGGTGCGCGCGAGGCGGCCTGGCGCGTGATCGATTCGACGCGGCTGATCTCGATCACCGCGAATCTCGGAGACACCAAGACGACGATCACGCACCCGGCGAGCACGACCCACGGACGCATCGGGCCCGAGGCACGCGCGGCGGCGGGCATCGGCGAGAACCTGCTGCGCGTCGCCGTCGGGCTGGAGGACATCGAGGACATCGAAGCCGATCTCGCGAGGGGGCTCGCGTCGATCTGAGCCTCGCCGCGGGCGGCGGCGTCGCGCCACGCAGCCGTGGGCACGGCCGGCCGGGCTACGGCGCAGGCGGCAGCTCGATCATGCTCCAGCGCCCGTCCTCGCACGCGAGAAACGAGCCGCCCGTGTACCAGTCGGCCAGCACCCAGCGCTCGCAGACGCGGCCGTCGATCTCGACGACGTGATGGCCCGGGCGGTGCGTGTGTCCGTGGATGACGTGTGGATAGCCGTGTTCGCGCAGCAGCCGCGCGAGCGCACCGGCGTTGATGTCCATCACTTCCGGCGGCTTGACGCGCTTGGCCTGCTCGCTCATCGCGCGCAGCGATGCGATCCTCGCCTTGCGCTCGGGCAGCGCAGCCGCGAGGAAGCGTTCGCGCCAGTGCGGGCTGCGCACCTGCGCGCGCCAGCGCTGGTAGTCGGCGTCGTCCGTGCACAGCGTGTCGCCGTGCAGCAGCAGTGTGGGCATGCCGTCGGGCTGGATCGTGGCGGGCTCGGCGAGCAGGCGCACGCCGCTCGCCGCGGCGAAGCGCTCGTCCGCGAGGAAGTCGCGGTTGCCCGCCATGAACCAGACCGGCACGCCCTGCGTCAGCGCGCGCAGCGCCGCGCAGATGCGCGCGTTGAAGGGCTCGCCGAGATCGTCGTCGCCGGCCCAGGATTCGAACAGGTCGCCGAGGATGTACAGCGCGCCGGCGCGTGCCGCGGGGCCGGCCAGGAACGCCTCGAACTGCCGGTTCGACTCCTCGCGGCCCGCGTCCAGATGCAGGTCGGAGACGAACAGCGCAGCGCGCGCCACGCCGCGCGTCAGGCCGCCGCGCTGGCGCGCTCGATGATGATGTCCTCGACCGGCACGTCCTCGTGGAAGCCGCGGCTGCCGGTGGCGGCCGCGCGGATGCGATCGACGGCGTCCATGCCTTCGACGACCTTGCCGAACACGCAATAGCCCCAGCCCTGTGCGTCGGGCGAGCGGTGGTCCAGGAAGGCGTTGTCGGCGACGTTGATGAAGAACTGTGCGGTGGCCGAGTGCGGATCCGAGGTGCGCGCCATCGCGATCGTGCCGCGCGCGTTCTTGACGCCGTTGTCGGCCTCGTTGCGAACCGGCGCGCCGGTCGTTTTCTGCTTCATGCCGGGCTCGAAGCCGCCGCCCTGGATCATGAAGCCGTCGATGACGCGGTGGAAGATCGTCCCGTCATAGAAACCCGACGTGACGTAACCGAGGAAGTTGCGCACCGTCTCGGGCGCCTCGTTCTCGAACAGCTCCAGCGTGATGTCGCCGTGATTCGTGTGCAGCGTGACCATGCCCGTCTCCCGTCATTGCGCAATGATCGTGACCGATTCGATCACGACCGGTTTCACCGGAACGTCCGAGTACGGACCGATCCGGGTTCGCGGCACGCGGCCGATCGCCTCGACGACGTCGAAGCCTTTCGTCACCCGGCCGAACACCGCATAGCCGTGGCCGTCGGGCGAGGGACGGTCGAGCGCGGTGTTGTCGACCAGGTTGATGAAAAACTGCGAGGTCGCCGAATCCGGATCCGAGGTGCGCGCCATCGCGATCGTGCCGCGCGCGTTCTTCAATCCATTGGCCGCCTCGTTGATGATCGGCGCGCGCGTCGGCTTGCGCTGCATGTCCGGCAGGAAGCCCCCGCCCTGGATCATGAAGCCGCCGATCACGCGATGGAAGATCGTGCCGTCGTAGAAGCCGTCCTTCACATACTGCATGAAGTTGGCGGCACTCCGGGGTGCCTTGTCCGGATAAAGCTCGACGGTGATCGGTCCCATACCGGTGCGGATCTCGACCACCGGGTTCGCGCCCAGGGCGGCCGTGCTCAGTGCCAGCAACAGGATCGGCAGTACGTGTCTCATGCGTTCGCGGCTCCATGGTCGTGGCGGGAGGGCACCGGGCGGGCGTGCAGTGCTAGAATGCGCGCCGGCCGGATTCTAGCAAGAAGGCCGGCGCGGCGACAGCGTTCATCGTGCCGCGCGACGGCCACCGCTCACGCCCGCAGATGCTCACCATCTACAACACGGCCGCCCGAAGCAAGCAGCCGTTCGTGCCGATCGAAGCCGGACACGTCC
The DNA here is from genome assembly GCA_037440385.1 of Rhodocyclales bacterium. GTDB lineage: Bacteria > Pseudomonadota > Gammaproteobacteria > Burkholderiales > Rhodocyclaceae > CG2-30-68-42. Next base: position 1,070 of record JBBIUI010000114.1, on the reverse strand, counting down.
GGATGTATGTCTGCGGCATGACCGTCTACGACTACTGCCATCTCGGCCACGCCCGCGTGCTGGTGGTCTTCGACATGGTCGCGCGCTGGCTGCGCGCGAGCGGCTACCGCGTCACCTACGTGCGCAACCTCACCGACATCGACGACAAGATCATCCGCCGCGCGCGCGAGAACGCAGAATCGATCCGCGCGCTGACCGAGCGCTACATCGCGGCGATGGACGAAGATGCGCGCGCGCTCGGCGTGCTCGCACCCGACGCCGAGCCGCGCGCGACCGGCCACATCGCGTCGATGCAGCGCATGATCGCGAGGCTGCTCGACAACGGTCTCGCCTATGTCGCGGGCAACGGCGACGTGTGCTACCGGGTACGCGGGTTCGCGCCCTACGGCCGGCTGTCGGGCAAGTCGATCGAGGACCTGCGCGCCGGCGCACGCGTCGAGGTCGCCGGCGGCAAGGCGGATCCGCTCGATTTCGTGCTGTGGAAGCGCGCGCGCGAGGACGAACCGGACGAGGTCAAGTGGGATTCGCCGTGGGGTCGCGGGCGGCCCGGCTGGCACATCGAATGCTCGGCGATGAGCACCGAACTGCTGGGCGAGCACTTCGACATCCACGGCGGCGGGCAGGATCTGCAGTTTCCCCATCACGAGAACGAGATCGCGCAGTCCGAAGGCGCCCACGGCGAGGGCTTCGTCAATTACTGGATCCACAACGGCTTCGTGCGCGTGGACGAACAGAAGATGTCCAAGTCGCTCGGCAACTTCTTCACGATCCGCGAGGTCCTGCGCCGCTACGATCCCGAAGTCGTGCGCTTCTTCATCCTGCGCGCGCACTATCGCAGCCCGCTGAACTACTCGGACGCGCACCTCGAGGATGCGCGCCACGCGCTCTCTCGCCTGTACACCGCACTGAAGGGGTTCGACGCCTCCGCCGCGGCGCCCGAATGGCAGCGCCCGCATTCGTCCCGTTTCCGGCAGGCGATGGACGACGACTTCAACACGCCCGAGGCGATCGCCGTGCTGTTCGATCTCGCGAGCGAGCTCAACCGCAACCGATCCGGCGCGTTTTCGGCG
>JBBIUI010000113.1:0-5222 GCA_037440385.1 Rhodocyclales bacterium | reverse complement strand
GTGCGGCGCGAGCCGCGCGCGTGCGGCGAGATCCTCGACGCCGGCCAGCGGCGCCTGACTGCGCGCGGCGGCGATGCGGAGCGCGGCGTCCTCGCCCAGACCCGCGACGAGCCGCAGCCCGAGCCGCACGGCGGGCCGGGCGCACGCGCGATCCGGCTCCAGCGTGCAGTCCCAGTGGCTGGCGGTGACATCGGGCGCGAGCACCTCCACGCCGTGGCGCTGCGCATCGCGGATCAACTGCGCCGGTGCGTAGAAGCCCATCGGCTGTGAATCGAGCAATGCGCACAGGAAGGCGGCCGGCTCGTGGCACTTGAGCCACGCCGAGACATAGACCAGCAGCGCGAAGCTGGCGGCGTGCGACTCGGGGAAGCCGTATTCGCCGAAGCCGAGGATCTGCCGATAGATCGCCTGCGCGAATTCCGGCGTGTAGCCGCGCGCGAGCATGCCCGCGATCAGGCGCTGCTCCATCTGCTGCATGCCGCCCTTCTTGTGCCAGGTCGCCATCCGCCGGCGCAGCTCGTCCGCCTCGCCCGGCGTGAAGCCGGCGGCGGTGACGGCGAGCTGCATGACCTGTTCCTGGAACAGCGGCACGCCCAGCGTGCGCTCGAGCACGGCCTCGACCTGCGCCGAGGGATAGGTCACGGGTTCCAGCCCCTGCCGGCGGCGCAGGTAGGGATGCACCATGCCGCCCTGGATCGGCCCGGGGCGGATGATCGCGACCTCGATGACGAGATCATAGAAGCGGCGCGGCCGCAGGCGCGGCAGCATCGACATCTGGGCGCGCGATTCCACCTGGAACACGCCGACCGAGTCGGCGCGGCACAGCATGTCGTAGACCGCGGGATCCTCGGCCGGCACGTCGCCCATGCCGAAGGGCCGGCCGCGCCGGCGCGAGACCAGATCGAGCGCGCGCCGGATCGCCGAGAGCATGCCGAGCGCCAGCACGTCGATCTTGAGCAGGCCGAGCGCGTCGAGATCGTCCTTGTCCCACTGGATCACCGTGCGCGCGGGCATCGCCGCGTTCTCGATCGGCACCAGCCGCGAGAGCGGCCCGCGCGAGATCACGAATCCGCCCACGTGCTGCGACAGGTGGCGGGGGAAACCGATCAGCGTGTCGGTCAGCTCGGCGAGCAGCCTCACCTTCGGCTGCGCCGGATCGAGCCCCGCTTCGCGCAGCCGCTCGGGCAGCACCGCGCGACCGTCCCACCAGGCGAGGTTGCGCGTGAGCCGGTTCATCCGGTCCGCATCGAAGCCGAGCGCGCGGCCGGCGTCGCGCAGCGCGCTCCTGGGCCGGTAGGCGATGACGGTCGCGGTGAGCGCGGCGCGGTCGCGGCCGTATTTCGCGTACAGGTACTGGATCACCTCCTCGCGCCGCTCGTGCTCGAAGTCGACATCGATGTCGGGCGGCTCGTTGCGGCTGCGCGACACGAAGCGCTCGAACAGCATGGCGCTGCGCGCGGGGTCCACCTCGGTGATGCCGAGCGCATAGCACACGGCCGAATTCGCCGCCGAGCCGCGCCCCTGGCACAGGATGCCGCGGCCGCGGGCGAAGGCGACCAGATCGTACACGGTCAGGAAGTACGGTTCGTAGGCGAGTTCCGCGATCAGCGCCAGTTCGTGCTCGACGAGCTCCGACACGCGCTCCGGCACGCGCGCCCCGTAGCGCCGGCGCAGCCCATCGATCGTGAGCCGGCGCAGGCAGCCGGAGGGCGTCTCGCCCGGCGGCACCAGCTCGTCCGGATACTCGTAGCGCAGCTCGTCGAGCGAGAACGCGCAGCGCGCCGCCACACGCGCGCTCTCCTCGATCAGCGCGCGCGGGTAGATCCGGGCGAGCGCCTCCCGGCTGCGCAGGTGCCGCTCGCCGTTCGGGTACAGCGCATGGCCGCAGCGATCCAGCGGCGTACCGAGGCGGATCGCGGTCAGCGCGTCCTGCATGCGCCGGCGGCTGCGCACGTGCATGTGGACGTCGCCCGCCGCCAGCGCCGGAAGGCCGCTCGCGGCGGCCAGTGCGAGCACTGCGTCGAGGCGTGCCGCGTCGTCCGGTCCGCGATGCAGCTCGACGGCGAGCCAGCAGCGCCCGGCGAAGCATTGCGCGAGCCACAGGGCGTGTCCGGCCAGATCCCGTTGATCGGCGAGCGGGCCGGGGCCGGGCACGAGCAGGGCCAGGCAGCCGGGCAGTCCGTGTCCGAGATCCGGGCGCGCGAGCCGGTAGGCGCCCTTGCGTGCGGCGCGCCGGCCGCGGGTGATCAGCTCGCACAGGTTCCCGTGCCCCTCGCGGCTCCGAGCAAGCAGGACCAGCTTCGGTCCGTCCGCGAGGCGGATCTCGCTGCCGAGGACCAGCGGAAGGCCGCGCGCGCGGGCGGCCCGATGCGCGCGCACCGCGCCGCAGACCGAGCACTCGTCGGTGATCGCCAGCGCGGCATAGCCCAGGGCATGGGCGCGCTCGACCAGCTCTTCCGGGTGCGAGGCGCCGCGCAGGAAGGTGAAATTGGTCAGACAGTGCAGTTCGGCGTAGTCGGGAAGCATCGCAGGCTCCGCCATGGACTGTACAGAAACACAGCCATCCGGGCAAGCCTGCCGCACGCCGCGCCGCCGCCGCCGGCCGATCGACTCCGGGCGGGTGCGCTTTTGCTATGATGCGGCTTTCCGAAGGCTGCCTCATGAGCAAGTACGTCTTCGTCACCGGCGGTGTCGTCTCGTCTCTCGGGAAGGGGATCGCCGCCGCGTCGCTGGGCGCGATCCTGGAATCGCGCACGATCAAGGTCACCCACCTGAAGCTCGATCCCTACCTCAACGTCGATCCGGGCACGATGAGCCCGTTCCAGCACGGCGAGGTGTTCGTCACCGAGGACGGCGCCGAGACCGACCTGGATCTGGGCCACTACGAGCGTTTCACCCGCTGCAAGCTTGGCCGGCGCAACAGTTTCACCACCGGCCAGATCTACGAGAGCGTGCTGAAGAAGGAACGGCGCGGCGAGTACCTCGGCCGCACGGTGCAGGTCATCCCGCACATCACCGACGAGATCAAGCTGTTCATCAAGCGCGGCGCGCAGGGCGCGGATGTCGCCATCATCGAGGTGGGCGGCACCGTGGGCGACATCGAGTCTCTGCCGTTTCTCGAGGCGATCCGCCAGATGAGCATCGAGGAGGGTCGCTCCAACACCTGCTTCATCCACCTGACGCTGCTGCCATGGATAGCCGCGGCGGGCGAACTGAAGACCAAGCCGACCCAGCACTCGGTCAAGGAACTGCGCGAGATCGGCATCCAGCCCGACGTGCTGCTGTGCCGCGCCGACCGGCATGTGCCGGAAGCCGAGCGGCGCAAGATCGCGTTGTTCACGAACGTCGCGCCGGAAGCGGTGATCTCGCTGGAGGACTCCGACTCGATCTACAAGATCCCGGGCATCCTGCACGACCAGATGCTCGACGAGATCGTCTGCCACAAGCTCGACATCCTCGCGCGGGCGGCCGACCTCACGGTCTGGAAGGCGCTCGTCGAGGCACTCGATCATCCCGAGCACGAACTGGACATCGCCTTCGTCGGCAAGTATGTCGATCTGACCGAGTCGTACAAGTCGCTCACCGAGGCGCTGATCCACGCGGGCATCCACACGCGATCGAAGATCCATATCCACTATCTCGATTCGGAGCAGATCGAGCATTCCCCGGATGGCGCGCGCAGCCTGCTCGAGGGCATGCATGCGATCCTGGTGCCGGGCGGCTTCGGCAAGCGCGGCGTCGAAGGCAAGATCGCGGCGATCCGCTACGCGCGCGAGAACGCGGTGCCTTATCTGGGCATCTGCCTGGGCATGCAGCTCGCGGTGATCGAGTTCGCGCGCGACGTCGCGGGACTCGCCGGTGCGCACAGCACGGAATTCGATCCCGACACGCCGCATCCGGTCGTCGCACTGGTCACCGAATGGCTCGATCGCGCGGGCAGGATCGAGCGGCGCGACACGCAATCGGATCTCGGCGGCACGATGCGGCTGGGCGGCCAGGCGTGCAAGCTCCTGCCCGGTTCGCTGGCGCGCGCGATCTACGGCGCGGACACGATCGTCGAGCGGCACCGCCACCGCTACGAGGTCAATGACGTCTATCTGGCGCAGCTCGAGGCGGCCGGGCTGCGGGTGTCGGGAAAGTCGGCGCAGGGCAAGCCGCTGTGCGAGATGGTCGAGCTGCCGGCGCATCCGTGGTTCGTCGGCTGCCAGTTCCATCCGGAGTTCACGTCCAACCCGCGCACCGGCCATCCGCTGTTCATCGCGTTCGTGCGCGCGGCGCTCGATGGCAAGCGCGGGCTGCGGCTCGCGCCGCCGCAGGCCGTGGCCGCTTGAGTCGCGGCGGGTGACATGAAGCTGTGCGGGTTCGAGGTCGGCCTCGACCGGCCGCTGTTCCTGATCGCGGGCCCGTGCGTCATCGAGTCGCGCCAGCTCGCGCTGGATACCGCCGGGCAGTTGCGCGATCTGTGCGCCGGGCTGGGCATCCCGCTGGTCTACAAGTCGTCCTACGACAAGGCCAATCGCAGCTCGGGCGGGTCGTATCGGGGCGTGGGCATGGAGCAGGGGCTCGACATCCTCGCGCAGGTCCGCCGCGAGATCGGCGTCCCGGTGCTCACCGACGTGCATTCGGAAGACGAGATCGGTCCCGCGGCCGAGGTCGCCGACGTGTTGCAGACTCCGGCGCTGCTGTGCCGGCAGACGGATTTCATCCGCGCGGTGGCAGCCGCCGGCCGGCCGGTGAACATCAAGAAGGGACAGTTTCTCGCGCCTCGGGACATGAAGAACGTCGTCGAGAAGGCGAAGCAGGCCAACGGCGGCGCGGATACCATCCTCGTGTGCGAGCGCGGTGTCTCGTTCGGTTACCACAATCTCGTCGCCGACATGCGCGCGCTGGCGATCCTGCGCGAGACCGGCTGCCCGGTGGTGTTCGATGCGACCCATTCGGTGCAGTTGCCCGGAGCGCTCGGCGCGTCTTCCGGCGGACAGCGCGAGTTCGTCCCGGTGCTCGCACGCGCGGCGGTGGCGGCCGGCGTCGCGGGCCTGTTCATGGAAACGCATCCGGATCCCGCCGAGGCGCTGTCCGACGGCGCCAATTCGTGGCCGCTGGGCAGGATGAGGGAACTGCTCGAGACGCTGCGCGAACTCGACGCGCTGGTCAAGTCGCGTGGTTTCGCGGAGGTGGCGCCATGAGCAGGGAGCAGGGGCCCCGCGCAGCGGGGATGGAGG
>JBBIUI010000112.1:0-5285 GCA_037440385.1 Rhodocyclales bacterium | reverse complement strand
CATCGGGATCGCGCTGGTCCTCGCCTTCTTCTACCTGGTCGTGCCGTTCGTGGCCGACCAGTACTGGCTGCAGGCGATCATCATTCCGACGCTGATCTTCGCGCTGGCGGCACTCGGGCTGAACATCCTCACCGGCTATGCCGGCCAGCTTTCGCTCGGTTCGGCGGCGTTCATGGCGGTGGGCGCCTTAAGAAATCCCAACTTCATGCTGCGCGTGCCCGGCATGCCGATCGTCGCCGCGTTCGCGCTCGGCGGACTGAGCGCGGCGGCGGTGGGCGTCGTCTTCGGCCTGCCGTCGCTTCGCATCAAGGGTTTTTACCTGGCGGTCGCGACGCTCGCGGCGCAGTTTTTCATCGTCTGGGCGCTGACCAAGTTCGGCTGGTTCTCGAACTACAGTTCCTCGGGCGTGATCACCGCACAGAAGGTCGAGATGTTCGGCTACGTGTTCAACTCGCCGGCTTCCAAGTACCTGCTGACGCTCGTCATCGTCACCGGGCTCGCGCTGGCGGCCAAGAACATGGCTCGCACCACGGTCGGGCGCGCGTGGATGGCGGTGCGCGACATGGATGTCGCCGCCGAGGTGATCGGCATCCGGCTGATGCGCACCAAGCTGATGGCGTTCGCGGTCAGTTCCTTCTACTGCGGGGTCGCGGGCGCGCTGTATGCCTACACCTACCTCGGCACGGTCGAACCGGAAGGCTTCAACCTGGACCTGTCCTTCAGGATCCTGTTCATGATCATCATCGGCGGAGTCGGCACGGTGCTCGGCTCGTTCCTCGGGGCAGCCTTCATCGTGCTGCTGCCCATCGGGCTCGACAATGCGCTGCCGGCGCTGTTCGGCGGGACGCTGCCGGCAGGCATCACATCGAATCTGCAGCTCATCGTCTTCGGCGGGCTGATCGTCTTCTTCCTGATCGTCGAGCCGCACGGCCTGGCGCGCCTGTGGCAGATCGGCAAGGAAAAGCTGCGTCTGTGGCCGTTCCCACATTAGAATGGACACGCTGCACGACGCAGGCGATGTTGCAAACCGTAGGTAGGTATGGAGGATCAACCATGAGGAGACACTGCATGAAGCTCAAGAAATCGGCCCTGATCGGGCTCACGATCGCCGGCGCGCTCGGCGCCTCGAGTGTGCTGGCGGCCGAGCAGTACGTCGGCATGCCGAGCTATCGGGTCGGACCCTACGCGGCCGGAGGTTCCGGAATCTTCGGCGGCATGATCGACTACTTCCAGATGATCAATGCGCGCGACGGCGGCGTGAATGGCGTCAAGCTGACCTGGGAGGAGTGCGAGACGGAATACAACAACGCCCGCGGTGTCGAGTGCTACGAGCGCATGAAGAAGAACGGACCGACCGGCAACACGGTCTTCCATCCGCTGTCGACTGGCATCACCTATTCGGTCATCGACAAGGCGACCGCGGACAAGATCCCGGTCATCTCGCTCGGTTACGGCCGCACCGATGCGACCGACGGGCGCGTGTTCCCCTACATCTTCCCGCTGATCACCAACTACTGGTCGCAGAACACCGCCAAGATCAAGTTCATCGGCATGAAGGAAGGGGGGATGGACAAGCTCAAGGGCAAGAAGATCGTGAACGTGTATCACGACTCGGCCTACGGCAAGGAAACGATCCCGGTGCTCGACGTGCAGGCCAAGAAATATGGCTTCACGGTGACCCACATCGCGGTGGCCCACCCCGGCAACGAGCAGCAGTCGCAATGGCTGCAGATCCGCCAGATCAAGCCCGACTGGGTGATCCTGCGCGGCTGGGGCGTGATGAATCCGACCGCGCTGAAGACCGCCGCGAAGGTCGGCTTCCCGCGCAACAAGGTGCTCGGCGTGTGGTGGAGCGGCGCCGAGGAAGACGTGATTCCCGCAGGCGACGCGGCCAAGGGCTACATCGCGGCCGGCTTCAATGTCTCGGGTACGAACTACCCGGTCATCAAGGACATCGAGAAGTACGTCGTCTCCAAGGGCAAGTCGAACATGGAGGATAAGTCTCGCGTGGGCAGCGCCTACTACAACCGCGGCGTCGTGCACGGCATCCTGACCGTCGAAGCGATCCGCAATGCCCAGGCGAAGTTCGGCAAGGGCAAGTCGATCACCGGCGAGCAGATGCGCTGGGGCATCGAGAACCTGAACCTCGACGACAAGAAGCTCAAGGCGCTGGGTGCGACCGGCTTCCTGCCGCCGCTGCACGTGAGCTGCAATAACCACGAGGGCTCGGGCCTGGTCAAGTTCCAGCAATGGGATGGCAAGCAGTGGAAGGTCATCACCGACTGGATTCCGTCCGACCAGACGATCGTTCGCCCGATGGTCGAGCAGTCCGCGGCGAAGTACGCGAAGGAAAAGGGCATCACGCCGCGCGATTGCAGCAAGGAAGGCTGATCCGGACTGCGGGGCTCGCCTTCGGGGCGAACCCCGCATGCCCCCGATCCCGATCCGGAAACCGAGACCCATGTCCGCCATCGCCTCGCAGCCGGCCGCTTCCGGCGCGCCGTACCTGAACGTCAATAACATCGAGGTCATCTACGACCACGTGATCCTCGTGCTCAAGGGCGTGTCGCTGCAGGTCGAGCAGGGCAGGATCGTCGCGCTGCTCGGCGCGAACGGCGCGGGCAAGACCACGACGCTGAAGGCGATATCGAACCTGCTGCATGCCGAGCGCGGCGATGTCACCAAGGGCGGCATCGAGTTCGACGGCAGGAGGATAGACCGGCTCACCCCGGCGCAGCTCGTGAAGATGGGGGTCGTGCAGGTCATGGAAGGCCGGCACTGCTTCCAGCATCTGACGGTCGAGGAGAATCTGCTGACCGGAGCCTATACGTGCAAGGGCCATGTCAAGCAGGACCTCGAGAAGGTGTATGCCTATTTTCCGCGGCTCAAGCAGCGGCGAAGCTCCCAGTCCGGTTATACCTCGGGCGGCGAGCAGCAGATGACCGCGATCGGACGCGCACTGATGGCGCGGCCGAAGATGATCCTGCTCGACGAGCCCTCGATGGGGCTCGCTCCGCAGATCGTCGAGGAGATCTTCGAGATCGTGCGCGATCTGAACCAGCGCGAGAAGGTCAGTTTCCTGCTCGCCGAGCAGAACACGATGGTGGCGCTGCGTTACGCCGACTTCGGCTACATCCTGGAAAACGGCCGCGTCGTCATGGAAGGCGCGGCGAAGGAACTGGCGAACAACGAGGACGTCAAGGAGTTCTATCTCGGGCTGTCCTCGGCCGGACGCAAGAGCTTCCGAGACGTCAAACACTACCGGCGCCGCAAGCGCTGGCTTGCCTGAGTTTTCCCCGATACCGCCCGAACGAAGCGGGAAAACCCGCCGCGCCGTTCGCCGCCGTGCATGCGACGACCCCACAGTCCCGATCATGAGCCATTACGACAGTCTGGAGACGCGCGATCCCGCGGAGCGCGAACGCGCGCTGATGGCCCGGTTGCCCGGGCACATCGAACACGCGCGACGCAACACCGCTGCCTATGCGAAGCTGCTCGCGCAGGTCGATTCGCGCAGCGTGGACTCGCGCGAGGCGCTGGCGGCGCTTCCCGTCGTGCACAAGTCCGAACTGCTGCAATTGCAGAAGGCGCAGCGGCCGTTCGGCGGTTTCGCCGCGACGGGCTGGGGTCCCGGCTGTGCGCGCGTGTTCGCGTCCCCCGGTCCGCTGTACGAGCCAGAGGGCGCGCGCAGGGATTACTGGCGGCTCGCCCGCGCGCTGTACGCCGCCGGGGTCCGCCAGGGCGATCTCGTCCATAACGCATACTCCTATCACTTCACCCCCGCCGGCTCGATGATGGAGACGGCGGCCCATGTGCTGGGCTGCACCGTATTCCCCGCCGGGATCGGACAGACCGAGCAGCAGGTGCGTGCGATGTCCGACCTGCGCCCGGCCGCTTATGTCGGCACGCCTTCGTTTTTGCGCATCCTCCTCGAGAAGGCCGACGAGCTGGACCTGCGCGTCGAGTTCGTGCGCAAGGCGCTCGTGTCCGGCGAGGCGTTTCCGCCCAGCCTGAACGAATGGCTGCGCGCACGGGGCATCGACGCCTATCAGGCGTATGCGACGGCGGATCTCGGCCTGATCGCCTACGAGAGCCCTGCGCGCGAAGGGCTCGTCGTCGACGAGGAAATCATCGTGGAGATCGTGCGGCCGGGAACGGGCGATCCGGTATCCGCGGGCGAGGTCGGCGAGGTGGTCGTCACGAGCTTCAATCCGGACTACCCGATGATTCGTTTCGGCACCGGAGACCTTTCGGCGGTGCTGCCAGGCATTTCGCCATGCGGGCGCACCAACACCCGCCTCAAGGGATGGCTGGGTCGCGCCGACCAGACCACCAAGGTCAGGGGCATGTTCGTCCATCCGTCGCAGGTGGCGGAGGTCGTGCGGCGCCACCGTGAGATTGCAAAGGCAAGGCTGGTCGTCGACAATGCTTCCGGCACCGACCGGATGACCCTGCATTGCGAACTGGAACGAGGCTCGGACGCGCTGGCGCAGGCATTGATCGCGACCGTGCGGGAGCTCACCAAGCTGCGCGCAGTGATCCGGTTCTGCGAGCTCGGGAGCCTGCCGAACGATGGCAAGGTCATCGAAGATGCACGCAAGTACGAGTAGCAGTGGCAGTGCGAATCGCCGGTGCGCCGGCGGCCGGTGAGCATCCTCGCGCCGGCCGCCGGGCCGCGCATCGGGCGTAGACGGAACCGGGACGGATGCGTCGATGAAACCGGTAGTGTTGCTGATCGAGCCGGTGCTCGAGGATGCCGAGCGCATCGCCGAGCATCTGGCGCGCATCGGCCTGTACGCGGCGGTCGCCTTCGACAGCGCACAGGCGATGGCGCTCGTGCGCTCGGTCTCGCCTTCGCTGATCATCGCCAACCAGTCCCTGCCGGAGGGATCCGGTTTCCGGCTCGTGGCCAGCCTCGCGCGCGATCCGGTCGCGGCCGGCGTGGCGATCGTCATGATCGGCCGATCCGCCGATGCGGCGACCCGGGGGTGGGCGCAGCGCGCCGGCGCGGTCGAATACCTGTCGAAACAACGCGCCGACCTGAACGAGCGACTCGGTGAACTCGTGCTGCGCCACCTGTCCGGCCGGGGCGCCGATGCGGTGCCGCGGCTCGACCCGGCGCTGCTTGGCAAGATACGCGGCATCGTCGCCGAGCTCGCCGAGGATCCCTACCTCAACGACGCGGGCAAGTGCGCGGTCATCGTCGCCGAAGTGGCGGCGACGAGCGGTTTCGAGCAGGTGCGAGGCTCCGTGCTCGACTGGCGCGGCAATGTCAGACATTGCCG
>JBBIUI010000111.1:0-5762 GCA_037440385.1 Rhodocyclales bacterium | reverse complement strand
CAACATCGGCTTAGCGGCGGCCGGGCATCGTCGAAGTAGATCTCCGAATAGCACTCGTCGGCCGCGATGACGAAACCATACCGGTCGGCGAGCTCGAACAGCGCACGCCACTGCGCGAGCGTCATGACCCGTCCGGTCGGATTGCCCGGCGAGCAGACGTAGAGGAGCTGCACGCGCGACCAGGTCGCACCGTCGAGCGCATCGAAATCCATCGAAAAGTCGTTCTCGGGCAACTGGTTCAGGAACACCGGCGACGCGCCCGAGAGCAGCGCCGCGCCTTCATAGATCTGGTAGAAGGGATTCGGGCAGGCGACGAGCGCGCCGGGCCGCGAGGCGTCGACGACGCACTGGGCGAAGGCGAACAGCGCTTCACGCGAACCGGCCACCGGCAGCACCTGGGTCTCGGGGTCGATGGCATCGAGACCGTAACGGCGCCGCAGCCACTGTGCGATCGCGCCGCGAAGTTCGGCTCCGCCTTGTGTCGTGGGATAATTCGCCAGTCCGTCGAGTCCCGCGGCGAGCGCATCCCGGATGAATTGCGGGGTCGGATGCTGCGGCTCGCCGATCGACAGGCGGATCGCGGGCAGTCCCGCCGGCGGCTGCGTTGCGTCGAACAGGCGCCGCAGCCGCTCGAAGGGGTAGGGCTGCAACGTGTCGAGATCGGGGTTCACGGAATGTCGGCGGATGACCAGGGCGGTCGGGGCGCGCGCGGATTATACGTGGCGCAAGGGCATGCAGCCATCGCGCCGCCGCGCTCGGCGCTGGCCGGACTGTTCGCCGGCGCGATCGTCTGGGGGCTGATCTGGTACCCCTACCGCGTGCTCGACGCGGCCGGCGTCGGGGGCGTGCCGGCCACCACGCTGACCTACCTCGTCGCACTCGCCTGCTCCGTGCCCGCACTGGTTCGTATGCGGCGCGGGATCTCCCGGCCGGTGCTGCTCGTGACGCTCGGGCTCGCCGCCGGGGGCTGCAACCTCGGCTATGTCGTCGCGATGCTCGGCGGCGAGGTCATGCGCGTGCTGCTGTTGTTCTACCTGGCGCCGTTGTGGACCGTGCTGCTGTCGCGCGCATTGCTCGACGAGCGCATCGATGCCGCGGGCGCCGGCGTGGTCGGGCTGGCGCTCGCTGGTGCCTTCACGATGCTGTGGCGCGGCGAGGCGCTCGTGCCGATGCCGGCCGTGCGCGCCGAATGGATCGGGCTCGCCGCCGGCATGCTATTCGCATTCAGCAACGTCCTCGCGCGCAAGGCCGGCGATGTACCGATCGAGGTCAAGTCGTTCGCGGTGTTCGCGGGGGTGGTGTGCGCCGGTGCGGTGCTGATCGCCGCCGGCGCCGCCGAACCGGTGCGGCCGCGGGCGGACACGATCGGCTCGATCGCGCTGCTCGGGCTGGTCCTGTTCGCGGTGAACCTGGCGGTTCAGCACGGCCTCGCACACACTCCGGCCAATCGGGCCATCGTGATCTTTCTGGTCGAACTCGCGGTCGCGGCGCTCTCGTCGTGGGCGCTGGCAGGCGAACTGCTCCGTGCGCGCGAATGGGCCGGGGGGGCGATGATCGTGGCCGCCAGCCTGCTGTCGGGCAGGATCGGTGCGACGCCCAGGCACGGATGAACGTTCAGCCGCGCGTGCTCGATGGCGCAGGACAGACCGGCGGTTCGATCGCGGCGGTTCCGCTCCAGTTCTCGCTGCGATGCTCCGCGACCACCGTCGTGAAGATGCCGCCGCGCACGTTGAAGCGGGCCGTGAGCCGCATGAAGCGCGGCTGCGTCGCCGCGACCAGATCGTCGAGGATGCGGTTGGTGACGGCCTCGTGGAACGCCCCCTCGTCGCGGAACGACCAGACATACTGCTTCAGGCTCTTCAGTTCGACGCACATCCGCTCCGGGACGTAGTCCAGGATCAGCGTCGCGAAATCCGGCTGGCCGGTCTTCGGGCACAGGCAGGTGAACTCCGGGATCTCCATGTGGATCCGGTAGTCGCGTTCGGGGGCGGGATTCGGGAAGGTTTCCAGATCCTTCGAGGCGTGGCCGGGCATTCGGGCGGGGGTCCAAAAATGCTATTATACGGGCCGCTTCGTCGCGGCACCTCCTGCCGGCGGGCGGGGAACAAGACATGAACGCCGCGCGACCGCGGCGCCGGGGTTCCATCCAATCTCGTCCACATACGGCTCGTTCGCGGTGCGCCTGAGAAAGATCAAGCTGTCCGGGTTCAAGACCTTCGTGGACCCGACCGTGCTGCTGTTTCCGGGGCAGCTCGTCGGCGTGGTCGGACCGAATGGCTGCGGCAAATCGAATGTCATCGACGCCGTGCGCTGGGTGCTCGGCGAGTCCAAGGCGACCGCGCTGCGCGGAGAGTCGATGCAGGACGTCATCTTCAACGGATCCTCGGGGCGCAAGGCCGTCGGGCGTGCGTCCGTCGAGCTGGGCTTCGACAATTCGCTCGGCAAGGCATTGGGCCAGTGGTCGCAGTATGCCGAGATCAGCGTCAAGCGCGTCGTCGAACGGGGTGGAGATTCCAGCTACTTCATCAACAACCTGCACGTGCGCAGGCGCGACGTCGTCGATCTGTTCCTCGGCACCGGACTGGGCCCGCGGGCCTATGCGATCGTCGAACAGGGAATGGTCTCGCGCATCGTCGAGGCCAGGCCGGAAGAGCTGCGCGTGTTTCTGGAAGAAGCCGCCGGGGTCACCAAGTACAAGGAGCGCCGGCGCGAGACCGAGAACCGGCTGGAAGACACGCGCGAGAACCTCGCGCGGCTCGAAGACATCCGTAACGAGCTCGCCGGGCAGATCGACCGGTTGACCGGACAAGCCGAAGTCGCCCGCCGTTACCGGCTGCTGCAGGACAGCCACGCCGAGACGCAGAACCTGCTCTGGCTGCTCAAGCGCAACGAGGCGGTGAGCGAGCGCGAACGGGCGCTGCGAGACACCGAGAAGATGGCCGCCCGGCTCGACGCCGAAACGGCCCGGCTGCGTGCGCTGGAGCGCGAGCTGGAAAGCGCGCGCGAGCGGCACTTCGCGGACTCGGACGCGTTGCACGAGACGCAAAGCGCGATGTACGCGGCCAACGCCGAGGTCGCGCACTGCGAGGACGAACTCGCGCGCCTGCGTGAGCGACGCGACGAGCTGGACGGCAGGCTCCGGCAGCTCGCGGCCGAGGACGAGAAATGGCGTCGCCAGAACGAGGCGACCGCCGCCGATCGGCAGCGCTGGAACGAGCTGCTCGACAACGCGAACGCCCGCGAATCCTCCGCCCGGACGCGCCACGCCGCCGCCGCGGCGCGGCTGCCGGAGATGGAGCGGATCAAGGCGGCGGCGGAAGATGCGCTCGGTGCGGTGCGTCACGAGCTGGCGGAGGCCGAACAGCAGCTTCGCGTGCAGGAGGCACATTTCGCCAACGCGAGCCGTGCGCTCGAAGCCTTGCAGCAGCGCCGTGCGCGGCTCGACGAAGAGCGTGCAGCGCTGCACGCGCCCGATGAGGCGCTGCTCGATGAACTGCGCCGGCGCGCGGCCGGCGTCGATGCGGACATCGAACGTTGCCAGGCCGAGTCGTCTTCGCTCCAGGCGCGGATTCCGGAACACCATGCGCGCCACAAGCTCGCCGCCGACGGAGAGCGCGCCGCCCAGCGGCGCCTCACGGAAGTGCGAGCGCGCCGCGATGCGCTCGTGCATCTCCAGGACAAGGTCAGTCGCGGCGGCCGGTTGAGCGAGTGGCTCGACCGGCACGGCGTCGATGTGCGCGCGCCGTTGTGGCAGTCGCTGCGCGTGGAGCCCGGATGGGAACGGGCGATCGAGGCGGTGCTGCGCGAGCGTCTCGCGGCATTGCCCGCCGATGAGGGACAGGCTGCGCGGCTCGCTTCCGAATCGGCGCCGGAAACCGTCGCGTTCGCCCTCGTCGAGGCTGCCGAACCGGCGACGCGCGAGCAGCCGATGTGCATGGAGGTCGCTCTGGCCGAGAAGGTCTCGTGCGAGGATCCCGGCTGGCGGGCAGTGCTGGCACACTGGCTCCGGGGGGTGTTCGTCGCCGGCGATCTGCTCGCCCTCGTCGGGCGGCGCCGGGAGCTCGCGGCGGGCGATCTATGGGTCGATCGCGACGGCAGGATGCTCTCGCGCCATGCGCTGGTACTGTATGCCCCGGATGTGCGCACCCACGGCGTGCTGGAACGGCAGCGGGAAATCGACGCGCTGGCCCGGGAACTCGACGAAGCCCAGACCGGACTGGACATCGCGCGCCAGGCGATGGCGGATTCCGAAAGCGCGCTGGCCGCCGTGCAGGATCGTCTCGCGAACGTGCGGCGCGAGATCCGGGAGCTCGAACAGCAGCGCCATTCGGTGCAGGTGGAACTGCTCAAGCTCGATCAGGCACGCAGCCGCTATCTCGAACGCTACGCGCAGATCGAGCGCGATCTCGAGGAGGTCGAGCAGTCGCAGCGGTTCGAAGACGACAGGCTCGGCCGCGTGCGCATCGAGATCGAGCGGCACCGCGAGCTGGCCCATGCGCTGCAGGGCAAACTCACCTCCGCGATCGAGGGCCAGCGCGCCGCGGATGCGGCCCAGCGCGAGGCGCTGGCCACCGAACAGTCGTTCGCGCGGCAGCTGCAGGAAGCGGTGTTCTCGCAGCGCGAATGCGCGGGCAAGCTGGACGACATCGGACGCTCGCAGGCGCTCGCCGAGCGCGAGCTCGCACGCATCGCGCAGGAGCTCGAGCTGGGCCGGGCCGAGCGCGATGACATCGACGAGCCCTCGGTCCACGCGCGCCTGCAGCAAGCGCTCGATACGCGCAAGGAGAAGGAGGCGGCCCTCGCCGGCGCGCGCGCCGCGCTCGATCAGGCGGCCGCCGCGCTCAAGGAGCTCGAGGAGCAGCGGATGAAGAGCGAACAGGGCATCGTTCCGCTGCGCGACAAGCTCGGCGACCTGCGGCTCAAGGTGCAGGCCGCCCGGCTCAGCGAGGAGCAGTTCCAGGCGAGACTCTCGGAGGCGGGCGCAGACGAGCAGGCACTCGCGCCGCTGCTCACGCGAGAGCGCAAGGAGGCCGCGCTGCGCGAAGACCTTGCGCGGATCGCATCCGACATCGAAGCGCTCGGGCCGGTCAACCTCGCGGCGCTCGAAGAACTCGAGACGGCGCGCAGCCGCAAGGGCTATCTCGACAGCCAGTGTGCGGATCTGAATGCCGCCATCGTGACGCTCGAGGACGCGATTCACCGGATCGACCGCGAGACGCGCGAGCAATTGCGCGAGACGTTCCGCAAGGTCGGCGAGAGCTTCGGGAGCCTGTTCCCGGAGCTGTTCGGCGGCGGCGAAGCCCATCTGGTCCTCACGGGCGAGGAGATCCTGGACGCGGGCGTCCAGGTCATGGCGCATCCGCCGGGAAAGAAGAACACCTCGATCCATCTGCTGTCGGGCGGCGAGAAAGCGCTGACCGCGATCGCGCTGGTGTTCGCGCTGTTTCAGCTCAACCCGGCACCCTTCTGCATCCTCGACGAAGTCGATGCGCCGCTCGACGATCACAACACCGAACGGTTCTGCGAGATGGTAAAGCGCATGGCGCAGCAGACCCAGTTCGTGTTCATCAGCCATAACAAGATTGCCATGGAAATAGCCGAGCAACTGATCGGCGTAACCATGCAGGAGCAAGGTGTGTCCCACGTCGTCGAAGTCGACATCGAGGAAGCGCTGCGAATGACGGAGGAGGTGGCGGCGTGAGCAGGGAGCAGGGGCCCCGCGCAGCGGGGATGCGACCGACCGCGAACGCCGCCCGCCGCCG
>JBBIUI010000110.1:0-5829 GCA_037440385.1 Rhodocyclales bacterium | reverse complement strand
CCTCCTGCCCCGGTTGGTGCTCACCAGGTGTGCGACTCCGAAAGGCACCTCGACGCTGCGCAGCAGTTTTCCGGTCGCGAGGTCGAATTGCGCGACGACCGGTTTTCCGACCACGGCGTCGCCCTTGTGCGTCTTGCGCGACATCAATGCGCCGTAGGCGGTCCTGCCGTCCGCGGCGAGCGCGAAGCCGAACAGGAAGCGGTCCCAGCCGTCCCCGTTCAGGTCGATCGAGCCGACCACCCGGTTCTCGGCCAGATCGACCTTGTGCACGAGATGCCGGTTCGTCGCCACGTAGAGGAATTTCCGGTCCGCGGTCAGCCCGACCTCGCGCGCGGCACCCTTGATCGGAATGTCGGCGACGATCGCGTCGGTGTCGCCGTCGATGACCTGGATGATCTCGTAACCGAGGTAGTAGTACCGGTCGCCGGCCGCGGCGGCAACCGCCTGGCCCGCGCACGCGATCGCGGCAAGGAAGTTCAGCAGCAGTCGCTGGCAGCGCATGTCTTTGTCCTAGTCATACTTCAGGTTGCGCCAGTCGCGCGCGATGTTCGGGCACGCGACGTCGAAATCGGGATGATTGGTCAGGCCGTCGGGCATCTGCGCGGGCCACCAGCAATCGCCCGCGCAGCCGTGGAAGTCGCGCGCCGAGGCCTGGCAGTTTCCGACCGGATAGGTCGGCCGCGGATTGGTCTCCCAGCCGGTGTCGAAGATCGTCGCACAGCCCTGCGGCATCGCGGGCGGACCGGCGAGCGCCTCCGCGGTGCGCCGTTCGCGATCGGCGAGGCGCTCGATCGCCTTCGCCTTCTGGTTCAGTGCCTCGAGGATCCTTTTCTTCATCACTGCTCCATGGCTGATGCCTTCGTCATCCATCGGCCCGTCTCGCGAGGAACGCGAGCAGGCGGTCGTCCGGATCGTGGCACAGGTCGGCATACACGCGGATGCCCAGTTCGAGCCAGCGCCGGATGAAGTCGCAGGACGCGCCCGGCGCGAGCCCCAGTTCGTTCTCGCGCAGATGGTTGTCATGGTGGCAGCCGCCCGCGCACAGGCTGCGCGCCCAGCAGGCGCGGCACGCCTCCTGCCGGGGCGCCGCCTGCTGCGCGAGGCACGCGCGTATCCTGGCGTGATCGATCCCGGTATCGAGGTCGCCGACCCCGAAGCGATCGACCCCCGCGAGCCGGTGGCACAGAAAGAAGCGGCCTTCGGCATCCAGCGCGAGATAGCCGAGCCCGGCGCCGCACGGCGCGCCCTTGACCTGACCGAGATGCAGCCTCGCGAGCAGATCGAGCAGGTTCGAAAACGGCAGCAGGCGGCCGTGTCGCGCCTCCAGGACGAAACGCGCGGCGATCTGCGAGAAGCCCGCGAACAGCGCCTCGTCCTGCTGCGGGCTGGACAGCAGTTGCGCGCGGATCGGGCTGGCGGGCGCGATGCCCACTTCCAGGAAGCCCATGCCGAGCAGGTGTTCGAACACCTCGGGGATGCGCTCCCACTGGTCGGGAGTGAGCGTGACGCGCGCCGCGGGCGGACGCGGCAATCGGGCGCGAAGCCGCTTCAGGCCGGCGACGATGTCCTCATAACTGCCGCCGCCTTTCGCGCCGGAATGGGGGCGGTTGGCGTCGTGCAGGTCGGGCGGACCGTCGATGCTGACCGAGATCGAAACCGGATGCTCGCTCAGGAAGTCGAGCATCTGCGGCGTGAAGCGGGTTCCGTTGGTGGTCAGGGAAACGACGAACTTCTTGCCCCGTTCGCGCGCCGCCGCCTCGCCCTCGAGCACGGCCGCCCGGAGCGCATCCGGATTGAGCAGCGGCTCGCCGCCGAACAGCACCAGCGTGACGGATTCGCGATCGCCCGAGGCTTCGACCAGATAGCGCGCGGCCCGCCGCGCGAGCCCGGGCGCCATCATTCGCGCGGCGCCGCCATAGGAACCGCCGCCGGCATAGCAGTAGGCGCAGCGCAGGTTGCACGCCTGGGCCACTTCGAGCACCAGCGTGCCCAGCGGAATCGCCTGCGGGTCGATCGCAGGCGCAGGCGGACGGCCGCGCCACGCGCTGGGCACCAGCACCTGCGCGTCGCGAAGCGCCTCGAGCACGTCGCGGTCCGGCATCGGCACATCGTGCAGATCGATGTCCGTGCGCGCTTTCCAGCGGTCGATGACTTCCCGGGTCGACGCATCGAGTGCGAACAGACTGGCCTGATCGGATCCGAAGAGCAGATCCCGGCCCCTTCTCGCTGCGCTCGCAGCGAAGATCCGGTGGTCGGCGAAGGCGTACCGCTCGCTCATCGCAGCCGCGCGATGAGGTCGGGCATCGTGACCGCGAGTCGCGCCTGTGCCCGGTAGGTCTGCGTGCCGCGCCGGTAGCGGGCGAGGACCTTGACCAGACCGCTGTTCTCGCCGGAGTAGTTGCGCATCGGATTGGGACCGTAGTCGCCCAGCGGAATGTAGGTGCCGTTCGGCAGGATGTCTCCGAGCCACTTGAGGTCGTCATCGTCCGGGCGGGTCTTCTCCTCGGCGAGACGGAAGTCCGCCGCGACCGGACCGAGGGCGATGTTCGCCGCCTTCCTGCCGCTGCCGCTCCTCGCATAGGCGATCGCCTCGAACTGGACGCCCTCGGCCGGGTAATTGCTGCCCGCGGACAGTCGCGCCCGGCCCGTTTGCGGCGTGATCTCGATGTGATCGATGCGCGGCGCGAGCGTCACGGTGACACTGCCCGCGGCGACGCCCTTGACCGCGAGCCGCGAGGTGACGACCCTCCCCGTCCGGCTGACGACCTCGAGTTCCAGTGCGCCGGAGTCCACGCGCTTCGCGGCGATCACCTCGACCTTCGCGCCCGTGAAGGCGATGTCGGCCGGTCGCACCTCGGGCAGGTTCAGCCCTTCCACCGTGAGCCGGGTCCGCTCGCCCTCGAGCAGGAACGCCGGCACCGTCCGCACGATGCGCGCCGCACCGCCGTCGCGAACCCAGGTCGCGCCGGAGGTGCGGAAATTCGGCGCGGGCAGATGCGATTCGCCGCGCAGTTCGTCGCCGGTCAGGATGTACGCGCCCTTGCCGGCATGGCCATTGTTCTTCGTGCGCGTGCGCAACGCGTGGCCGCCGTACAGCGTGGCTTCGCCGGCGAAGGTCTCGGAGGTTCCGTCCGCGTAGTCGATGCTGCCGGCGAGCGTGAATTCGGCATCGCCGGCCGGGCCGATCCGGGCTCGTCCCCGATACGGACCGCGGCCCGGCTCGTGTCCGAAGATGGCCCACGCTCCCTCGAGTTTCGCGGGCGGCGCAACGGTCGCGGAACCGTAGGGCAGCCTGCGCGCGAGAGACTTCAGCACCGCATCGGCCTCGTCGACCCAGCGCATCTCGCGCATCTGGAACACCACCGTGGGGATGACGAACAGATGGAAGTCGCGCAGTCCGGCCCAGCTCTCGGGCTTCATCCGGTAGGAGAAGATCTTGCCTGCGCTGTGGCAGCGCACGCAGGTTGCGAACAGCCGCTCCTCGTCCTTGTCGGCCGGGGTCTCCATGTGCTGCGAGTTGTGCCACAGGCTCAGATAGGCGACGGGCGCCTGCTCCTGCGCCGTCAGGAGCTGCGTCGCGGACAGTTCCTTCAGCAGCCGGTCCATCTCGCCGCGGCCGAGCTGCATTTCGTGCAGCCGCCTCATCCGGTCGATGATGACGGTCCACTCCTCGGGCGTCGTCCGGATGTCCTCGACGCGCGCGATCCGGCCTTCGGCATTCGCCGCGTGGCAGCTCGTGCATTTCTTCCACACCAGCGAATCGCGCTCGAACGCCTGGGCCGGGCCGCTGCCGGCGCCGATCGCCCACGCGGCGAGGATGCCCGCCGATGCGCGGGCCGCAACGGTTGCAAGATCGCGAATCGTCATGTCGGTTTCGAGTCCCTGTGAGGTGGATCGCGCGCAGGCGACGCGGACGAACCGATGTTCATCGTGAATCGGACCGGGGTCCGGTCGATCGGTCGGGCTGCGCGTTCGTTTTTCCGGATTCTAGGCCGCCATCGTGCGGGGCCGTTATCCAAAATCGGCAACGGACGGAAATCCCCTGCGACGGCGCCGGCAGCCGCCGGTGCGACGCACCCCATACGGGCTAGGCCGGCGCGGCTTGCGTTCGCGCGCGATCGTGCAGGCGCTTCAGGCGATAGGCGAGCTGTGCGCGGGTGATGCCGAGCGTCCTGGCCGCCGAGGAGAGATTTCCGCGCGCCTTGTCGACGGCGCATTCCAGCAGCATCGCTTCGACCTGATCGAGCGTCATGACGCCGTCGAGAACCGCGTCGCACAGGCTGCGTCCCGCCGCCTTCCGGTCGATGTCGATGCCGCCGTCGGTGTCGAGCGCGAATTCGCGCCACTGCGCATCGCTGCACGAGAACAGATGCGTCACCTCGATGCTGCCGCCGTTGGGCGCCAGGATCACGCCGCGCTCGACGACGTTCTGCAGTTCGCGGATGTTGCCCGGCCACGGGTGGGCGAGCAGGGCGCGCTTGGCCTTGTCGGTGAAACCGCGCAGCTTCTTGCCGTGGATCGCGGAGTGCTTCGCGAGAAAGTGTTTGGCGAGCAGCGCGACGTCCTGCGTGCGCTCGCGCAGCGGCGGGATGTGGATCTGATAGGCGTTGAGCCGGTAGTAGAGATCCGACCGGAATCTGCCCTCCCTGACCATGCGCGGCAGATCGCCGTTGGTCGCGGCGACCACGCGCACGTCCAGCTTGCGCGTCCTCTGGTCGCCGAGCCGCTCGAGCTCGCCTTCCTGCAGCACGCGCAGAAGCTTGCTCTGGGTGGGCGGCGGCAGGTCGCCGATCTCGTCCAGGAACAGGGTGCCGCCGTCGGCCCGCTCGAAGCGGCCGGGACGCGAAACGAGCGCCCCGGTGTACGCGCCCTTCTCGACGCCGAACAGTTCCGACTCGACGAGGTCGTGCGGAATCGCGGCGCAGTTGACGGCAACGAAAGGCCGATCGCGGCGCGGTCCGCGCGTATGCAGCGCACGCGCGAACAGCTCCTTGCCGACGCCGGTCTCGCCCAGCAGCAGCACGGGGATGCGGCTGTTCTCGGCCTGCTTCAGCAGTTCGAAGGCGGCGCGGAAGCCGAACGAATTGCCGACCATGTCGCCCGGAAGCGTCTCCTTGTCTCCGATCGTGGAGCGCAGGTGCGCGACCTGGGTCTGCAGGTCGAAGAGCTGGTCGGCGATCGACTCGCGGTTGAAGAAGTGCTTGTGCGCGTCGGCATCTTCCCATTCCTCGATCGGCCGTCCGATGATGCGGCAGTCGTTGTGCCCCATGCCGACGCATTCGACTTCCTTGTAGAGCACCGGCCGGCCCATGAACGCGGACGTGTAACCGCATGCGTAGCCGATCTGCGTCCAGCAGACCGGCTCCGAGTGCGTGCCGTAGTAATGCCGGTGCCATTGTCCTTCCCAGGAGTTCTGCCACAGGAACTCGCCGTAGAACCTCCCGGCGGCCCGGTCGAGTTCCAGCCGCACCGGCGTGACGCGCACGATGCCTTCGAGCGTGTGCAGGCGACGCCGCCGTCGGAAACGCATGCTCGCCGCGCGATTCTTTGGACGCCTTGCGGCCGCCGGGCCGATTGCCCGGCTCGCCCTCACGCCGGCGCGCCACTGCACCCGCGGGCACCACTGCGCCAGGAATTTGTCGAGAAATTTTACATCTGGCTGGTACCGCGGCCCGGGCTCAGCCGTAACCCGTTGATCCGTAAAAGAGGCATTAGCCGGGTATGATTATTGCTCTGTACGTGGCGGGTGCGCCTGGGGCGCTTTCTTCGGTCTGAGCGAAGGGGAGACGAACGATGAGGGTTGGCAATAGTACGGTGAGCGCACTGGCC
>JBBIUI010000109.1:0-6075 GCA_037440385.1 Rhodocyclales bacterium | reverse complement strand
GGATCGCGGCGCCGCGATCCTCGAACTCCCGGTCGTGGTCGCGAAGGCTGCATGCCTGCGCGGTGCATCCCGGCGTGTCGTCCATCGGGTAGAAATACAGCACCAGCTTGCGGCCGCGGAAATCCGCCAGCCGTACCACGCTGCCGTCCGTCGCGATGCCCGAGAAGTCTGGCGCGGGGTCGCCCGGTTTTAGCGCCATTCGCGTCAGAAATGGATGCCGTGCAGCATCTGCTGGAACGCGATCTGGTCGGCGGTGGGAACTGGTGCGCCCTTCTCGCCGCGCAGGTCGCCCGACTCGGGGAACATCCGGAAGGTCGTGTTCATGACGATCTGCGCCACCTTCGGCGCGAGCGCATGGAGCACCTGGCCGAAGATGCCGAGCCGCGTCGCGATGCGCTCCGGTTTGCGCACGATCGCATCGACGATCAGTTCGGCCGCGTCCCCGGGCGCGAGCGTCGGCACGGAATCGTACAGTTTGGTCGGAGCGATCATCGGCGTCTTCACCAGCGGCATGTTGATCGTCGTGAACTCGACCCCGCGGTCGGCGAACTCGCTCGCCGCACAGCGCGTGAAGGCATCCATCGCCGCCTTCGACGCGACGTAGGCGGAGAAACGCGGCGCGTTGGTGAGCACACCGATCGAGGAGATGTTGATGACATGGCCGCGCCGCCGCTCGGCCATCGCCGGAAGCAGGCCCATCGTCAGGCGCAGCGCGCCGAAATAATTGAGCTGCATGCAGCGCTCGAAGTCGTGAAAGCGGTCGTAGGAATTCTCGATCGCCCGGCGGATCGAGCGGCCCGCGTTGTTCACGAGGACATCGACGCCGCCGTGCTCCCCGATCAGCTTCGCGACGAATGCATCGCATTGCCCGTAGTCGCTGATGTCGACGACGTGGGTCTCGAGTTTCAGTCCGGCCGCCTCGAACTCGCGGCGCGTCTCGTCGAGTTTCGCGGGGTCGCGCGCGCAGGTCACCGTGATCGCGCCCGCCTCGGCGAGCCGGCGCGCAGCGGCCCGCCCGATGCCGCTCGATGCCCCGGTGATGAGCACGACCTTGCCCTCGACCTGTCCGCGCAGCGTCCGGTCGATGAACAGGTCCGGGTCGAGATGGCGTTCCCAGTAATC
This sequence comes from Rhodocyclales bacterium, assembly GCA_037440385.1. Classification (GTDB taxonomy): domain Bacteria; phylum Pseudomonadota; class Gammaproteobacteria; order Burkholderiales; family Rhodocyclaceae; genus CG2-30-68-42. The sequence continues at coordinate 4,953 of JBBIUI010000109.1, read as the reverse complement.
CCACAACCGCCACGCGTAATCGGCCAGTGGCGGCACGGAGATTCCCGTGCCCTCGAGCGCCTTGAGCGTCTCACGGCAGTCGAACCGCGTCGGGTAATTGACGAACTCCAGGATGTGATCCGGCAAGCCCAGATCCTTCATCAGCGCGGAACGGATGCGGCGCACCGGCGTGAGCGCCATCAGCGCCTTGCGCACGCCTTTCGGCACGAACCCGAACAGTGCGGCATTGATGCGCATCGTCATGCCGGGAGCATGCGCCGCCCCGGCGAAGACGTTCAGCACGTCGCCCACCCGCAGCGGCGCCGGATCGACCAGGTGGAAACACTGCCCGTCGCGACCGGGCAGATGCGCGAGATGGTCGGTCGCCGCGACGACGAAATCGACCGGCACGATGTTGATGCGCCCGCCCTCGATGCCGATCGCGGGCATCCAGGGCGGCAGCATCCTGCGCAGCATCTGGATCGGCTTGAAGAAGTAGTAGGGACCGTCGATCTTGTCCATCTCGCCGGTGGTCGAGTCGCCCACGACCAGGCCGGGGCGATATACGCGCCAGGGCACCTTGCACTGGCTGCGCACGATCGCCTCCGAATCGTGCTTGGTGCGGAAATAAGGGTGATCGAGGTTCTCGGCCTCCTCGAACATGTCCTCGCGGAACACGCCCTCGTAGAGCCCGGCGGCGGCGATCGAGCTGAACAGGTGGAAGCGCTTCGCCCCGAGATCGTCCGCGAGCTCGACCGCGTGCCGGGTCCCCTCGACGTTCGCGATCACCTGGCTCGCCGCATCGGCCGCGAGGTCGTAGACCGCGGCGAGGTGGAAGAAGTGATCGATCCTGCCCTTGAGCTTGCGCACACTGGCCGCGGCGATGCCCAACTGCGGCCGGGTCACGTCGCCCACCACCGGGATCGCGCGCTTCGCATCCGCACCCCACCAACTGCGCAGCGCCTCCACCTTGGCGAGCGCCGCCTCGCGCACGAGGAAATGCACGACGGCCTCGGGCCGTGCGAGCAGCGTCCTGACCAGCCTCTTGCCGATGAATCCGGTGGCACCGGTGACGAAGTAGTGCATGGGCGGCTCCTTGTTCGCGGTTCGTGGATCAGGGTTCGGGGGCCGGCTTCCTTGCCCGCGGGGACTTGCGCGGGGCACGGCGGTGCCGGGCGGGTGCGGGGCTCGCGGCTCGCGCAGCGGTTTGCGGTTCGCCCCAGGGTTCCAGCAGAACCCGGTAGAGCATCCGTTCGAATTCGGGCTGGAACCGCCCGACGATGTCCTGCGGGTCGGGCACCAGCGCGCGGTCGCTGATCAGGCCGATCTGGACGCCCCCGTCATAGGACAGGATGGACACGCCCAGGCAGATGTCGCCGGTCTGGGGCACCCAGAACATGAGCTGCCGCAGCCGCGCACCGGCCAGCCACAACGGTACCTGCGGCCCCGGCACGTTGGTCATCACCGCGGTGGCCTTGCGCGCGAGCACGTCGAGCACCTGCTGCTGCACCATCCTCGGCATCAGGCCGAGCGCCCACAGCATGCCGAAGGTCACCGGCGCCTGCAGCGATTTCTTCTTGCTTTCCATGCGCCGCTTGACCTCGAAGAGCCGCTCGAGCGGATTGGCGATGCCCGCCGGAAGCACCGTCTCCACCAGTCCGAACCGGTTGCCGAGGCTCGCCGTGTCGCCGGCCTCGCGCAGGTTCACCGGCACCATCGCCCGGATCTCCACGCCGTCGACGGCGTCGCCCTTGTCGGCCAGGTAGCCGCGCAGTGCGCCCGCGATCGAGCACAGCAGCACGTCGTTGATCGAACAGCCGAGCGCCTTGCCGAGCGCCTTGATCTCGGCCAGCGGCATCGGCGTGCTCCATGCCACACGCTTGACCGTGCCCGGCGTGCCCTTGAAGCGCGTGGGCGAGTCGTCCGGCAGCATCAACAGGTGCGCCAGTTCCAGCCCGACCGCCCCGGCCACGCGGGCATAGTCGAACGCCTGCTGCGGATTGAACACGAGCTCCCAGTACTTCTCCCAGAACTTTCCGGACAGCCTGAGCGCACCGGCGAGCGCCTCGCCGACCGGTGCGAACATCCCTTGCCAGGGATCGGGTGCCGCACTCGCCGGTTGCTCACGCCCGTGCGCGCGGGCGCTGACGCGCGGGGATGCATCGGTCATCGCCAGCAGCACACCCATCAGCGCGATGCCGTCGGCGATGCAATGGTGGATGCGTGCCACCAGCGCGGAGCCCGCGCCGCACTTCTCGACGAGCAGGAACTGCCACAGCGGGCGGGTCGCATCGAGCGGCGTGACGGCCAGATCGGCGACAAGGTTCTGGAGTTCGCGCTGCCCGGCCGGATGCGGCAGCGCCACCGGCTTGACGTGAAAGTCGAGATCGAATGCCGGGTCGTCCTGCCACCAGGCGCCGGTTGCATCGACGATCGCGCGCTGGCGGAACCGGCGGTGAGCGCACAGCCTGTCTTCGACCACCTGCCTGAGCCGGTCCAGCGGCAGCGGATCGTCGAACATCATGACCCCGACGATCATCATCAGGTTGCCCGGCCGATCCATCCGCAGCCATGCGGTGTCGACCCCCGAGATTCGTTCCTTGCCGCTCATCGTGTGTCCGCTGGCAGACGGCGTCGAGGCCGCCATGATACGCGAACGGCGCGCCGCGCCCGTCCTGCCTATAATTGCCGCACGCACACCGTTCAACGACCCGGAAAGGAAAGCGCATGAGTGACCTCGCCGCGAGGTTCGAGGCTTCGGTGGCGGCCTCGAAGACGCTGAAGGACAGACCCGCCAACGACGTGCTGCTGCGGCTGTACGCGCTGTACAAGCAGGCGAGCGCGGGCGACGTCGAGGGCCGGCGCCCGGGCTTCACCGACATGGTCGGGCGCGCGAAATATGACGCCTGGGCAACACTGAAAGGTCTCGGCAGGGACGACGCGATGAGCCAGTACGTCGCGCTGGTCGACTCGCTCAAGGGCTGAGCCACGTCGGGGCGATGCGGCGATGCTGATGGACCGTAACCGTTCGGCGCTGCTCGCGATCGATTTCCAGACCCGCCTGCTGCCGCACATCGAGGACTGGCAGCGTGTGCTGGAAGCCGCCGTGTGGCTCGTGCGGCTCGCGCGCCGTCTGGACGTGCCGGTGATGGCCTCCGAACAGTATCCGAAGGGGCTCGGGCCCACTCACCCGGCGCTCTCGGCCGAGCTTCCCGCCGGGGTGGTGCGCGAGAAGCTGCATTTCTCCTGCGCCGCGTCGGGCTGTCTCGACGGTTTCGAGGGCAGCGCTCGCGAGCAGCTCGTCGTGTGCGGCATCGAGGCGCATGTGTGCGTGCTGCAGAGCGTGCTCGATGCGCGCGCGCAGGGCAGGCAGGTGTTCGTCGTGGCCGAGGCCGTCTCCTCGCGCCGCGGCGCAGACCGCGCGCTGGCGATCGAGCGCATGCGTGCGCACGGCGTCGCGATCGTGTCGCGCGAGATGGTCGCCTTCGAATGGCTGCGCAAGGCGGGCAGCGACGAGTTCCGCGAGATCTCCGCGGGCTTCCTGCGCTGACCGGCGTCATGGACGATCGCATCCTCGCGCTGGGACGTGAACTGGTCGCGCTGCGGCACGATCTGCACGCGCATCCGGAGCTCGCTTTCGAGGAACGGCGCACGGCCGATCGGGTCGCGCGCGAACTCGATGCCGCGGGCATCGAGGTGCATCGCGGACTGGCCGGCACCGGCGTCGTCGGCCGGCTGTGCGCCGGAGCCGGGTCGCGGGCGATCGGGTTTCGCGCGGACCTCGATGCGCTGCCGCTCACCGAGCGCAACGAGTTCGCGCACCGCTCCCGGCACGAAGGCCGGATGCACGCCTGCGGCCACGACGGGCATGTGGTCATGCTGCTGGGTGCGGCGCGCCATCTCGCCGCGGCGCGCGATTTCGACGGCACCGTGTATTTCATCTTCCAGCCCGCCGAGGAAGGTCACGGCGGCGCCCGCCGCATGATCGAGGACGGGTTGTTCGAGCGCTTTCCGATGCAGGCGGTATTCGGACTGCACAACTGGCCGGGCCTGGAGGCCGGCCGCTTCGGCGTGCGCGCCGGAGCGGTGATGGCGAGTGCGGACGAGTTCGACGTGCGCATCGAGGGGCGCGGCGCGCATGCGGCGATGCCTCACCAGGGCAGCGACGTGATCGCCGCCGGCGCAGCCCTCGTGCAGGCGCTGCACACCGTCGTGTCGCGCGATGTCGATCCGCTCGACCCGGCGGTGCTCAGCGTCACCCGGTTTCACGCGGGCGACGCCTACAACGTGCTGCCCGACGAGGCGGTGCTTTGCGGCACCGTGCGAGCCTTCCGTGCGCCGGTGCAGGATGCGATCGAGGCGCGCCTGGGCGAGGTGTGCGCGGGCGTTGCGGCCGCGTTCGGCGTGCGCGCGCAGCCAAGCTATCGGCGCGGCTATCCGCCCACCATCAACGACCCGCAGCACACCGAGATCTGCCGCGAGGTCGCGGCCGGGGTCGCCGGTGCGGCCAACGTGCTGGGCGATCTGGCGCCGACGATGGGCGCGGAGGATTTCGCCTTCCTGCTGCGCGAGAAGCCCGGCTGCTACGTCTGGCTGGGCAATGGCGCCGGCGAGGGCGGCTGCCTGCTGCATAGCCCGAATTACGACTTCAACGATGCGCTGATCCCGGTGGGCATCCGCTACTGGGTCGCGCTCGCCCACCGGCTGCTCGCCTGAGCGGGTCGGCACCGCCGCACGGCGCCGCGAAAGCCGGCGCGGCCCGGTTACGCTGTCATTGCGAGCAGGGGCGAAGCAAGCGGCGGTGGCCGGAGGAGCGTCGCAAGAGCCCGGTCACCCTGTCATTGCGGCGAGGGCGAAGCCCGACGAAGCCCCGGTATTCTGTCATTGCGAGGAGGGCGAAGCCCGACGAAGCAATCCCGCGCGAAGCGCGCCGCGGTGGCCCCGCATGGCGAGAGATTGCTTCGTCGCTGCGCT
>JBBIUI010000108.1:0-6335 GCA_037440385.1 Rhodocyclales bacterium | reverse complement strand
CCGGCATGGGCTTCTCGGCGCGCTGTCGCGCCCCATGTCGGTCGTGCAGCCCAGCCGCTGCGCGGCCGGATTCGCCGCCGCGATGCGGCGATGCTCGATGACCGCGAGCGGGCGCGCTTCAGGCGTACCGCGCTCGAATACCTGCAGCGGCAGGTTGGGCAGGTGGATCGCGAACCACAGCATCGGCGCACGCAACCGGGCGGGAAACGTCGAGCAGCAGGGGCGCGGCGAGCCGCGCGCCGCGACGCTTGAGCACCTCGACCGCGAGTCGGCCGTGGCGCCCTTCGAGCCGCAGCTTGAGCGCTGCCGCAGACGCCTGCCGTGCCAGCCGGCCGGGACGCAACAGCACGGCGGCGCCGCTGCCGCCTTCCGCGGCCAGTTGCAGCCGGCGCAGGGTCGCGCCGTCGGCAGTGTCGAGCCAGGCCAGCACCATGCCGAAAACATGCGAGCCTATCGCCTGGCGGATCGCCCATGGTCGTTGTGCGGCGCTCGGCTGGACGACGATCATGCGGGAGAGCTCCACCCCGGCGGCGGCGAACGCCGGAGCGTAGGGAAGGTGAGGCGGAGCGACCAGCGCGAGCGCGCGCCCTTCGGCCGAGAGCCTCGCCAGCGCCGGCAGCAGCAGCGCCAGCTCGCCGATTCCGTCACGTTCGGGAAACAGTTCGGTGAGCGCGGCGACCGGCCAGCCCGCGCCCGGCAGCACGGCATCCAGTGCGGGGTATCCCGTCGGGATTCCGGGCGGCGCCGGCGCGCTCTGGCCGGCACCGCGCCACAGCGCGGGATGCTCCGGCAGGCATTCGTGAAGTGCCGCGTTCATCCGGAAACGGTCCGTGCGGACGGTGGCGCGCCGCTACAGCGTCCTGCCGTTGCGGATCAGGCCGACCGCGATGCCCTCGATCGAGAGCGCCTCGCGCCGGGTGTCGACGACGATGGGCTCGAACTCCGGGTTCTCGGGCAGCAGCTCGACGGTCGCGCCGCGCCGCCTGAGCCGCTTGACGGTGACCTCGTCATCGATGCGCGCCACGACGATCTGCCCGCTGCGGGCCTCCCCGGTCCTGTGCACCGCCAGCAGGTCGCCATCGAGGATGCCGGCTTCGCGCATGCTCATGCCGCGCACCTTGAGCAGGTAATCCGCGCGCGGCCTGAACAGCTTGGGGTCGATGGGGTGCCGGCTGGCGATGTTCTGCTCGGCCAGGATCGGGCTGCCGGCGGCGACCCGCCCGATCAGCGGCATTCCGAGCGCCTGCCTCATCCGGATGCCGCGCGCGGCGCCTCGTTCCATGTCGATCAGCCCCTTGCGCGCCAGCGCCCTCAGATGATCCTCGGCGGCGTTCGCGGAGGCGAAGCGGAAGGCGCGGGCGATCTCGGCGCGGGTGGGCGGATAGCCCATCGCCTCGAGGCTGTCGTGGATGAATTGCAGGATCTGCTGCTGGCGTTCGGTCAGACCGGATCGTGTCGGCATGGCGGTTCTCCATGGACTGGATTCTTATACAGTCATCGGAAAAAGGCAAGCGGTGCCGGCGAGCGCGTGTCAGCGCATGGCGAGCCAGCCGATCGCGACGAAGAACAGGCCGAGCTGGGCGATCGACCACAGCCGATAGCGGCGCGCGAGCCGGTCGGGATCGAGGTTCGAGATCAGATACAGCCGTGCGCCGGCGGGGCGCCTGACCACGCTGAGCTCGCCATGCAGGCGCGCGGCGCGGTGCGCGCGTTCGACCTGGCGCTTCGCATCGCGGCGGGCGAGTTCCCATTCGCGCAGGTCGAGCTCGCCGTTGCGGTCGAGGTCGAAGCGCTCGATCAGGCGCGCAGCTTCCTTCTTCCATTGCGCCAGCAGCGCCTTGATGTCCGCCTCGGCATCCCCGTGCGCATCGACGGCCCCCACGGTGATGAACTCGCCGAGCACGTAGATCGGGTCGCCTTCGACCAGCAGCCACTGGCTGTAGCGGCGATCGCCCCGGGTCCAGGTTTCGCGCCGCGTGACCAGCATCTCCGCGCCTTCCGGGTCGACCAGACATTCGCCGCTGCCATCGTCGAGCACGAATGAATCGCTGCTCTCGTCGGCCGCCTCGTCGATCCAGCGGTTGTCCTCACGCCGCTCGATGCGGTAGCGGAACCACAGGCAGGGCAGGGCGTTGACCGGGCTGAGCAGCGGCGTGCCCTCCGGTGCCCGCCCGCGGCCCTTGAGTTCCACGTAGCCCTGGGCGGCGGAGGCGATGCGTGCGGTGGGCGTGTCGCCGATCGCACGCGATCGGAGCAGCGCCGAGCGCCAGGCGGCAAGCGAGAGCAGGGCGGCCGTCGCGAGCGCGGCCAGGCGGATCGCCGCCGTGCTGTCCTGGGCCGCGATCACGAACAGCGCGAGCTGCCCGCCCGAAGTGATGAACTCGCCATACCGGCGGCGCAGCGAGACGAGCATCGTGGCCGCCCGATCGGCAACCGGCGCCGTGCGCTCAGCGGGTCGCGAACAGCGCCTTGACGTCTACGTCGGTCTTTTCGGCGCCGGCGAATTCCAGCAGCGGCCGGGGCTCGAAACCGAACGGGCGGGCCAGCACGCTGTCCGGAAACTGTTCGACGCGCACGTTGTTCAGATTGACCGCCTCGTTGTACAGCTCGCGCCGGTCGGCGATCGCGTTCTCGAGCTGCGTGATGCGCGTCTGGAGCTGGATGAAGTTCTCGTTGGCCCTCAGTTCCGGGTAGGCCTCGGCGATCGCGAACAAGCGTCCGAGACCCGCGCGCAGCGCACCCTCGGCGGCACCCAGCGCGGGGACGTCGCCGCGTTCGCTTGCCGCATGCACGCTGGCGCGCGCCTCGACGACGCGCGCCAGCGTGGCCTGCTCGAATTCGCGGTACTGGCGACAGACCTCGACCAGCTTCGGCAGCTCGTCGTGCCGCTGTTTGAGCAGCACGTCGATGTTGGCCCACGCCCGGGCAACCGCGTGTTTCAGGCTCACGAGCCCGTTGTAGAGCACGATCGCATAGAGGGCGACCACGAGGATCGCGCCGAGCATCAGCGCTGCCGTCACAGTCATGTTCCGGTGCCTCCTTGCGCGCCATTTTCCGCCAACGCGGCCGGTTCGGCCAGCGTGAAGCTTCTCGCATGTTCCGGTACGCCGATGCGGTCCATGACGATGTCGATCGGCAGTCCGAGCAGCGAGGCGGCGTCGCGGTAATCGTCGGGCAGGGCGGCGTCGTTCCAGCCGTTTGCGCGGTGGCGGGCGAGATTGACGGCGATCGCGACGTTGCGAACGCGCGGGTTGGTCGCATGCAGATCGTCCATCAGGTTCAGCAACAGCGCTGGCAGATTCCACGCACGGGCGAGTGCCAGTTGCAGATCGAGCAGGCTCACGCCGAGTACGCGGCGTTGCGCGTCGCGGCTGCGCAGTTCGCGGTCGGCGTCCTGGAGCGCGCGGATCTTCAACGCGAGGGTCGGCGCCACGCACCAGAGCAGGATTTCGGCCAGGTCGTGCAGCAGCGCCGCCACGGTGATCTCGTCCGGGTTCAGGTCGCGGCGCAGCACGGCCCAGTCGCGTGCGTAACGCGCGGCATGGCGTGCGCGGGCGACCACCTTCAGCAGGCCCAGCAGTGCCTGGGGATGGGCGTGCAGGTGGTCGTCGAGCACGGTCAGCGTGCCGAAGGTGCGAAAGAACGGCACGATCCCGAGCATCATGATGGCGTGCCCGATCGTGGAGATCTCCGCGCTGCGCGCGCGGGTCTTGTGCGATTCGATGTAGCTCAGGACCTTGGTGGTCATCAGCGGATCGAGCAGCACCACGGATGCGATGGCCCTGCCGTCTATCGCGTCCTGCTGCTGCGCGAGATCCCCGATCGAGCGTGCGCTCGTGCGCAATACCGGCAGTTCGTAGTGGCTCAGATAGGACACCCAGGCGTCGAGGCTCTTGAAGGCAGTTTCGATCATGGTCGATGTTCCTCCGGTTCAGCCGTCGACCGACGGCGGCAGCGCGCCGCCGCGGGTCTTGATCGTCCGCTCATTCCCTGTCATCGTTCGCGTTGCGGATCCGCGGATCCGGCCATTCCGGGCGGTGTACGCGGCCGTCGTGCGCGCAACCCCGGCGAGTACCCGTCAACGGCGCTGCGCGGCCATGCCTGAAGGGAGCGAATCGAATGAAACTCGTACGATACGGAACGCCCGGCAACGAGAAGCCGGGGCTGATCGATGCCAACGGGATGCTGCGCGACCTGAGCGGCCGTGTCGCCGGGATCGGCCCGGACGAACTCGCGCCGGCCTCGCTGCGGGCGCTGCGCGCGATCGCACCGCACGAACTGCCCGCCGTGCCCGCAGGTGCGCCGCTCGCGATGCCCTGGACCGGGGTCTCCAAGATCATCGGCGTCGGGCTGAACTACCGCGATCACGCCAGGGAGGCCGGCATGCCGGTTCCGGGCGAACCGGTACTGTTCATGAAGGCCCCGACGACGCTCGCCGGGCCTCATGACGACATCCTGTTGCCGCCCGGCTGCGAGAAGATGGACTGGGAGGTCGAACTGGCAGTGGTGATCGGATCGCTCGCGCGGCGCGTCGCGCGCGAGCGTGCGCTCGAGTACGTCGCCGGCTATTGCACCGCCAACGATTTCTCGGAGCGGACGTGGCAGCTGGAGCGCGGCGGCCAGTGGGACAAGGGCAAGAGCTTCGACACCTTCACGCCGGTCGGGCCGTGGCTGGTGACCGGCGACGAGATCCCCGATCCGCAGGCGCTCGATCTGTGGCTCGACGTGGATGAACGGGCGCAGCAGCGCGGCAATACCGCCGACATGGTGTTCGGGGTTGCCGAGCTGGTCAGCTACGTGAGCCGCGTGATGACGCTGTTACCGGGCGACCTGATCCTGACCGGGACACCCGCAGGGGTTGCGCTCGGCCGCACGCCCCCCGCGTATCTGACGGGCGGCGAGCGGCTGCGATTCGGCGTGCGTGGGCTGGGCGACCAGTCTCACGCGATCGTCCCCGACCGGCGCTGACCCCGGTCCGGTCCGGGGTGCGCGATGCGCCCGGTCGCGCTACGGGTCGCGCTCGTCGTCGCGCTCACGCGGCGGCGCGGCGCGGCGGCGCGCAGGGGACGATTCGTCGGCGAGCGAGGCGAAGATCGCCGCGAACAGCAGAAAGACGAACACGAAAATCGCGAGCGACAGCGCATTCGCGTTGCACGCGACCATGAAGGCGGGCAGCGTGCTCGCTCCGGTGAGCAGGAACGTCGTCCAGTCTTCGATCATGCCGGCAGCCTCCGTTCGCGCGGGGCGCGCCGACGAAGCTGCTGCCGATCGCAGTCAAACTTCGTTGCCGCCCTCGATGCCTGTTACGGCACGCCGGGCGCGCACTTTATGCCGGCGCGATCAGCGCAGGCGCCGCAGATCGCGCGCGTATCGCTGGGCGTTGTCGACGTAGCCGCGGGCACTGGCCTCGAGCGCGGCTGCTTCCTCGTCGGTGAGGCTGCGCACGACCTTGCCGGGTATGCCCACGACGAGGCTGCGCGCGGGAATCACCTTGCCTTCCGGGATCAGGGTTTTCGCGCCGATCAGGCAGTGGTCGCCGATCACCGCGCCGTTGAGGATGGTCGCCTGGATGCCGACGAGCGAGCCGTCTGCGATCGTGCAGCCATGCAGCATCGCGAGGTGGCCGACGGTCACGCCGCGGCCGATCGTCAGCGGGAATCCGGGGTCGGCGTGCAGCACCGCGCCGTCCTGGATGTTGCTGTCCTCGCCTATCGTGATCCGGTCGCGGTCGCCGCGCACGACGGCATGGAACCAGACGCTGGCACGAGGCCCCAGCACCACCGAACCGATGACCGTGGCGCTGTCGGCGATCCAGCAGGATGCGTCGCACGCGGGCTCGCGTTCCCGAAGCGAATACACCGTCATTTCGGCGCACCCTTCCACACCAGATCCGGTTCGCGCGCGGCGCGCACGTCGTCGAGACGGCGTACCGGCAGCGTATAGGGCGCGCCTCTCACCCGGTCGGGATCCCGGTGCGCCAGTTCGACGATCTCGCCGAGCGCGGCGGCGAAGGCATCGAGCGTGCGCTTCGATTCCGTCTCGGTCGGTTCGATCAGCAGGCATTCGGGCACCAGCGCGGGGAAATAGGTGGTCGGCGCATGGAACCCCTTGTCCAGCAGGCACTTCGCGACGTCCATCGCGCTGACGCCGGTTTCGTCCTTGAGCCCCTTGAGGCTGACGACGAACTCGTGGCTCGCCCGCCGCTCGGGGAAGAATGCCGGCAGTCCGATGCGCGCGAGCAGCGCCATCAGGTAGTTCGCATTCAGCGTCGAATACTCGGCGACCCTCGCCATGCCCTCGCGCCCGAGCATGCGCGCATACACGTAGGCTCGCAG
>JBBIUI010000107.1:0-6392 GCA_037440385.1 Rhodocyclales bacterium | reverse complement strand
CGGCCGCGCCGCGAACGGCTGCGGCGGGTGCCGGCGCGACGGCCGCGCTGCGCGACCCGGCGGTCGTCGCGTATCTGCTGGGCTATGGCGTGCATTGCTGGGAACTGTTCGGACTGCGCGCGTGGATGGTCGCCTTCCTCGCCTTCTCGTTCGGTGCGGCGAGCGCGCTCACCGAGGCCACGAGCACCGCGGCCGCGATCAGCCTGCTCGGCATTCCGGCGAGCATCCTGGGCAACGAGGTTGCGATGCGGACCGGGCGCAGGCGCGCGATCCTCGCGTCGATGGCCGCATCCGGAATCCTCGCGTGGGCGGTCGGCCTGGCCGGGCTCGCCGCCCCGAGCCTCGTCACCGGCGTCATGGCGCTGTACGTGATCGCGGTGATGGCGGACTCGGCCGCGCTGACCGCGGGCGTGCTCGCGGTCGCGCCGCTCGCGCAACGCGGCGCGACTTTGGCGGTCTACTCGCTCACCGGCTTCGGCGCGGGCTTCATCGCGCCGCTGGTGTTCGGTCTGGTGCTCGATGCGACCGGCGGCGCCACGTCGCGTGCGGCGTGGATGATCGCTTTCGGCTCGCTCGGTGCAGGCTGCCTCGGTGCTGCGCTCGCCTCGGGCGTCGCGATGCTCGCTCGCAAGGAGAACGAAGGATGAAGATCGAGAAAACGGATGCCGAATGGCGCGCGCAGTTGAGCCCGGAGCAGTACCGCGTCACCCGATGCCAGGCCACCGAGCCGCCCTACTCCGGCGAATACTGCGATTGCCACGAGGAAGGACTCTACCGCTGCGTGGGCTGCGGCGCCGCGCTGTTCAGCTCCGCGCACAAGTTCGACTCGCGCAGCGGCTGGCCGAGCTTCTGGCAGCCATGCGAGCCGGCCAACGTCGGCGAACGGACCGACTACGGCCTGCTGAGGGTGCGCACCGAAGTACATTGCAGTCAGTGCGGAGCGCATCTCGGGCATGTGTTTCCGGACGGCCCGCCGCCGAGCGGGCTGCGCTATTGCATCAACTCGGCTTCGCTGAGCCTCGATCGCTCGAAGGGCGATGGGCCACGCGTATAATCGCCGCGATGAAGCTGCTGTTCGATCTGTTCCCGGTCATCCTGTTCTTCGCGGCGTTCAAGCTGGCCGGGGCCGCGCCGGAGCGCGCCGCGGAGCTTGCCAGCGGCATGCTGGCGCCGCTCGGAGGCGCGGTCGCGAGCGCTCAGGCACCGATCCTGACGGCGACCGCGGTGGCGATCCTCGCCAGTGCCGGGCAGATCGGCTGGCTCGTCGCGCGCGGCCGCAAGGTGGATGCGATGCTGTGGGTGAGCCTCGCGATCATCGTGGTGTTCGGCGGCGCGACGCTGGTGCTGCGCGACGAGACCTTCATCAAGTGGAAACCGAGCGTGCTGTACTGGCTGTTCGGCCTGGTGCTGCTCGTGTCCTCGACGCTGGCGCGCCGCAACCTGATCCGCAAGCTGATGGAGGAAAAGGTCAAGCTGCCCGACCCGGTATGGAGCCGGCTCAACGCGGCATGGATCGCGTTCTTCCTCGCGATGGGGTGCGCGAACCTGTTCGTCGCATACAACTTCCCGACCGACACCTGGGTGAACTTCAAGCTGTTCGGAACGATGGGGCTGATGCTGGTTTTCGTGATCGCGCAGGGAATGTTCCTTGCGAAATACGTCGAGGAGGACAAGTGATGCTGTATGCATTGATCGGCGAGGACGTCCCCGACTCCGCCGCACGGCGCGCCGCGCTGCGTCCCGAGCACCTGAAACGGCTCGACGCGCTGCAGGCGGCGGGCCGGATCGCCCTGGCGGGGCCATTGCTGAAGATCGACAGCCCCGATCCGGGCGCGGCCGGCGTGGCGGGAAGCCTGATCGTCGCCGAATTCGACTCGCTGGAAGCTGCCCGGGCGTGGTGGCGCGAGGACCCGTACAGCATGCACGGCGTGTTCGCCACCGAGCACGTCGCGCCGTTCAGGCAGGTCCTGCCTTGACGGCGCTCGAAGCGAAGCTGCGCGCTCGCCTCGCCGCGCTGTCGCCCTCCCGTGTCGAACTGATCGACGAGAGCGCGCGCCACGCCGGACACGCCGGCGCGCGCGGCGGCGCGCATTTCCGCCTGAAGATCGTGTCAGAGGCGTTCGCCGGCAGGAACATGCTCGCGCGCCACCGGCTGGTCTATGACACACTCGGCGAACTGATGCGGCAGGATCTCCATGCCCTGTCGATCGCCGCATTCGCCCCCGAAGAACTTTCCACGACCGAGAAGGAAACCAGATGAGAATTCGAGTGCTGCCGCTTGCCGCCGTCCTGTTCGCCGCGCTGCTCAGCCCTGCGGTGCCGGCCCAGCAGACCAAGGCGCCCGCCAAGACGGCGGTTGCAACCGTCAATGGCATCGCGATTCCGAAGATTCGTGCCGACGTGCTGATGGCCGGCCAGCGCGCACAGGGTGCCGCGGACGGCGCCGACCTGGCCGCCAACGTGCGCGAGGAGCTGATACGGCGCGAGGTGATCTTCCAGGAAGCCCGCAAGCGCGGGCTCGACAAGAAGCCGGAAATCGCCGCACAGATGGACATGGCGCGCCAGGTCGCGCTGATCCAGGCCTACATCCAGGATTACGTCCGCAGCCATCCGCTCAACGACGGCGCGGTCCGGAAGGAATATGACAAGGTCGTCGCGCGCCTCGGCAGCAAGGAATACAAGGCCCGCCACATCCTGGTCGAGAAGGAAGGCGATGCCAAGGCGATCATCGACAAGCTCAAGGGCGGAGGCAAGTTCGAGGAACTGGCCAAGGACTCGAAGGATCCGGGATCGAAGGATCGCGGCGGCGACCTCGGCTGGAGCTCGCCCGCCAATTACGTGAAGCCGTTCTCGGATGCGCTGGTCAAGCTGGAAAAGGGCAAGTACACGACGGAGCCGGTCAAGAGCGACTTCGGTTACCACGTGATCCAGCTCGACGACGTGCGCGAGCGCAAGCTGCCGGGCTTCGACGAGGCCAAGGCCGAGCTGAGCCAGAACATGCAGCGCCAGATCATCGAACGGCACCTGGCCGAGCTGCGCGGCAAGGCCAAGGTCGAATAACCCGGGCCGGCCCGGCGGGGCCCGGTGCCCGCCCCTGCGAGAACCGCCCCATGTTCCGCACCGCGCGCAAGGTTGCCGCCGTCGCCGGCCTGGCGGCGGCGCCCTGGCTCGGGGTTCATGCTGAAAGCATGTCTCCGGCAGCCGCGGCCGACCGGCCCGCGGCCCAGGAACCGGCCTACGCGGTCAAGCTGACCGAAGCCGAGCAGCGCTGGCTGAAGGAGCATCCGCGGGTGCGCCTCGGCGTGGTCGCGGCGAATGCCCCGTTCGACTATGTCGATGCCGGCGGCACGCATCAGGGCATCGCCGCAGACTATGCGGGCATCATCGCCCGCACGCTCGGGCTGCAGTTCTCGATCGTGACCGCACGCAGCGCCGAGGCGCTCGAGGCCCGTCTGCTCGCAGGCAAGCTCGACGCGCTCGCCGCTACCCAATGGACGCCGTCGCGCTCGCAGCGCCTGCGCTTCTCGGCACCTTACCTCACCAGTCCGTGGGCGATCGTCGTGGCGGCGGTACAGACCGGAGTGCTCGGCCTGAGCGACCTCGACGGCAGGACGGTCGCCGTGCCGAAGGGATCGGCGCTCGCCGAGCAGCTCGCGCTGGAGCATCCGCGCATCCGCCAGTTGCCCTCCACCGACCTGCGCGCGGCGCTGCGCGCGGTCGAGCGAGGCCAGGCGTTCGCCGCGATCCACAACATCGCCACTGCCGGCGAGATGATCCAGGCGGAGTACGCCGGCCGGCTCAAGATCGCCACGACGGTCCAGCACGCACGCTACGAGCTGCGCTTCGCGGTGCGGCCCGACTGGCCGGAGCTCGCGTCGGCGATCGACAAGGTGTTCGACGCCGTCCCCGAAGAGGAAGACCGGCACATCCGCAACCGCTGGCTGGCGGTGCGCCTGGAAGGCGAGACCGACTGGAACCGGATCGCCGCGGTGGCCGGTCCGGTGCTCGTCGCGCTGTTGTCGGTGATGATCATCGTGCTCATCGCCAACCGGCGCATGCATGCGGAAATCCGTCGGCGGCGCCTGCTCGAGGAGGCGCTGAAGGAAAACGAGGAACGCCTGCGCACCATCCTGCAGTCCGCCCCCGAAGGCGTCATCACGGCCGACCAGGACGGGCGCATCACCTACTGGAACGCGGCGGCCGAACGGCTGTTCGGCTACCGCGAACACGAGGTGCTCGGGCGCGACGTGCGCGAGCTGCTCGCGCCCGAGCACCGGCCGCCCGAAGCGCGCGAGGCGATGGCGCGGCTCGCCGCTCGCGGCAGGAGGGATGCGACCGGCAGCGTGATCGGGCTCGAAGGCATGCACAAGGACGGGCACGAGATCCCGCTCGAAATCGCCCGAGCCGCCTACCGCAGCGAAGGACAATGGCATTCGATCGCCTTCGTGCGCGACATCAGCGAGCGGCGCCATGCCGAGAGCGCGCTGATCGACGCGAAATCGATCGCCGAGGCCTCGCGCCGGCGCCTGCTCGACATGAGCGACGCGCTGCCGTGCGCGGTCTATCAGATCCGGGTGGATGCCGACGGCTCGCGCCGCTACACCTTCATCAGCAAGAAGGTCATCGACGTGCTGGGCGTCGATCTGGACACGCTGCGCGCCGACGAACCCGCGCGCTGGCGCAATGTGCTCGAAGAGGACGTGCCGCGTGTGCGCGCGCTGATCGAGCAGGTCATCGAACGGCACGAACGCTTCTTCTGTGAATACCGCGTGCGCCTGAACGGACAGATCCGCTGGATCCGGCACGAAGCGCTCCCGCAGCGGCTCGGCGACGGGGCCTGGGTCTGGAACGGTTACTGGCTCGATGTCACCGACATCAAGCAGGCCGCGGAGCTCGTGCGCAAGACGGAACACTGGTACCGGGGCATCCTGGAGACCGCGCCGGACGGGCTGCTCGTGGTCGACGCGAGCGGCCGCATCACGCTCGCGAACGCACAGATCGGGGAGCTGTTCGGCTATGCGCGCGAGGAGCTGATCGGTCAACCGGTCGAGCTGCTGGTGCCCGAGCGGCTGCGCGAGCGCCATCCCGTGCATCGCCATCATTACCAGCGTTCGGCGGTCACGCGTGCGATGGGCGGCGGGCTGGAGCTGTATGCCCGGCGCAAGGACGGAAACGAGTTTCCGGTCGAGATCGGACTGAGCCCGCTGCCCGGCCTGGAGGGGGAACCGCCCGCGGTGTCCGCGTCGGTGCGCGACATCTCGGAGCGCAAGCGGGCGGCGGACGCGCTGCGCGAGGCCAAGGAGCGCGCCGAGGAGGCCACGCGCGCCAAGTCCATGTTCCTCGCCAACATGAGTCACGAGATCCGCACGCCGATGAACGCCATCCTCGGCATGGCCCACCTCGCGCTGCAGACCGAGCTCACGGGCAAGCAGCGCGATTATGTCGGCAAGATCCACGGCGCCGCGAACTCGCTGCTGGCCATCATCAACGACGTGCTGGACTTCTCCAAGATCGAGGCGGACAAGATCGAGCTCGAGCGGGTCGGATTCCGGCTCGACGACGTGCTGGAACGCGTCGCGACGGTGCTCGGCCAGCGCGCCTGCGACAAGGGGCTCGAACTGCTGTTCCGCGTGCCGGCGGCCGTGCCGCACCGGCTCGCCGGGGACCCGCTGCGGCTCGGCCAGGTACTCACGAACCTGGCCAACAACGCGATCAAGTTCACCGAGCTCGGCGAGATCGACGTCATCGTCGAGCCGGCCGCGGTCACAGCGGAGCACGTCGAGCTTCATTTCGCGGTGCGCGATGCTCTTCCGATCTTGAGCGAGGACGAGGCCGCCCGACTGTTCCAGCCCTTCACGCAGGCCGACGGATCGACCACGCGCCGGTTCGGCGGCACCGGGCTCGGGCTGTCGATCAGCAAGCGTCTCGTCGAGCTGATGGGCGGGCGCATCTGGGCGGAAAGCGCACCGGGGCGCGGCAGCACGTTTCATTTCACCGCGCGTTTCGGCGCGCTGCCGCAGGAGCCCGTGCAGGCGGCGGACGGCACGCTCGCAGGCCGGCGCGCGCTGGTCGCGGACGATCATCCGGCTGCGCGCGATGCGCTCGCCGAGGCGCTGACCGACGAAGGCTTGCGCGTCGCCGTCGCGGGCTCGGCGCAGGAAGCGCTCGCGGCGGTGCGCGCGGCCGATGCCGAGGATCCCTATCGTTTCGTCTTCCTCGACTGGAAGATGCCGGGCATGGACGGCCTGGAGGCCGCGCGGATGCTGCGCGCCGATGCGAGCCTGCGCGCGCCGCCCGTCCTCGTCCTGGTCAGCGCCTTCGGCGAGGACGAGATCCGCGAGCCGCACTCCGCGCTCGCCGTCGACGCCTTCCTCACGAAGCCGTTCCCACAC
>JBBIUI010000106.1:0-6613 GCA_037440385.1 Rhodocyclales bacterium | reverse complement strand
CGCGTTCCGGCGCAAGATGGGGTTGCGGATCGATCACATCCTGCTGTCGCGCGCGCTGGCCCCGCGCGCGCGGGGATGCCGGATCGATGCCGGTCCGCGCGGCGCCGAGCGGCCCTCGGATCATGCTCCTGTCATCGTGGAGCTGGCATGAGCGTGGAGCGCCCGCCCGATGCCGGCGCGCTCGTCGCGCTCTACCCGGTGTTCGCGCGAGTGCGGCGCGATGCGCTGGATCGCTGCATCGGCGCGGCGCACACCGTGCGCGTACCGGCGGGCACCGTGCTGTTCGACGAGCACAATCCCTGCCGCGGGTTTCCGCTGGTGCTGGAAGGCTCGATCCGCGTCGCGAAGGCCGCCCCCAACGGGCGCGAGCTGCCGCTGTACCGGGTGGGCCCGGGCGAGACCTGCATCATCTCCTCGAGCTGCCTGCTGGGGCGCACCGAGTACAACGCGCGCGGCGTTGCCGAGCTCGACACCGCGCTGATGATGCTGCCGCGCGAGTGCTTCGCGGCGCTGCTCGACGAACCGCCGTTTCGCGACTTCCTGTTCTCGCTGTTCGCCGAGCGCATCGCCGGCCTGATGCAGCTCGTCGAGGAGGTCGCGTTCCGCAAGCTGGACCAGCGGCTCGCCGCGCTGCTGCTCGGCAAGGGCCGGATGCTGCGCACGACGCACCAGCGTCTCGCGGATGAGCTGGGAAGCGTGCGCGAGATCGTCACGCGGCTGCTGAAGGGGTTCGCCGATCAGGGGCTGGTCGCACTCGGGCGCGAACAGGTCGAGATCCTCGATCCGGCCGGGCTGCGGCGCATCGCCGCGACCGGGCAGTGATGGCGCGCGCCCGCTTGTAACCGAGGTTACAGATCGGCGTCGCCCGCCGATGGTGTAATGCGCCGGCATCATCGACAACCGGAGGAACCGAGATGAAGAACGTGGGTGGAATCGACAAGGTGTTGCGCATCGCCGGCGGGGCGATCCTGATCGTGCTCGCGATCATGGGGATCGGTGCGCCGTGGACGTGGATAGGCGTGGTGCCGCTGGCGACCGGACTGATGGGCTGGTGCCCGCTGTATTCGCTGCTCGGTCTGAGGACCTGCCCGGTGACCGGCAACAAGGCTTCCTGAAGCAAGCCCGCTCAGCCGGGGGGCCGCGAGGCCGCCCGGTTGGCGAGGCGGACGAAGTCGTCCGGCGAGAGATCCTCCGCGCGAGATCGCGGATCGATCCCCAGTTCCACGAGCGCCGATTCCGGCAGCTCGCCACGAAGCGAATTGCGCAGCGTCTTGCGCCGCTGGCCGAACGCGGCGGCGACGATCCGTGCGAGGGCCGGCTCATCGCATGCTGCACGCATGCGACGCGGCACCATCCTCACCACCGCCGAGACCACCGCGGGTATCGGGTAAAACGCTTCGGGCGGCACGTCGAACAGCTCGGCGACCTCGAAGCGGTATTGCACGCCGACCGACAGTCTTCCGTAGGCAGCGCTGCCCGGTATGGCCGCCATGCGCTGCACGACCTCCTTCTGCAGCATGAAGGTCGCGTCGCGGATGACTCCGGCCTGTGCGGCGACATGGAACAGCAGCGGTGTCGAAATGTTGTAGGGCAGGTTGCCGATCAACCTCAGTTCGCAGCCCAGTGCCGAGAAATCGAACGCCAGGCAGTCGCCCGCGTGCACGGTGAGCCTCGCGGGCGGCCATGCGGCGGCCAGCCGGGCCGCGAGATCCCGGTCCAGCTCGATGACATCCAGGTGCGGCACGCGCGCAGCCAGCGCGACGGTGAGCGCACCCAGCCCGGGGCCGATCTCGACGATGCGATCGTCCGGTGCCGGCGCGATCGCATCGAGGATGCGCGCGATGACGCTGCGGTCGGTCAGGAAGTGCTGGCCGAAACGCTTGCGCGGCCGATGGCTGCTCACGCCGGCCGGGCGCGCGCGAGCTCGAGCGCGAGGCGCGCCGCGGCGAGCAGGCTGCCGGGGTCCGCGTGCCCGCTGCCGGCCAGCTCGACCGCGGTGCCGTGATCGACCGAGGTGCGCACGATCGGCAGGCCCAGCGTGACGTTCACGCCCTGGCCGAAGCTCGCGTACTTGAGCACCGGCAGGCCCTGGTCGTGGTACATCGCCAGCACGCAGTCGCAGGCCGCGAGCCGGTGTGGCACGAACAGCGTATCCGCGGGCAGCGGGCCTTCGAGCCGCATGCCCTGTGCGCGCAGCCGTTCCAGCACCGGTTCGATCACGTCGATTTCCTCGCGTCCGAGGTGGCCGCCTTCTCCGGCGTGCGGGTTCAGCCCGGCGACCAGGATGCGCGGGGCGGAAATCGAGAATTTCGCGATCAGCTCGGCGTGCAGGATGCGCAACGTCCGCTCGAGCTCCTCGCGCGTGATGGCGCGCGCGACCTCCGCGAGCGGCAGGTGCGTCGTCGCCAGCGCGACCCGCAGCCCGCCGCCCACCAGCATCATCACGACCCGTGGCGTTCGCGTGAGCCCGGCCAGGTACTCGGTATGACCGGTGAATGGCACGCCGGCGTCGTTGATGACGCCCTTGTGCACGGGCGCGGTGACCATCGCGGCGAACTCGCCCCGGAGGCAGCCGCGCGCGGCGCGCTCGATGAGACGCAGCACGTAACGGCCGTTGGCGGGATCGAGCCGGCCGGCATGACTGGGCGCATCGAGCGGGACGTGCAGCACCTGCGGGCGCGCGACGCCGCCCGGATCGCCGCCGGTATAGGACGCCCAGCGCACGTCGTGCCCCGCCGCCCGGGCACGCCCGGCGAGCAGCGCCGCATCGCCGAGCACGATCCAGCGTGCGCCGCCGAGCGCGTCGAGCGCCGCGCACAGTTCCGGTCCGATCCCGGCGGGCTCCCCGCTGGTGACGGCGATCGCCGGCAGACTCACGTCGCGAACCACCCGTTCAGTTGTCCTCGAGCCGGATCTCGACGTAGGCGCGGTCGCGCAACTGGCGCAGCCATTCCTGATACGCCTCGTCCGCCTTGCGCTCGCGCAGCGCGGCGCGCGCGGCGAGCCGCCGGCGCTCCGGCGAGGCGTCCTCGACGCGCCGTTCGAGGACCTGGATCAGATGCCATCCGAATGGAGTATGCACCGGTGCGCTGATCTCGCCGGGCTTCAGCGCCTGCATCGCGCGCTCGAACTCGGGCACGGTGTCGCCGGCATAGATCCAGCCGAGGTCGCCGCCTCGCGAGGCCGACAGGTCGTTCGAATGCAGCCGTGCGAGCTCGGCGAAATCCGCGCCGTGATCGAGGCGCTCCTTCAGGTCCGCGAGTTTGCGCCGGGCTTCGGGTTCCGAGACCAGCTCGCCGGTGCGGATCAGGATGTGCCGGGCATGCGTCTGTTCCACCTTGCCATCGAGCGCCGAGCCGCCGCGCCGGTCGATGAGCCGCACGATGTGGAATCCGGCCGGGCTGCGCAGCACTTCGCTGGTCGCGCCCGGTTTCATCGATGCCACGGCCTCGGCATACAGCGCGGGGAGCCGCGCCGCGGTGCGCCAGCCGAGCTCGCCGCCCGACAGGGCGTCGGGTACTTCCGAATAGCTCGCCGCCACCTGCGCGAAGTCGCTGCCGCCGCGGATCCGGTCGAGCGCCTC
Organism: Rhodocyclales bacterium; assembly: GCA_037440385.1. Taxonomy (GTDB): domain Bacteria; phylum Pseudomonadota; class Gammaproteobacteria; order Burkholderiales; family Rhodocyclaceae; genus CG2-30-68-42. The sequence continues at coordinate 3,030 of JBBIUI010000106.1, read as the reverse complement.
GAGCGCTCGCGCGCGCACGCGCTCGATCCGTTCGGGCGCCGCCTGTTCGGGCAGGCGCACGACGATGTGCGCGATCCGGTATTCCTCGGCGCTGCCCGCGCGCGCCGCCGGACTCGCGAGGTAGTTCTCGATCTCGCCGTCGGAGACGACGACGCGGTTGTCGACCTCGCGTTCGCGCAGCCGTGTGATCACCATCTCGCTGCGGATGTCCTCGCGGAACCGATCCCAGGCGATGCCGTCGCGTTCGATCGCGGCGCGGAACTCGGCGAGGCTCATCTTGTTGTTCTCGGCGATGCGCGACAGCGTCAGGTCGAGCTGGGCAGTGTCGACCTTCAGTCCGGTTTCCTGCGCGAGCTGCAACTGCGCTCGATCGATGATCATGCGCTCCAGCACCCGTTTCTCGACCTGGGCGCGCGGCGGCAGCGGCGTTTTCTGCCGCGCGGACTGCTGCTCGAGTTCCGCGACGCGCCGGTCCAGTTCCGAGCGGGTGATGACCTCGTGATTGACGACCGCGACGATGCGGTCGGCCTCGAGCGGGGCGGCGTCGCGGACCTGGGCGGCGGCCTGAATTCCGGTCGCCGCGGCGGCCAGCAGAACGACGGTCGGGAAGATTCTCATGTCATGGGGGCGCTAGCGCACGCCGAACACCGGATCCGAGACCGGCTGATTGATCCGCCCGTAGCCCGCGATGCTGCGCTTGAGCAGCTCGAGCGGATTGGAACCGATGCGCGACAGCCCGTTGAGTTCGAGCTGCACGAAGAAGGCCGTGTTCGTCGTCTGGGTCGCGGTGGCGAAACGCTGGAACACGGTGCGCAGGATCCAGCAGCCGGCGTCGTACTCGAGTCCGGCGATCGCTTCGACCAGCCGGTTGTCCTGGAACGAATAATTGTAGCGGCCCACGCCGTGCCAGCGCCCGCCGATCGGCCACTGCGCGGAGGTGTCGATCTCGCGCACCACGTCGCGCTGGTACCGGTAGCCGGCGTTGATCACGCGAGCGAATCCGGGCTGGTAGTGGGCGGCGAGATTGAAGCGCTCCTGGCGGTCCTGCTTCGGATTGTATTGCCAGGCCGCGTCGAGCGAGAGCGCCGGCGTCACGCGCCCGGTCAGCGCGGCGAGCAGATCGGAGGAACGCCGGTCCGGCGGCGCCATGCCGGGCAGCGTCACTCGCGGGGACTGGAAGTAGATCCGCTGGCCGAGCATCGCTCGGATGAGCTCCGCTCCGCTGGCCGGGTCGATCAGCCGCGAGCTCACGGCCGCAGTCACCTGGTTCGCATCCGCGATGCGGTCCTTGCCGACGAAGGTGTTCTCGGAAAAGATCTGGGCGAAGTTGAAGTCCGCCGCGGCGGTGTCGAAGACCGGAATCCGGCTCTGGTCGCGGAAGGGAACGTACAGGTAATACAGCCGCGGCTCCAGCGTCTGCGTCAGCATCCGGTCGTTCCAGCCGAAATCGCGCTCGAAGCTCACGCCGGAGTCGACGCTCGCGATCGGCAGCGTCCGCGTGATCCGGTCGGGCGTGCCGGCAGGCTCTCGCGTGAGCTGGTAACGGCTCACGTGCACGCCGAGTTTGGGGGTCACGTAGGCGGCGGGGCTCGCGAGCGGCAGCGTCACCTGCGGGTAGGCCACGACGCGCTGGCCTTCGGTTAGATCGGGGTGGCTGAAATTGACCAGCTCCCCGTCGAAGGCGAGCTGCGCGCGCCGCGGCCCCGGCACCGCGGCGTTCAGCGTGATCACGGGCAGGCGATCGTAGGGGATGTCGACCCGCGGCAGGCTGGCATCCTGCAGCGTCTGGTAACGCTGCACCATCAGCTCGGCATTCCACCACTGGCCGGTGTATCCGAGGCTGCCCTGGCGCAGCAGGTTGCGCTGGGAAGTGGAGGCGATGCGCGTCGACAGGTCGGTGAAATAGGTATCGTCGGATACGCCGCTGACATTGATCGAGCCGGCCAGGCCCGGTGCGAAACGCTGCGCGTGCTGCCAGGTGTAGAAACTGCGGCGCCGATCGGTGACCTGGTCCTTCGGCAGCCACTCGACCTGCGTCGATCCCGCGTAGGCGGGTTCGAGGTAGCGAAACTCGCCGCCGAGCATGGCCCCGCGCCGCGTCATCATGCGCGGCGCGATCGTCGCATCGCGGTTCGGCGCGATGTTCCAGTAGAAGGGTACCGTCAGGTCGATCCCGGTACGGGTGGAGTTGCCCAGCGTCGGTGCCAGGATGCCGGACTTGCGCCGGTCGTTCAGCGCAAAGTCCATCCACGGTGTATAGAACAACGGGAAGCCTTCGAACACGAGCTTCGCGTCGCGCGCGACGCCCACTTCGCGCTCGTAATCGAGCTCGAGATCGCGCACCGCGAGAAACCAGTCGGGCTCATCCGCCCGGCAGGTGCTGTAGGTCGCATTGCTCAGCCTGTAGTGATCCTGGCCGGTCAGCTCTGCGCGGTCGGCGCCCCCCGATGCGGTCGCCACGCCGCCGGCCGGCAGGCCGCGGGACTTGCGCGCGATCGAATAGCGCGGCTGCTCGAAGTACCCGGTGTGATCGCTCATCCGCAGCCACAGTTTCGGGCCGCTGATCGCGTCGAGATTCTCGGTGAGCCTGACGTTCCCGGCGGCCTCGACGGCATCTTCGCCGTGCAGGTAGCGGATGCGGTCGGCCGAGATCGCGCGCCCGTCCCGGCGAAGCTGCACGGCTCCGGCATATCGAGGTGGCTCCCCGGTGACCCCGGTCAGGCGATCGGCCGAAAGGTAGGTCGTGCCCGGCAACGCGTGCGCCGATCCGACAGCCTGCTGCGCGGGCGGCGGCGCGCTCGTTGCCCCGGAAGCGGCCTTCGCCTCGTGCGGCGCTTCGCCAGACTGCGCCCGGGCAGGCTGCGCTCCGGGGGCGGGCCCTTCCGCAGACGGCGCAACGGCAGCCGGCGCAACGGCAGCCGGCGGGACGGCAGCCGGCGGGACCCTCGCGGTGGGCGCGGCGACCGGCTGAGCCGGCTCGCGCGCATCGGGCGTCACCGCAGCCGGTCGAGCGGAGTCGGGCCCCGGAAC
>JBBIUI010000105.1:0-6827 GCA_037440385.1 Rhodocyclales bacterium | reverse complement strand
AACCACTGCGTCGAGGCCATGCCGCCGACCACGACCATCGTCACCAGCTCGATCGAGTGGAAGAAGCCGGACAACTGCGGCGTGATGAAGCCGACATAATGCGCCATCAGGCTGCCCACCAGGCTCGCGAACACCGCCGAGAGGACGAACACCATCACCTTGCAGCGCGCGGTATCCACGCCGGCGACCTGCGCGGCGACCTCCGAGCCATGCACGGCCTGCAGCGCGCGCCCGACCGGCGAATCGATCAGATTGCACGCGGCGAGGATCGCGACGACGAGCAGCCCCCCCGCGACCCAGTACCAGCTCTTCTCCCCGGCGAGTTCGGCACCGAACACGGAGAAGGCCGGCACCGCCATGCCGTCCGGCCCGCCGGTCCACGACGACTCGGTCGTCAGCACGATGTAGACGATGATGCCCATGCCCAGCGTGGCCATCGCGAGGTAATGGCCCTTGAGCCGCAGGATCGGCCGGGCGACCACGAACGCGATCGCCGCGACGGCGCTTGTGCCGTCCGCCATCGCCGCGAGCGGCGGCCAGCCGTAGCGGCTGGTAAGGATCGCCGACGCGTACGCCCCGATGCCGAGAAAGCCGGCATGCCCCAGGCTGATCTGTCCCGCGTAGCCGATCAGCAGGTTCAGCCCGACCACGACGATGGCATTCAGATAGATGCGGATCGCGACGTCGAAGTAGAAACTGTTCGGCAGCAATGCCGGCAGCAACGCGACGATCAGCGCGGTCGCGGCCAGCGGGCCCTTGCGCGGATCGCTCCACATGCTCACACCCGCTCCGTGATGCGCGCGCCGAACAGCCCGCGCGGCAGGAAGAACAGGATCAGGATGATCAGCACGAAGGGCACGGCGTCCTTGTATTCCGAGGACAGGTAGCCGGCCGCCATCGCCTCGGTGATGCCGAGCAGCGCGCCGCCGAGCACCGCGCCGCCGAAGCTGCCCAGCCCGCCGAGCGTCGCGGCGACGAAGCCCTTGAGGCCGAGCATGATGCCGACGTCGTAGGATGTCAGCGTGATCGGCGCGACGATGATGCCGGCCACCGACCCGAGCACGGCCGCGAGCCCGAAGGACAGCAGCAGGACGAGCCGGGTGTTGATGCCGACGAGCTGCGCGGCGAGCGGGTTCGCGGCGGTGGCCAGCATCGCCTTGCCGGCCAGCGTCCGGTTGAAGAACCACCACAGCGCCGCGACCATCAGCGCGGTGACACCGATCACCCACAGGCTCTGCGGCAGCAGCGTGGCGCCCAGCATGCGGATGGGGGCATCGCCCGAGAACGCCGGCAGCGCGTGCTGGCCCTTGCCGAAGACCACCTGCGCCACGCCCTGCAGGAAGATCGACGCCCCGATCGTGATGATGATCAGCGAGACCACGCCGCCGTCGCGCGCGGGCTCGATCGCCAGCTTCTCGAGCGCCAGGCCCACCAGCAGCGCAACGGCCACCGCGAGCGCGACCGCGGCCCAGATCGGCACGCCCAGCTTGACCAGGAAGACGGTCACCATGCCGCCGATCATGATGAACTCGCCCTGCGCGAAGTTGATCACGCCGCTCGCATTGAAGATGATCGAGAAGCCCAGCGCGACCAGCGCGTAGATCGAACCGTTGGTGATGCCCGAGAACAGGAACTGGAGGAACTCGGAGAGCATGGCGCTCGGTGTGCCGGACCTGTGAGCCGATCGGGCCGCCTCACCCGCCGAATGCCGCGATGCCGGTCTGCGCGCGTCCGAGGATCAGCGCGTGGATGTCGTGCGTGCCCTCGTAGGTGTTGACCGCCTCGAGGTTCATCATGTGCCGCACGACGTGGTACTCGTCGGCGATGCCGTTGCCCCCGTGCATGTCGCGTGCATTGCGGGCGATGTCCAGTGCCTTGCCGCAGTGGTTGCGCTTGATCAGCGAGACCATCTCCGGCGTGCCCCTGCCCTCGTCGATCAGCCGGCCCACGCGCAGGCAGGCCTGAAGCCCGAGCGCGATCTCGGTCTGCATGTTGGCGAGCTTCCACTGGATCAACTGGTTGGCCGCGAGCGGGCGGCCGAACTGCACCCGGTCGAGCGTGTACTGGCGCGCCGCCTGCCAGCAGAACTCGGCCGCGCCGAGCACGCCCCAGGCGATGCCGTAGCGCGCCTTGGTCAGGCAGCCGAACGGGCCCTTGAGGCCGCGCACGCCGGGCAGCAGGTTGTCCTCGGGCACGAACACCTCGTCCATGACGATCTCGCCGGTGATCGACGCGCGCAGGCTGAACTTGCCTTCGATCCTGGGCGCCGACAGGCCCTTCATGCCGCGCTCGAGGAGGAAGCCGCGGATGACGCCTTCATCATCCTTGGCCCATACGACGAACACGTCCGCGACCGGCGAGTTGGTGATCCACATCTTCGCGCCCTGCAGGCTGTAGCCCCCCGCGACCTTCCTCGCGCGCGTCTGCATGCCGCCGGGATCGCTGCCGTGATTGGGCTCGGTCAGCCCGAAACAGCCGACCCACTCGCCGCGCGCGAGCCGGGGCAGGTACTTCTCACGCTGCGCCTGCGTGCCGTAGGCATGGATCGGATACATCACCAGCGAGGACTGCACGCTCATCATCGAGCGATAGCCGGAATCGACCCGTTCGACCTCGCGCGCGATCAGCCCGTAGCAGACGTGATTGACGCCGGCACAGCCGTAGCCCTCGATGGTCGGGCCGAGGAAGCCCAGCTCGCCCATCTCGTTGAAGATCTCGCGGTCGAAGCGCTCGTGCCGGTTGGCCTCGACGATGCGCGGCGCCAGTTTGCCCTGGCAGTAGGCACGCGCCGCATCGCGGACCATGCGCTCGTCCTCGCCGAGCTGGTCCTCGAACAGCAGCGGATCCTCCCAGCGGAAACGCGGTTTGTCGTCGCTCATGATCGGTCCTCCGGTTCGAACTGCCCTGGCATCTGGAAGTGTTACAGCATTGATGCACTATAGCACATCGTATGTATTATAAAGCAGGCGACGCGACCGCTGCGCGCACTGCGGCACGCTCGCCATCCCCGTGCGCGAACGTGATACGCCGGCCGATCGCGCGCGCATCAGTAGATGGTCATGCCGCCGTCCGCGGCGAGTACCTGCCCGGTCACGTAGCCGGCCGCCTCCGAGGCGAAGAACACGAACACCGGCGCGATCTCCTCGGGCTGCGCCCAGCGGCCCATCGGAATGCGCTCGAGGTAGCGGTCCCTGAAGCGCTCGTCGGTGCGAATCACCTCGGTCATCGGCGTGGCCGCGCCCGGCGCGACCGCATTGACGGTGATGCCGTACTTCGCCAGTTCCTTCGCCGCCGATTTCGTCAGGCCGAGGATGCCGGCCTTGGCGGCGCTGTAGTTGATCTGGCCGATCGTGCCGAGCACGCCGGCCGCCGAGCTGACGTTGATGATGCGCCCGTAGCGGCGCTCCATCATGCCCGGCGCGAACGCCTGCAGGCAGTTGAAGCTGCCGGTCAGATGCACCGCGAGCACCGCATCCCACTGGGCCCGGGTCATCTTGTGCAACATTGCCGTGCGCGTGATGCCGGCATTGTTGACGAGGATGTCGACGCGCCCGTAGCGATCCCGCATGGCTGCGGCCATCGCATCGACCGCGCCGCGTTCGGCGACGTCGCACGCGAGCGCCAGCGCCTCTCCGCCCGCCTCGCGGATGCGCTGCGCCACCTGCTCGGCCGCGGCGAGCGAGACGTCGGCAAGCCCGACCGATGCGCCTTCGCGCGCGTAGGCGGCCGCGATCGCCGCACCGATGCCCTGCGCCGCGCCGGTGACCACCGCGACCTTGTCCGCGAGCATCATCGCTGCGGCTCCTGCGCGAGGATCGAGAAGCGCCGCGTGCAGACGGCGTCCCCGGCCGGGATCGCGCTCTCGGTCACGACGCGGATCGCCGGCGAGACCCCGCGCGCCGACTCGCGGAACCAGTGGTCGCACCCGGCCTGGCAGGTCGCGCCGGCGCCGTACGCGCGGTACGAGGCGGGCCAGGGGCAGGCGGTATGCACGACGAGCCGGTCGGCGCCTTCGCGCTCCACGTGCGCGGTCTCCTGCATCACGCCGCTCACGCGCGCGATCGACGCCGCGAGCGCCTCGATGTCCTGCGGCGCGGCCCCGCGCGCGCGGTGCGCGCTCGCCGTGCCCTCGGCGACGCGCTCCCACGCGCGCAGTTCCGCCGCGCGCGCCGCGCGCTCGCCATGCAGCTCGGCGACCGCCCTGCGCCAGTTCAGGAAGAAGTCGTGCGCGATGCGCACCATCGCTTCCCATTCCTTTTCCTTGCTCCGCAGGGCCCTTTTCAGTTCGTCCGTCTCACTCACCGTTGCGTTCTCCTTCAGGAGGCGGCGCACGCCGCCGAGCGTCGAATCGTTCGAGCGCGAGCCGGAACTCGGCGACGGCCTCGGGCGACACCCGGGCACCGCACTCGTAGCAGCGATCCGTCATGCGGTCGAACCAGCGGCAGCCGCACTGCTCGCAGGCGAGCTCGGGCGCGCCGGACGGATTGTGGAAGATCATCGGCACGAACCCAGGAAGGCGAGCCCGAGCGAATCGAGGAAATCCTCGTAGCCGGCCTGCTGCAGCTCGTGCTTCGCCTTGAACACGTAGAACATCAGGTTGCCGCGGCGGATCAGCCGCTTCATCGCGCGCAGCGGCTCGGCATCGAGGCTCGCGCGCAGGCCCGCCGCCGCCTCGTCGTCGGCGACGAACAACAGATCGGCCGCCGCCGTCTCGAATCCGGTGAACGTGCCTGCGAGCGCGCACATCGCGCCGCTGCGCGCCTCCCAGGCGAGCATGGGCGTCGCGCGCTGCGCGTGCGCTTCGCGCACTCCCGCGAGGTGCCTGCCCGGCAGGATGCCGGAACCTTCGCGCGGCACGAACGCCACGCGCGATCCCGGCGCCAGATCGGCGAACAGCGCCTGATGCCGGTCGAGCGCCGCCTGCCAGCGCTCGATGCTGCCGAACACGCCCGCGTCCATCAGTGCCTCGGGAATGCCAGACCGAGATCCTCGACGAAGGCCGCGAGCCCGGCATCTTCGATCCCGTCCATGGCGCACAGGAAATACGCCTGCATCCTCCCGCCGCGCACCGCCGCCGCGAGTTCCCCGAGGCTCCATCCCTCGTCGGGTACCGGCGCTGCGCCCGCCGCCACGAGCAGCAGCGCGACCTGCTCATCGTCCGGCCAGCGCGCCACGCGCGCCGAGACACCCGGCCGCAACACGATCATCGGCCCGGCCCCCGCGGCGAAGCTCTCGCGGCTCACCACGCCGATGCCCGGCGACCGCGCGCCGCCCGCCTTGCGATCCGCTTCCCGCCGCATGCTCCGCCCGTCCTGACGATGGTCGCGCCTCTTATAGCACGGGCCCCTGCCGCATGCAATCTACTGCATCAAGGATCCAGCCTATGCAACTTAATGCATTGCAGGCGCCGGCCGCGCAGCGAGCCGCCGGGGCTAGCGCTGCCGGCCCAGGCGGGCGAGCGCCTCGCGGGCCGGGGCGTAATCCTTGCGGATCAGCAGCGCATCGCGGAACGCGCGTTCGGCTTCGGCGCGCTTGTCCTGTTCCAGATAGACCATGCCGAGGTGGTGGTAGACCTCGGCGGATTCGGGTTTGATCTTCGCGGCCTTGCGCAGCGTGTCCTGCGCCTGCGACAGCTCGCCGCGCGCCCGATACACCCAGCCCAGCGTGTCCTGGAAGGATGCGATCACGGGGCTGAGTTCGACCGCCTTCTTCGCCCAGACGAGCGCCTGGTCGAGGTCGCCGCGCCGCTCCAGCGCGAGCCATGCGAGATTGTTGTAGGCGAGCGCCGCAGCCGGATTCAGCCGGATCGCCGCCTCGTAGGCCTGTTGCGCCTCGCCCGGCTTGCCTGCGGCCTGCAGCGCCATGCCCAGCTTGACCTGGGGCACGTCGGATCCGGGTGCGGCCTGCGCCGCGCGGCGGTACTCGGCCGCCGCCGAAACCGGATCGCCGCGATCGAGAAAGACGTCGCCCCGGCCGAGGGCCGCCGGCATGAACGCGGGCTGCACCTTCAGCGCGTCGGCGAAGGCCGCGAGCGCCTTGTCGGGCAGCCCCTGTCGGACATACAGCCGCCCCAGCGCCTGGTGCGGCAGCGGATTGGCCGGCGCGAGCTCGGCCGCCTTGCGGAACTCGTCCTCGGCGAGCGCGGCCTTGCCGGTGCCCATCAGCGCCATGCCCAGGCCGTGGTGGGCGCCGGCGTGCTTCGGGTCGATCGCGATCGCCGCGCGGTAGGCGGGGATCGCCTGGATCGGGCTGTTCAGGTTATTGACATAGAGATCGCCCAGGTCGAGCTGCGCGCGCACGTTGCGCGCATCCAGCGCGATCGCCGCCTTCAGTTCGGCTTCGGCCTTGTCGTACTTCCGGGAGACGATGTGGTAGCGGCCGATCGCGTGACGGACCTCGGCGCTCCTGGGTGCGAGCGTGCGCGCCCGTTCGAGCCAGGCCCACGCATCGTCGTGCCGGTGCCGTTGCAGCGCGACCTCGGCCAGCCCGAGCAGCGGCTGCGCCGAACGCGGATCCATGCGCATGACCTCCCGGAAGGCGCGCTCGGCCGCATCGAGCTCGCCGCGCGCCAGCGCCTGCGTGGCCTGCCCGTAACGCTGCGCGGCCGGGCTGCTCGGGGCCGCGGCGGGCCGGGGCGCCGCCGCGGATTCGCCCGAGCCGATCGGCAATGCGGCCGCCGGCGCGGAAAATACACACAGCACGGCCAGCGCGACTGCCGGTGTGGTTCGCGCGATCATGTCGACCTCCCGAAAAAATGAAACCCCCACCCGGACCGGGTGGGGGTCGATTGTGCTGCGGGCGCGGCGCCGTGGCAACCGTCAGAACAC
>JBBIUI010000104.1:0-7281 GCA_037440385.1 Rhodocyclales bacterium | reverse complement strand
GCGCGCTTCGCGCGAGATTGCTTCGTCGGCCTGCGGCCTCCTCGCAATGACAGAAAATGGGGGTCGTCGGCCTTCGCCCTCCTCGCAACGACGGAAACACCGGAACTTCGGTCGCCTCGCAATGACTGAACGCCGGGACTTCGGCCGCCTGGTGATGACAGGATGCCGGGGATACGCCGGCCCGACGGGCTCCTCGCGATGGCGCTCGGCTAGCCCGCATCCCGCTTGTCGGCCAGCGCCAGGATCAGTTCGGCCTCGGCCACCGACAGGTTGCAGCGGGAAGCGATGTCTGCTGCATCCACGCCGCTTCGCGCCAACGCCATCGCTTCGCCGTATTGCGGCGCGACCCCCCGCGCGGCACGCAGCAGCGCCAGTTCCTCGCGCAGGGTCGCCAACGCCTGTTTCAGCGCAGCGAGCTCTTCCTCGATCTGCGTGCGCCACGGCGCATCGGCCGCCTGCCTCGCGGGCGGCCTGCGCCCGGACAGCCGGATCAGCACCAGCGCGATCAGCGCGGCAACGGCGACCGCGACCAGCATCGCGATCTCGTCCATGCCCATCGTGCCCGGATCCATCGCTCAGGCGGCGCTCTTCGCGAGGGCCTGGTCGATGTCCCACACGATGTCGTCGATCGTCTCGATGCCGATCGACAGCCGGATCATGTCCGGTGGCACGCCCGCGGCGAGCTGCTCCTGCGCGGACAGTTGCCGGTGCGTGGTCGAGGCCGGATGGATCACCAGCGAGCGCGCATCGCCGACATTCGCCAGGTGGCTCAGGAACTGGAGCGCCTCGATGAATTTCTCGCCGGCGGCCTGGCCGCCGCGGATGCCGAAGGTCAGGATCGCACCGCCGCCGCGCGGCAGGTATTTGCGCGCGAGCGCCGCATCGGGGCTGCCTTTCAGTCCCGGATAGTTCACCCACGCGACGCGCGGGTGGGCCTGCAGGAACCCGGCGACGGCGGCCGCGTTCTCGCAGTGCCGCTGCATGCGCAGGTGCAGCGTCTCCAGCCCCTGCAGCAGCAGCCACGCGTTGAACGGCGACAGCGCCGGACCGAAGGTGCGCAGCGTCTCCATGCGCGCCTTCATCGTGAAGCCGAAGTCGCCGAAGGTCTCGTGGAAGATGACGCCGTGATAGCCTCGCGAGGGCTCGGTCATGCCCGGAAACTTGCCGTTTCCCCATGGAAACTTTCCGGATTCGACGACCACGCCGCCCATCGTCGTGCCGTGCCCGCCGATGAACTTGGTCGCGGAATGCACGACGATGTCGGCGCCATGCCCGATCGGCCGGCACAGCCACGGCGAAGCCAGCGTGTTGTCGATCACCAGCGGGATGCCCGCTTCGTGGGCGATCGCCGCGACCGCCTCGATGTCGAGGACATTGAGCCGCGGATTCCCGATGGTCTCGGCGTACAGGCAGCGGGTCTTGCCGGTGATCGCCCGCCGGAAGTTCCCGGGATCGTCGGAATCGACGAAGGTCGTCGCGATCCCCAGCTTGCGCAGGTTGTAATCGAGCTGGGTGTAGCTGCCGCCGTACAGCGTGCGCGCGGAGACGATCTCGTCGCCGGCCTCGCACAGCGTCAGCAGCGCCACCGTCTGGGCGGCGAGCCCCGAGGCCGCGGCAACCGCCGCCCTGCCGCCTTCCAGTGCCGCGACGCGCTCCTCGAACGCCGCGGTGGTCGGATTCGACAGCCGCGTATAGACATTGCCGAACGTCTGCAGGTTGAACAGGCTTGCCGCGTGGTCGGCGGAATCGAACACGTACGAGGTGGTCTGATGGATCGGCAACGCGCGCGCGCCGGTCGCCGCATCGGGCTGCTGGCCCGCATGCAGGCACAGGGTGTCGAAGCCGTACGTTCTGTCCGCCATGATCGAGGTCGCGCGCAGGCCCTCCGGTCGTCGTCCGCGAAACCGCCGTCACGCAGGATCTGCGACGCGGTTTGCGGGATTATGCCAGCGGCGCAGCATGCTGTCGCCGGCCCGCGCGCGGCGCTGGCGCCGTCGGTCGCCCGGATGCGCCTGGTATTTCGCACCGTTCGACGGCGCACAGCTGCCGGCGCCCGGGTGGGGTGCGCTCATCTGGTGCTCACACCTCATGTACGTGCCGCGCGGGCCGCATGCGCTCGCCACGCCCCGGCGTTCGTCGTCCGCCACGCGGGCCTACAACGGATCGGCGCGTTCGCCCTTGCAGACCCCGGCGCTCGAAGAACACCGGTGTTCCTCGCGCGCGGCGAACGTCGGATGCGGTTCGTGGGTTAGTATCCGAGAAACCGGGCGGCCCGCCGATCGGGCGGCTGCGCCAGGTGCATGGCATACCGTTACGCGAAAGGCCGCGCGCTCGCGTGTTCCTGGTCAAGAAGATCGTCTCTGCGCTGATCCTGCCCCCGCTCGGCCCGCTGCTGTGGATCTTCGCCGGGCTGGTGCTGCGCAACCGCGCGCGCCGGCTCGCCGCGGCGCTCGCCTGGACCGGGGCACTCACGCTGCTCGCGCTCTCGACGCCGATCACCGCCGATGCGCTGCACGCGCTGCTCGGCTACCGGCAGCCGGTCGATCTGGCCGCGGCGCGCTCGGCGCAGGCGATCGTCGTGCTCGCCGGCGGAAAGCGCGAGGCCGCCGAGGCGGGAGGCGAGGCGCTCAACGGTTTCTCGCTGCAGCGCGTGCAGTACGCGGCCCAGCTCGCGCGCCGGCTGCCGCTGCCGCTGCTCGTATCGGGCGGCTCGGTCTTCGGCGGCACCCCCGAAGCGCAACTGATGCGCGAAGCACTGGAGCGCGACTTCCGCGTCCGCGTACGCTGGACCGAATCGGCGTCGCGCGACACGTACGAGAATGCGCGTTATGCCGCGCAGATCCTGCGGCGCGAGGGCGTCGGCCGCGTCGTGCTGGTGACCCACGCCTTCCACATGGCCCGCGCGCGGCGCGAGTTCGCCTACGCCGGCATCGAGACGGTGCCGGCGCCGGTCGGGGTGCCCGCCGGCAGCGGCGCATTCAGCCTCGTCGAGCAGCTTCCCGACATGACCGCGTTGCGATCGAGCGCGGTGGCGCTGCACGAACTGCTCGGCAACCTCGCCGCACGGTTGCGCTAGCGAACCGGCGCCCGGCGCGTGCGCTTCTTGCGGCGGCCGGACTGCTTCGGGTGCGGCGGTGCACCCGGCGACACGGCCGATGCGCCGGTCTTTCCGGCCGCCGCGCGCGGGGGCACGGGGTCGGGTTTCCGCGCGACCGGTGCGGCGGGCTCCTTCGGCCGGTAATCCCCCGCGACGCGCTTGAGCGGGCAAACCGTGACGAGCGGACAGCGGGCGCAGCCGACCGCGAGGGCAATCGGACAGATCTTCATGCTGGTCCTTCCCCGACCGCAGCGGCCGGAATTCGAGTTCGATGCGAAGGCCGGCGAAGACGCGCCGGCGGTAACGTCATGAACCGGCCGATCTTGGAAACGGTCGGACCGCGGCAACGTGGGACCGCCGGCGGGCGCACCCGTTCGCGCCGACCGCGCGCCGGGCCCGACCGCTACGAAACGCGTTCGAACAACGCGGCCGCACCCATGCCGGTGCCGATGCACATCGTCACGATCGCGTACCTGGCGAGGCCGCGCTCGATCGCGGACAGCACGGTCGCGGTGCGGATCGCGCCGGTCGCTCCCAGCGGATGGCCCAGCGCGATGGCACCGCCGCGCGGATTGACCTTGCGCTCGTCGAGGCCCACGGTGCGGATCACGGCCAGCGACTGCGCGGCGAAGGCCTCGTTCAGCTCGATCCAGTCGACATCCTCGAGCTTCACGCCGGATTGCGCGAGCACGCGCGGGATCGCCTCGACCGGACCGATGCCCATCAGCTCGGGCGGCACACCGGCGACCGAGAAACCGCAGAAGCGCGCGATCGGCGTCAGGCCGTAGCGCTGCGCGATCCTGCCCGACACGAGCAGCACCGCACCTGCGCCGTCGGACATCTGCGAACTGTTGCCCGCGGTGACGGTGCCCCTGGCCGCGAACACCGGGCGCAGCGCCGCGAGCTTCTCGATCGTCGTGTCCGGCCGCGGGCCTTCGTCGGTATCGACGATGCGCTCGACGATCCTCACGGCGCCGCTCGCGGGATCGGGCAGGTGGGTGCGCACCGTGTAGGGGGAGATCTCCGGCTCGAAGTCTCCGGCGGCGATCGCGGCGATCGCCTTCTTGTGGCTGGCGAGCGCGAACGCATCCTGATCCTCGCGCGAGACCTTCCACTGCGCGGCGACCTTCTCGGCGGTCAGCCCCATGCCATAGGCGATGCCGATGTTCTCCTCGCGCTCGAACACCGCCGGGTTCAGCGACACCTTGTTGCCCATCATCTGCGGCATGCAGGTCATGCTCTCTGTGCCTGCGGCGAGCATCACGTCGGCCTCGCCGAGCCGGATGCGGTCGGCGGCCAGTGCGACCGCCTGCACGCCCGACGAACAGAAACGGTTGATCGTCATGCCCGGCACGCCGTTCGGCAGCCCGGCGAGCAGCAGGCCGATGCGCGCGACGTTCATGCCCTGTTCGGCCTCGGGCATCGCGCAGCCGACGATCACATCGCCGACGAGCGCCGGATCGAGCGCGGGAGCTTTCGCCAGCACGCTGCGCAGCACGTGGGCCAGCATGTCGTCCGGGCGGACGTTGCGGAATGCGCCGCGTATCCTGGCCACCGGCGTGCGGGTGGCGGCGACGAGATAGGCATCCTGGATCTGCTTGGTCATGTTGCCTCCGTGAAACTCGTTCGATCGCCGCGGTCGAGACTTCGTTCGGCCCCAACGCGCGAAGCGCGCCAGGCGGGCACGAGCGGGGGGCATCGGTCCATCGGCGATCGCGTATCCGTGCCCCGCGCATCCATGCGCATCAGTTCCTGAGCGGTTTGCCGGTCTCGAGCATGTGCGCGATGCGGGCCTGCGTCGCCCCGGTCTTCAGCAGTTCGACGAACTCGTGCCGCTCCACGGCCAGCAGCCAGTCCTCCGAGACCAGTGCGTTCGTCTCGACCTCGCCGCCGCAAAGCGCGACGGCGACCCCGCGCGCCACGCGGTAGTCGTGCGCCGAGATCATGCCGCCCTCGCGCATGTTGACGAGCATCATCTCGAGCGTGGCGACGCCGTTGCGTCCGGCGACCCTGACGGCGCGCGGCGCGTTCCTGGGACGGTAACCGGCTTCGGCCAGTGCGAGGGCGGTGCGCTTCGCGACATGCAGCGCCTCCTGCGGATGGAACACCACCGGATCGGCCTCGCGCAGGAAGCCGAGCTCGCGCGCGTGCAGCGCGCTCTTCGAGACGGTGGCCATCGCGATGGTCTGGAACAGCGGCTGGAGGAACAGGAACACGTCGCCGCCGGCGATGCGCGCCGCGCCTTCACCTTATTTACAGCCGAATTCCTTGCAGCCGCCGCCCGCCGGGATCAGCCCCACGCCGGCCTCGACCAGGCCGAAATACGATTCCAGCGTCGCCACCGCGCGGGCGCAGTGCATCGCCAGCTCGCAACCGCCGCCGAGCGCCATGCCGTGGACCGCGGCGACGACCGGAACCTGCGCGTACTTGATCCGCGAGGTCATCTGCTGGAAGCGCGCGACCGCCTTTTCGAGCCCCGCGAAATCCTTCGCCTGCACCGCGGGGGCGAGCGCGGCGAGGTTCGCGCCCACCGAGAACGGCGGCCGCGGCTGCCAGATCACCAGCGCGCGGTAATCGGCTTGCGCGCGCTCGCAGGCCTCGAGGAGTCCCTCGACGACGTCCGGGCCCAGCGTGTTCATCTTGCTGCGCAGCGACACGATGGCGATGTCATCGCCGGTATGCCACATGCGCACCGCGTCGTTCTCGAACACGGTGATGCCGGTGTCCTGCGTTTCGCCGAGTACGCGCTCGGGGAAGAGCTGGCGCCGGTAGACGGCGAGCGCCGAGCGCGGACGGTCCGTGCCGGCGCTCGCCGAGTACGAGCCGTGCGGGCCATGCACGCCGGCGCGCCCGTCGAACACCCACGAGGGCAGCGGCACCTGCGCCATCGCCTTCCCCGAATCGATGTCCTCGCGCACCGCCTGCGCGATCGCCTGCCAGCCCGCGGCCTGCCAGGTCTCGAACGGGCCCTGACTCCAGCCGAAACCCCAGCGCATCGCGAAGTCGACATCGCGCGCGTTGTCCGCGATCGCGCCCAGATGCACGGCGCAATAGTGGAACACGTCGCGGAAGATCGCCCACAGGAACTGCGCCTGCACGCTCGGATGCGCACGCAGCTTCTCGAACTTCTCGGCGGGATTCCGGATTCTCACGACCGCGGCGACTTCCGGATCGAGCTCGCCCGCCGAGGCGCGGTACTCGCGCGTGGCCAGATCGATGACCTGGATCTGCCTGCCTTCCTTGCGGTAGATGCCCGCCCGGGTCTTCTGCCCGAGCGCACCCTTGTCGATCAGTGCGGTGAGCCAGGCCGGCGAGCGATAGTAGCGGTGCCAGGGATCCTCCGGCAGGCTGTCGTGCATCGTGCGGATCACATGCGCCATCGTGTCCAGGCCCACGACGTCCGCGGTGCGATAGGTCGCGCTCTTCGGACGGCCGATCGCGGGACCGGTCAGCGCATCGACGACGTCGAACCCGAGCGCGAGCCGCTCGGTGTGATGCATCGCGGCCAGCATCGCGAACACGCCGACGCGGTTGGCGATGAAGTTGGGCGTGTCCAGCGCGCGCACCACCGACTTGCCCAGCGTCGTCGTCAGGAACCCTTCCAGATCGTCGAGCAGCCGGGGCCCGGTCGCGCCGCACGCGACCAGCTCCACCAGTTGCATGTAGCGCGGCGGGTTGAAGAAATGCACGCCGCAGAAGCGCGCGCGAAGCGCCTCGGGCAGCGCGCCGGCGAGCCGGTCGATCGAAAGCCCCGAGGTATTGCTGGCGAAGATCGCATGCGGCGCGATAAACGGCGCGACCTTCGCGTACAGGTCGAGCTTCCATTCCATCTTCTCGGCGATCGCCTCGATGACGAGGTCGCAGCCGGCCAGCCGCTCCAGGTGCTGGCCATAGTTGGCCGGCTCGATCAGGGCTGCCCGATCGCCCGCGGCGAGCGGCGCGGGTTCGAGCTTGCGCAGAGCGTCGATCGCCCGCACGACGATGCCATTGGCCTCACCGTCCTTCGCGGGCAGATCGAACAGCACGACCGGTACGCCGGCATTGGCAAAATGCGCGGCGATCTGCGCACCCATGACTCCTGCGCCGAGCACCGCGGCCTTGCGGACGATGAAGTTCTTCTGGTTCATGAGCTCACCACGATGAAAATTCCTGCTGGAAGAAGGCGCCGCCGCGGGAGGCGGGCG
>JBBIUI010000103.1:0-7342 GCA_037440385.1 Rhodocyclales bacterium | reverse complement strand
TTCTCGCGCTGGCCGCCGATCTGGTATTCGCACGCGAGGCCGTCGTGCTGAACCCGCATTACAAGGGCATGGGCAACCTGTACGGTTCCGAATACTGGACCTATCTGTTGCCGCGTCGCGTGGGGGACGCGCGCGCGCACGCGATCACAGAACACCGGCTGCCGATCGGCGCGCCCGAGGCGGCGCGCGAGCACCTGATCGACGAATGCTTCGGCACGGACCGCGTCCGGTTCGAAGCCCGGGTCAGGACGATCGCATACGAACTGGCGGCGGGGCCGGATTTCGCGCAACGGATCACGCACAAGCGCACGAGACGCGCGCGCGACGAGGCCGCGAAGCCGCTCGCGGCCTACCGCAAGGAGGAGCTCGCGCGCATGAACCTCAACTTCTACGGCTTCGATCCGAGCTATCACGTGGCCCGCTACCATTTCGTGCATCGCGTGCCTCATGCGTGGACGCCGCTGCACCTGGCGATCCACCGTCGCGACCTGTGGCGGGCGCGCGCGGCCTGAGGCGGAGCGAGGATCATGACGACGCCCGCGACGGTCCTGGTGGTCGATGACGAGATCCGCTCGCAGGAGACGCTGCACCGCACGCTCGAAGAGGAGTTCCGCGTGCTCACGGTATCGAGCGGCGAACAGGCACTGGCGCTGCTGGAGCGCGAGAGCGTGCAGGTGATGCTGTGCGACCAGCGCATGCCGGGGCTGTCCGGCGTGCAGACGCTCAAGGAAGTGCGCTCGCGCTGGCCCGACGTGGTGCGCATCATCGTCTCGGGCTATAGCGAGACCGAGGACATCATCGCCGGGATCAATGATGCGGGCATCTACCAGTACCTGCTCAAACCGTGGCAACCGGAATCGCTGCTGCTGACCGTGCGCGCGGCGGCCGAGCTGCATCGCTTGCAGCAGGAGAACCGGCGCATGGATCTGGAACTGCGCACGGCCGCTCCGGTGCTGCGCCGGCGCGTCGAGGCCGCGCGCTCGCGGGTCAGTGCCGAGTTCGACACCGACCGGCTGGTGCGTGCGCCCGACAGCCCGTTGAACGACCTGTGCCGGCTCGTCGAGCGCATCGCGCCCTATGACATTCCGGTACTGATCACCGGCGAGTCGGGAACCGGCAAGGAGCTGCTTGCGCGCGCGATGCACTATCGCAGCGCGCGTGCCGGCAAGTCGTTCGTCGTCGAGAACTGCGGCGCGCTGCCCGACACGCTGCTCGAATCGGAACTGTTCGGCCACAAGCGCGGCGCCTACACCGGTGCCTACGAGGACCGCATCGGCCTGTTCCAGCAAGCCGACGGCGGCACGATGTTCCTCGACGAGATCGGCGAGACGTCTGCGGCGTTCCAGGTGAAGCTGCTGCGCGTGCTGCAGGAGGGCGAGATCCGGCCGGTGGGCGGCTCGCGCACCGTTTCGGTGGACGTACGCGTCGTCTCCGCGACCAACCGCGATCTCGAACAGGATGTGCGCAGCGGCCGCTTCCGCGAGGACCTGTACTACCGGCTGACGACGATGACGCTGCACGTGCCGCCGCTGCGCGAGCGTCCCGCGGACATCCCATTCATCGCGAGCGCCGTGCTCGATCGCGCGGCCAGGGCGCTCGCGAAGCCGGCCAGGGGGTTCACGCAGGAGGCGACCGAATGCCTCGCGGCGTACCGCTGGCCGGGCAACGTGCGGGAGCTGCAAAACGAGGTCCATCGCATGCTGGCACTGGCCGACGGCGAATGGCTGGGCGCCGACCTGCTGAACGCGCGCGTGGTGCAGGCCGCGAGCGCCGAGGAGGAGCCGGAACTGCGCATGCTCTCGGGCATCAGCGGGTCGCTGAAGCAGAGGCTCGACTCGCTGGAGGCGCGCGTGCTGAAGGAAGCGATGGTGCGTCACCGCTGGAACAAGACGCGCGTGGCCGACGAGCTGGGGCTGTCGCGCGTCGGATTGCGGGCCAAGCTCACGCGCTTCGGGCTGGAAAAGAGGAATGGGCAGCATGCTTAGTCTGATGTGGCTTCAGTCCGGTGGCTGCGGCGGGTGCACGATGTCGCTGCTGTGCTCGGACGCAGGCGAACCGTTCGGCATGCTGCACGACGCCGGCGTCGAGCTGTTGTGGCATCCGGCCACTTCGGAACGGACCGGCGCCGAGGCGATCGAGGTGCTCGAAGCCTGCGCCGAGGGCGGGATGCCGCTCGACATTTTCTGCGTCGAGGGCGCTGCGCTGCGCGGCCCGCAGCGCAGCGGTCGCTTCCACCGGATGTCGGGCACCGGGCGAGCGATGACGGACTGGATCGCGCGGCTCGCGGCGCGCGCCCGCTACACGCTGGCGATCGGAAGCTGTGCCGCGTACGGCGGTATCCCGGCGGCCGGCGCGAACCCCACCGATGCCTGCGGCCTGCAATACGAAGGGGCGCTCAAGGGCGGGCTGCTCGGCGCGCGCTACCGTTCGGGCTGCGGGCTGCCGGTGATCAACGTCGCCGGCTGCCCGGTGCATCCGGACTGGGTGATCGACACCTTGCTCGCGATCGCATCGGGCGGCTTCGGCGAGGGCGATCTCGACTCGCTCGGCCGGCCGCGGCTGTACGCCGACCAGCTCGTGCATCACGGCTGCGCGCGCAACGAATACTACGAATTCAAGGCCAGTGCGGAGAAGCCCTCGGACCTCGGTTGCCTGATGGAGAACATGGGCTGCAAGGGCACGCAGGCGCATGCCGACTGCAACCTGCGGCCGTGGAACGGGGTCGGTTCGTGCACGCGCGGCGGCTACGCCTGCATCAGTTGCACCGAACCGGGTTTCGAGGAGCCGGGGCATCCGTTCGCGCGCACGCCGAAGATCGCCGGCATCCCGATCGGCCTGCCGACCGACATGCCGAAGGCATGGTTCGTCGCGCTGGCCGCGCTGTCGAAATCCGCGACGCCGCGGCGCGTGCGCGAGAACGCCACGGCTGACCACCTGGTGGTCACGCCTGCCGTGCGCAAGACGGGGCTGAAGTGAGCGATTCCGCGCGAGCCGTCTCGCCGGCGACAGCCGTTCGCATTCCGGGCGCAGGCGGGGCCGCCCGCCGGGCCCTTGCGTGGGGCGAGCGACGATGACCCGTCTGGTCGTCGGACCCTTCAACCGCGTCGAGGGCGACCTCGAAGTCACGCTCGAGCTCGCCGATGGCGCAGTGCGCAGTGCGCACGTCAATTCCCCGATGTTCCGCGGGTTCGAGCTGATTCTGCGTGGCAAGGATCCGTTCGACGCGCTCGTATTCGCGCCGCGCATCTGCGGAATCTGTTCGGTGTCGCAGTCCGCGGCAGCCGCCGCCGCACTGGCCGCAGCGATGGGCGTCGAGGCGCCGCCCAACGGGAGGATCGCCGCCAATCTCGTGCTGGCGTGCGAAAACCTGGCTGACCACTTCACGCACTTCTATCTGTTCTTCATGCCCGACTTCGCCCGCGAGGCCTATCGCGGCCGGCCGTGGTTCGATGCGGCCGCGGCGCGCTTCAGGGCCGTCACCGGCAGCGCGGTGCGCGACGCGCTGCCCGCGCGTGCGGCCTTTCTGCAACTGATGGGCCACCTCGCCGGGAAGTGGCCGCACACGCTGGCGATCCAGCCCGGTGGATCGACCCGGCCGGTGCAGACCTCGGGATGCATCCGGATCGAAGCCCTGCTGCGCCGGTTCCGCAACTGGCTCGAGCGCGAGCTCTTCGGCGATGCGCTGGAAGCCGTGGCGGGTCTGCACGACGCGGCCGCGCTCGACGCCTGGCGCGACGCGCGGCCGCCTGCGCACAGCGATTTCCGGCTGTTCCTCGAGATCGCACGCGAGCTCGATCTGTACCGGCTCGGCCGCGCCACCGATACCTTCATCAGCTATGGCAACTATCCGCTCGAGGACGCAAACCGGTTCTTCGCCGCGGGCGTCTGGGACGGCGGCGTGCCGCATGCGCTCGACCCGCGCGAACTGAGCGAGGATGTCTCCCATTCTTGGCTCGAGGCGGTGCAGGCGGTCTCGCATCCCTCGCAGGGCGTCACGCTGCCCGATGCAGACAAGCCCCTCGCCTATACCTGGTGCAAGGCGCCGCGCTGGAGGGGGCGCGTCGCCGAGGCGGGCGCGATCGCGCGCCAGGTGGTCGATGGCCAGCCGTTGATCCGCGATCTGGTTGCGCGAGACGGGGGCAACGTCGCGAGCCGTGTCATCGCGCGGATGCTGGAGCTCGCACGGGTGATCCCGGCAATGCAGCGATGGGTGCGGCAACTGCGGCCCGGCGAACCCTGGTGCCATCAGGCAACGATGCCCCGCGAGGCGAGCGCCGCCGGCATGGTGGAATCGGCACGCGGTGCGCTCGGCCACTGGCTGGAGGTGCGCGAGGGGCGCATCCACAACTATCAGATCGTCGCGCCGACCACGTGGAACTTCTCGCCGCGAGATTGCGACGGCGTTCCGGGCGCGCTGGAACAGGCGCTGGTGGGAACGCCGGTGCAAGACGGCGACGCGGTGCCGCTCGCCGTGCAGCACGTCGTGCGCTCGTTCGACCCGTGCATGGTGTGCACGGTGCACTGAAAAGGCCTCGTGATGGAACGCTTCACGATTTCGCTCGACGAAAAGCTCGCGGCCGAGTTCGACCGGCTGATCCGCGCACGCGGCTACGCCAGCCGCTCCGAGGCGGTACGCGATCTGTTGCGCGAGAAGCTCGAGCGCGACCGGCTCGCGCACGACGAGGCACCCGGGTGCGTCGCCGCGCTGTCCTATCTGTACAACCACCACGAACGCGACCTGGCCGAACGGCTCACGGCACTGAGCCACGGCCACCACGATCTGGCTGTATCCGCGATGCACGTGCATCTGGACCACGACCATTGCATCGAGGCGGTTATCCTGCGCGGTCCTACCGCGGCGGTGCGCGCTTTCGCCGACGCCGTGATCGCAGAGCGGGGTGTGCGCCACGGCGCGCTCAACCTGGTGCCGGCCGACCTGGAGCCCGGCCGCCATCACCATCACGGCGTGGGCCATCCGTACCACGTCCATAGCAGGCCGAAGAGCTGACATGGCCGGGAGCGGTCACAACCGGCCCCAGCGCGGCGCGCGGCACGGTGCGCCGATGCTGCCGCCGCACGCGATCGAGCACCCGCCCGAGGGCGTGGGCGAGGATGTGTGGATCGACGTGATCCGCAAGATGGACGAGGTCTATAGCGACCTGTTGCAGTACGAGGTGGCGCTCGAGGAGAAGAACGCGACGCTCGAACAGACGCAGCAATTCATCTTCAGCGTGCTGACATCGATGTCGGACATCCTCGTCGTGTGCGACCGCCGCGGCGAAATCCAGCAGGTGAACCACGCGCTCGTCGAGCTGACCGGCAAGGCCGAGGACGAGCTTCGCGGCACGCCGCTGGTGGATCTGTTCGCGGACGATGCCTCGCGCGCCCAGGCCGACCGGTTCCTGCGCGAGCTGCACAGCGAGCGCATCCACGACTGTGAGCTCCAGTTCAGGTCGAGCGAAGGGCTCGCGATGCCGGTGGCCGTCAACTGCACCGCGCGGCGGTCGCCGGCCGGACGGTTCGTCGGAACGGTCGTGACCGGCCGTCCAGTGGGAGAACTGCGCCGCGCCTACGAAGCGCTGCGGCACGCCCATGAAGAACTCAAGCGCACGCAGCAGCAGCTCATCCAGTCCGAGAAGATGGCCTCGCTGGGCCGGCTCGTCGCAGGCGTGGCGCACGAGCTGAACAATCCGATCAGCTTCGTGCTGGGTAACGTCTATGCGCTGCAGCGCTATGCGGACCGAATGCGCGAGTACCTCGGCGCCATCCACGCGAAGGCGCCGGCGGCGCGGCTCGACGAACTGCGCCGCAGCCTGCGCATCGACCGCCTGCTCGAGGACATGCAGCCGCTGATCGACGGTACCGTCGAGGGGGCCGAGCGCACGCGCGACATCGTTGCCGGGCTGCGGCGCTTTTCGGCCGCCGATCGCGGCGTCGACGAGGTGTTCGATCTGGCCGCGATCCTCGAACGATCGGTGCACTGGGTCGTGAAGGCGTGCGGATCGAAGATCCGG
This sequence comes from Rhodocyclales bacterium, assembly GCA_037440385.1. Taxonomy (GTDB): domain Bacteria; phylum Pseudomonadota; class Gammaproteobacteria; order Burkholderiales; family Rhodocyclaceae; genus CG2-30-68-42. The sequence goes on along the minus strand of JBBIUI010000103.1, from coordinate 1,328 downwards.
GTCGTGCTCGACGTGCCCGCGCCCGTGCCGGTGTCGGGTTCGCCGGGGCAGATGCAGCAGGTACTGGTCAACCTGGTGCAGAACGCGATCGACGGGACCGAAGCTTTGCCCGACGCGCGGCTGGTCATCGCCGCCCGGGTGTGCAGGGGCACCGTGACGCTGACCTTTCGCGACAACGGCCCCGGCTTCAGGCCGCAGACCCTCGACAAGGTCTTCGACCCGTTCTTCACGACCAAGCCGGTGGGCAAGGGCACCGGCCTCGGACTGTCGATCAGCTACGGCATCGTCGAGCGGCACCACGGCACACTCGCCGCCGCGAATCATCCGGACGGCGGCGCGCTGATGACGCTGACGCTTCCGCTGGCCGGCTCGCCGGCCGGTGCCTGACATCGCCGCAGGCTTCTCGCGCCGGTGTCCCATCGGCCGTGGCCGGCGCGGCATGCGGCGCGACGCAGCCGATCATGGCTTTGCGCTCGATATCGAGGAGACGCCATCGACGCGGCCGTCCCGATTCGTCGTAAACCGATAATGGTCGTAGACGCCGAATGCCGCGCGTGGCGGTGATTCGATCGTGAATTCCAGGTTCCCGGTCCAGCGGGAATAGTCCGTATCCAGCGCGCGAAGCAGCGCTGCCTTGACCCGGAATTTTCTGGTCGGCACCAGCTTCGGCGACGATGGCGAATTGATGCCACACTATACGGTGATCCGATAACCATCCGAATGGGCCACGTCGATCACGTGCCGAGCGCAGCCACCGCTTGCAGGCTGCTTCTCCGGCCTGGCCGCACCCGGCGCATTCTTCGTCCCCATTGCCTCGAGGTAATCCGCGAGGCCTGCCTCGAACGCATCGCGCACCGTCATTCCGGTCATGATGGCATCATGCGATCTCAGGAAAAGTTCCTGTTCATTTCCCTCGCAACCCACGAGCGCAACTGCCGCCAGCAGAACGCATCGACCGGTCGATCTCGGCATGGCCGCGAACCGCTTCCTCTTCACGATCACGTCGTCGATGCGCCGGGGCGGCTTTCGCGGGTGCCATCTTGCGCGCGACATGGCATGCCGCCCGTTTTTTCGTTGGTTCGGATGACGAGTAGAGCGATCCCCGAGCTCGCCGAATGCGCCCTCGCCGACTACCGCGACCGTGCGACCAGGCCGAGAGGCGATACGCGCGACTTGCCGCGACAGAACTCGGCTACGATGTCGTCCCGATCCCGCAATCCGTTGCCCGGACGGTTCATCGATAGGAGCGTGACGGCGTTCCCATTCGTTCCGAGAAGCGGAGCGACATTTCCCGTCATTGCGAGGAGTGAAGCGACATTTCCCGTCAT
>JBBIUI010000102.1:0-7403 GCA_037440385.1 Rhodocyclales bacterium | reverse complement strand
CGGTGACCGCGGCCCCCTCCAGCAATTGCTTGATCAGATAGATGCGCCCGCGCGGCCCGTCGAGCTCGTCGCCCAGCAACTGGTAGGTCGGGCAGGTCGCGGTACAGAACCCGCAGTGCACGCACTTGCGCAGGATCTCGTCCGCGCGACGGCCCTGCGGCGTGTCGCGGATGAAATCTGCCAGACGGGTCTGCATGGCGGGCGATCGATCAGAACGATGCAGCCATCACATCCGGCCGGGGTTCAGGATGCCGGCGGGATCGAAGGCATCCTTGAGGCGCCGGTGGATCTTCGCCAGCGGGCCCTGCAACGGCTGGAAGACGGGACAGGACTTCTCGCGCGCTCGAAACAGCGTCGCCGAGCCGCCGGCCGCGACGGCCGCCTCGCGCACGGCGGCGCCCTCCGCGCTCGTGCGGACCCAGCGCTGCGCGCCGCCCCACTCGATCAGCGTCTCGCCGTGACCATCGAGCGGCGGGGTCGTCGAGGGCAGCGACAATCGCCACAGCGGCGTGTCCGCCGAGAAGAACTCGTGCGCGTGATCGCGAAGCGCGCGCCAGAATCCGTCGTCCCGATCCACGCGCTGCCCGCCCAGCTCGCGCGCGGCCGCCTCGACCGCCGCGCGTGCCCCGGACAGCCGGATCGCCAGCACGCCGCCCCGCCAACACGACGCCGACACCGGCAGCGGACGGCCCGCCCACCGGTTCAGCGTCGCGATCGCCGCGGCCTGCGGCATCTCGAAGCGCAGGCTCGCCTCGGCCGCCGGACGCGGCAGCACCTTCAGCGAGGCCTCGACGATCAGCCCCAGCGTGCCCATCGCGCCCACCATGAGCCGCGAGACGTCGTAGCCGGCGACGTTCTTCATGACCTGGCCGCCGAATGCGAGAGCGTCCCCGCGGCCATCGACGATCCGCGCGCCGAGCACGAAATCGCGCGCCGCTCCGGCCGCGGCCCGGCGCGGCCCGGACAGCCCGGCGGCCAGCGCACCGCCGATCGTCGCCGCTGCGCCGAAGTGCGGCGGCTCGAACGCGAGCATCTGGCCGTGATCCGCGAGCAGCGCCTCGAGCTCGGCGAGCGGCGTTCCGGCGCGCACGCTCACGACCAGCTCGGTCGGCTCGTAGGCCACGACGCCGGCATAGGGCGTCGTGTCGAGGATCTCGCCCTCCAGCGGCCCGCCGTAGAAATCCTTGCTGCCGCCGCCGCGGATGCGCAGGAGCCGCTTCGCCGCCGCCGCCTCGCGTATCGTTTCCTGAAAATCCTGGAGCACTGCGTTCACGTCAGAACCGTGGCAGTTCCGCGTGCGGCAGCTCGCCGCCGTGCACGTGAAGCCGGCCGAACTCGACGCAGCGGTTCAGCGTCGGGATCGCCTTGCCCGGATTGAGCAGCCCGGCCGGATCGAAGGCCGCCTTGACGCGGTGGAACATCTCGAGCTCCTGTTTCGAGAACTGGCTGCACATCTGGTCGATCTTCTCGATGCCCACGCCGTGCTCGCCGGTGATCGTTCCGCCGTACTCGACCGACCGTTCGAGGATCTCGGCGCCGAACTTCTCCGCGCGGTCGAGCTCGTCGGGCGCATTGGCGTCGTACAGGATCAGGGGGTGCAGGTTGCCGTCGCCGGCGTGGAACACGTTGCAGCAGCGCAGCCCGTACTTCACCTCGAGCGCGGCGATCGCGGTGAGCATCTGCGCGAGCCGCTTGCGCGGGATCGTGCCGTCCATGCAGTAGTAGTCCGGCGAGATGCGCCCGACCGCGGGAAAGGCGGCCTTGCGCCCGGACCAGAAACGCAGCCGCTCGGCCTCGTCGCGCGAGGCGCGCACTTCGGTCGCGCCGCAGCCCGCCATCACCTGCCGGATGCGCTCGATCTCCTCGGCGACCTCCTCGGGCGTGCCGTCGGATTCGGCGAGCAGGATGGCCTGCGCATCGAGCGGATAGCCGGCGTGCGCGAACGGCTCGACCGCACGCGTGGCCGGCTGGTCCATCATCTCCATGCCGGCCGGAATGATGCCCGCGGCGATGACCGCGGCGACCGCGTCCCCCGCGCGGTTGACGTCGTCGAAGGCGGCGAGCAGCACCTGCGCGACGACCGGTTTCGGCGTGAGCTTCACGGTGACCTCGGTGATCACCGCGAGCATGCCCTCGGAGCCGTTCATCAGCGCGAGCAGGTCGTAGCCGGGGCTGTCCAGCGCATGGCTGCCGATCTCCAGCACCTCGCCCTCGATCGTGATCGCGCGCACCCGCAGCACGTTATGCACCGTCAGGCCGTACTTCAGGCAATGCACGCCGCCCGAGTTCTCCGCGACGTTGCCGCCTATCGTGCATGCGATCTGCGAGGAAGGATCGGGTGCGTAGTACAGCCCGTGGGCGGCGGCCGCCTCGGAGATCGCGAGATTGCGCACGCCCGGCTGGACCACGGCGATGCGCGCCGCCGGATCGAGCCGCACGATGTGCCTGAACTTCGCCATCGACAGCAGCACGCCGTCCTTGTGCGGCATCGCGCCGCCCGACAGGCTGGTGCCCGCTCCGCGCGCGACCACCGGCACGCCCAGGCTCGCGCAGATGCGCAGGATCGCGCGCACCTGGTCCTCCGAGTCCGGCAGCGCCACGGCGAGCGGCAACTGCCGGTAGGCCGTCAGTCCGTCGCACTCGTAGGGACGCGCGTCCTCGGGCTCGAACAGCAGTGCCTCGCGCGGCAGCACGCGCGCGAGCTCCGAGAGCAGCGCCTCGCGATCGCGCCCGGCGAAGTCGCGCTCGGCAGCGACACCCTGCGTTGCCATGGCCTCCTCCTGCACCGGCCGCGCCGGCACCTTCCCGCTCAGGGCTGCGCGGTCTGAACCAGCAGCGCCCTGAAATCGTTGACGTTCGTCCTCGTCGGCCCGGTGACCACCAGATCGCCGAGCGCGGCGAAAAAGCCGTACGCATCATTGTCGGCGAGTTTCGCGCACGCGTCGAGCCCCGCCGCGCGGGCTCGCGCGAGCGTGTCGGGCGACAGCAGCGCGCCGGCATTGTCCTCGGAACCGTCGATGCCATCGGTATCGCATGCGATCGCATGCACGCCCGGCGTGCCGGCGAGCGCGATCGCCGCCGCGAGCAGAAATTCGGCGTTGCGCCCGCCGCGCCCGCCGCCGCGCACCGTGACGGTGGTCTCACCGCCGGACAGGATCACGCACGGCGGGGCGAGCGGCACGCCATCGGCCGCGCACGAGCGCGCGATGCCGGCCATCACGCGGCCGACCTCGCGCGCCTCGCCCTCGATGCGATCGCCCAGCGACAGCGGTGCGACGCCCCGAGCGCGCGCGGCGTCGGCAGCCGCTTCGAGCGAGGCGCGCGCGCTGGCGATGATCACGGCACGTGCATTCGCGAACGCCGCGTCGCCCGGCTTGGGCGTCTCGCAGGCCGGGTCGCCGAGCCGTCGCAGCACCGCGGCGGGTGCCTCGATCCGGTAGCGATCGAGCACCGCGCGCGCCTGCTCGCGGGTCGTGGGATCGGGGATCGTCGGGCCGGAGGCCACCACCGCCGGATCGTCGCCCGGCACGTCGGACAGGATCAGGCTCACGACGCGCGCCGGCGCCGCGGCGGCGGCGAGCCGTCCGCCCTTGATCGCCGACAGGTGGCTGCGCACGCAGTTGATCTCGTGGATCGTCGCTGCGCAGCGCAGCAGTGCGCGCGTGACCTGCTGCTTGTCGGCGAGGCTGACGCCGTCGGGCGCCGACAGCAGCGCCGAGCCTCCGCCCGAGACGAGCGCCAGCACCAGATCCGCGGGGCCGAGCCCGCGCACCGCGTCGAGGATGCGCCGCGCCGCAGCGAGGCCGGCCTCGTCCGGCACCGGGTGCGCCGCCTCGACGACTTCGATGCGCCGGCACGGCGCGCCGTGCCCGTAGCGCGTGACGACCAGCCCGGACAGTTCCCCGCTCCAGTGGCTCTCGACCGCGAGCGCCATCGCCGCGGCCGCCTTGCCCGCGCCCACGACGACGGTGCGCCCGGCGGGCGGCGCCGGCAGGTGCGGCGGCACGCAGCGCGCCGGATCGGCCGCCGCGACGGCCTGCCGGAACAGCTCCCGAAGGAAGGCGCGCGGATCCAGGCTCATCGGGCCCGCACGGCTCAGTTGAAACAGGCGGCGAGCAGCGACATCCATTCGCCGACGAAGGCCGGACCGCGATACGCGCTCCAGGCCGCCGCGAGCGCGAGCGCGAGTGCGATCCAGCCGAGCACGCGCAGCGCCTTCACGGATGGGCCCGCGCCAGCACGCCGAGCGGGCGTTCGCGGATCGGCCAGTTCAGCGCGGTGGCCATCACCGAGAGCCCGATCGCGATCGCCCACACCGCGCCGTAGGATCCGGTCCGGTCGTACAGGTAGCCGCCGAACCACGCGCCCGAGAACGAGCCGACCTGATGGAACAGGAACACGATGCCCGAGAGCATCGCCAGGTGCCTGACGCCGAACTGCGAGGCGATCGTGCCGTTGGTCAGCGGTACCGTGGACAACCACAGCAGCCCCATGCCCGCCGCGAACGCGTAGGCACTCCAGGCCGACAGCGGCACCACCAGGAACAGCACGATCGCCACGCCGCGCAGCGCGTAGATCCACGACAACAGCATGGGCTTGCGGCGGGTGGCGCCGAGCCGCCCCGCACCCAGCGTTCCGACGATGTTGAACAGCCCGATCAGCGCCAGCGCGCTGACGCCGACGTTTCCCGACAGCCCGCCATCGACGAGATAGGCGGGAAGATGGACCTGGATGAACACGACCTGGAAACCGCACACGAAGAAGCCGAAGCACAGCAGCCAGAAATCGCGCTCGCGCGCCGCCTCCGCCAGCGCCTCCCGCACGCTCGGCGCATGTGCCTCGTGCGCTGCGGAATCGCCCTCGACGGTGCCCGCCGCGAGCGGCACCATCAGCGCGGCGGCGAAGGCGAGCGCGAGCAGCGCGGCGAGCCAGCCCAGATTGCCGATCAGGCTCTGCTCGACCGGCAGCAACACGAACTGGCCGAACGAGCCCGCCGCGCCGGCGATGCCCAGCACCTGGCTGCGCCTGGCGGGCGGAAACGACCGGCCCAGCACTCCGTAGATGACACTGAAACTCGTGCCCGAAAGGCCCAGCCCGATCAGCACTCCGGCGCCGATGCCGAGCGAGAACGGGCTCGTCGACCACGCCATCACCAGCAGGCCGCCCGCATAGCACAGGCCGCCCGCGGCCACCATCTTCCAGGTTCCATACCGGTCCGCCAGCATGCCGGTGACCGGCTGCGAGACCCCCCACACCAGGTTCTGCAGCGCGATCGCGAAAGCGAACACCTCGCGCCCCCAGCCCAGATCCATGCTCATCGGCTTCAGGAACAGGCCGAAGCCGTGTCGGATGCCCAGCGAGAGCGCCAGCACGACGCTGCCGCACACGAGCGCCAGCATGGCCGCAGAGGGCCTTTTCTTTAACATTTGGCTGCCAATGATTGACGGGGCCCTATACCTTACCCGATGCGCGGCGAAAAGTCCTGCGGCGGCGCGCGTTGAGGTACATTGGCCGCTGCCCGGTCCGCATCGCGATCGCGAGGAAAATGCCACAGCTGATCAACCTGTCGCGCGCCGCACGCCTGGTCGGGACGAGCCGCGCCACGCTGCAGGCGAAGATCCGCAGCGGGGAGCTGGCGTCGACCGACGGCATGGTGGCCGCCGACGAATTGCTGCGGTTGTATCCGGACGCCAGGCTCGACGTCGACGGCGCCTTCGAGCGGGTCACCGAGATCAAGGAACGCGCCTTCGGCAGGCGCGTGCGCGAGCGCACGCTGCCCAGCCAGGAGCTGCTCGCGCAGCGCCTGTTCGAGCAATCGCGCGAACTGGCCGATACCCGGGCCCACCTCCAGAAGTACCACCGTCTGGTCGTCGACCTGCTCGATCGGCTGGGTGCGATGGCGAACGGCGCGGGCGAACCGGCGCGGGGGTCGCCGGAAGAACTGCGTGCCTGGCTCGAGCAGGGTCTCGCGGCCGTGCTCGGGGCGAGTGACGCGCCCAATTCGATCGAGATCATGGATGGTATGCTGCGCGTCATGAGCTCGCATGTCCTGCTGCGCCCGAGCGGCCACGAGTATTTCGTCGAGGGCGCCGACACGCTGCTCGAAGGCGCGCTGCACGCGGGCCTCGCGCTCAGCTACGGCTGCAGCAACGGCGTATGCGGCCTGTGCAAGCTCCGCGTGGCTGCGGGCGAGGTGCGCAGGGTGCGCGCGCATGACTACGTGCTCACCGAAGCCGAGAAGCAGGCCGGCTACGCCCTCGCCTGCAGTTACGCGCCGGTCACCGATCTCGTGGTCGAGGCGCTCGAAGCGTCCGGCCCCGAGGACATCGCGCAACAGCAGATCGTCGCGCGCGTGAAGTCGGTCGAGCCTCTCGCCGACGACGTGATGCTCGTGCACGTGCAGACCCCGCGCACGAACCGGCTGCGGTTTCTCGCCGGGCAGTCGGTGCTGCTCGGTTTCCATCCGGCCGGCACCGCGGAGTTCCCGGTGGCGAGCTGCCCGTGCGAGGACCGCAACCTGCATTTCCACATTGCCCGCGACCCGGATTCGAGCTTTGCCGAACATGTGTTCGCGGGCACCCTGGGGCGGGGCGATCCCGTCAGCGTGTGGGGACCGTGGGGCGAGTTCATCCTGCGCGAGGACGGCGCGCGCGAGCTCGCGTTCATCGCCTGCGACACCGGGTTCGCGCCGGTCAAGAGCCTCATCGAGCATGCGCTCGCGCTCGGGCATGCCGAACGCATCAGCCTGGTGCGGGTCGCGACGCGCCCCGGCGGGCACTATCTGGGCAACCTGTGCCGGTCCTGGAGCGGCGCGCTCGACGGTTTCCGCTACACGCCGATCGACGGCGCCGGCTGGAGCGCGCAACGACAGGCGGATGCCGCCTGCGACGCGATCGAGGCGGGCCCTGCGCAGCCCGGCGCGATCGAGGCGATCGACGTATTCGACGTATTCGACGTATACGCCGCGGGTCCGGAGGACTTCGTCGAAGCCGCGACGCAGCGGCTGCTCGCGCGCGGCGTGCCGGCTGCGCGCATCCGCACGAGGATCGCATGAAACGGCCGGCGGCCTCCGGCGGCACACCGGCGGCGCAGGCACGGCGAACCGCAGGCGACGCGGCCGCGCGAGGTCGAACCGTTCATCGGCGGACCTTCCGATAGCGCGCGATGGCCCTCACGCGCGCCGATGCGTGCTCGACGATGGGCAGCGGGTAGTCGCGGCCCATCCTCACGCCGCAGGCGCGGCCCTCGGCCTCGCTCATCAGCCACGGCGCATGGATGTGGCGATCGGGCACCGATGCGAGTTCCGGCACGTGGCGGCGGATGTAGCTGCCGCGCGCGTCGAATTTCCGTGACTGGGCCACCGGGTTGAAGACGCGGAACCAGGGCTGCGCAACCGTGCGATT
>JBBIUI010000101.1:0-7604 GCA_037440385.1 Rhodocyclales bacterium | reverse complement strand
TCGGGACGTTCACCGCGTTCCGGGCGCTCGCCTCGTTCGCGCCGCGGTTCGCGTTGCGCTGCCTCACCCGTGCGTGCCTCGCCCTGGTCGCGCCTGCGAGGCTGCCTGGACGGCGTGTCGCGGCGGCCGCGCGGCGCGGGCCGCGTCGCCTGTTCGCCCGTGGGAGAAGCGGGAGCAGGCGCTGCGGGCTCCGGTGCGCGGCCGGGACTGCCGCGGAACCAGGTCAAGATCCTTTCGATCAGGCCAGGGGCGCCGCCCACCGGAGCGGCCTCGGCGGCGGCAGCCGGTTGAACGACCGGCGCCGGCTGTGCCGGCGTGATTCCCTTGACGACCGCCTCCTGGCGCGGCACACGCGCCTCCGGCCGGATCGTCGCCGCGTAGCCGTCGGCCTGTGGTGTCTCGATCAGCTTGTAGCTGGGCACGGCGATGCCTTCCTGATTGAGCTGGTCGTGCCGCAGGCGCGATACCTCGTACGCGGGTGTCTCCATATGCACGTTCGGTATCAGCACCAGGTTGACCTTGTGCCGCAACTCCACCGCCTGGATGTCGGAGCGCTTCTCGTTGAGCAGGAAGGCCGCGACATCGACCGGCACCTGCGCATGCACCGCGCCGGTGTTCTCCTTCATCGCTTCTTCCTCGATGATGCGCAGGATGTGCAGTGCCGCCGACTCGATGTTGCGGACATGTCCGGTTCCGCTGCAGCGGGGGCACGGAATGTAGCTGGTCTCGGTGAGCGGTGGGCGCAGGCGCTGGCGCGAAAGTTCAAGCAGGCCGAACCGGGAGATCTTGCTCGTCTGCACCCGGGCCCGATCGTAATGAAGCGCATCCTTCAGCCGGTTCTCGACCTCTCGCTGATTGCGCGCGGCTTCCATGTCGATGAAGTCGATGATGATCAGGCCGCCGAGGTCGCGCAGCCTGAGCTGCCGGGCGATTTCCTCGGCCGCTTCGACGTTGGTGCGCAGCGCCGTTTCCTCGATGTCGTGGCCGCTGGTGGCGCGGCCGGAATTGACATCGACCGCGACCAGCGCTTCGGTATGGTCGATGACGATCGCTCCGCCGGAGGGCAGCGTGACCTCCCGCGCGTAGGCGGTCTCGATCTGGTGTTCGATCTGGAAGCGCGAAAACAGCGGCACGTCGTCCCGGTAGCGTTTGACCCGATTGACGTTCTGGGGCATGACGTGGCCCATGAACTGGACCGCCTGGTCGAAGATGTCATCGGTATCGATCAGGATCTCGCCGATGTCCGGCTGGAAGTAGTCGCGGATCGCCCGGATGACGAGGCTGCCCTCCTGGTAGATCAGGAAGGCCCCCGACTGGGCCTGGCCGGCGCCATCGATGGCGCGCCACAACTGGAGCAGGTAGTTGAGATCCCATTGCAGCTCTTCGGCGGTCCGGTCGATCGCGGCCGTGCGCGCGATCAGGCTCATGCCGGGCGGAACGTCGAGCTGGTCGAGGACTTCGCGCAGCTCGGTACGGTCATCCCCCTCGACGCGCCGGGATACGCCGCCGCCTCGCGGATTGTTCGGCATCAGCACGAGGTAGCGGCCGGCCAGACTGATGTAGGTCGTCAGCGCGGCGCCCTTGTTGCCACGTTCCTCCTTCTCGACCTGGACGATCAGCTCCTGGCCTTCGCGAAGCGCGTCCTGGATGCGCGCCCTGCCGGGCTCGACGCCCTCCTTGAAATAGGAACGGGAGACTTCCTTGAACGGAAGGAAACCGTGACGCTCGGCGCCGTAATCGACGAACGCCGCTTCGAGGCTGGGCTCGATCCGGGTGATGATGGCCTTGTAGATGTTGCTCTTGCGTTGTTCCCTGGCCGCCGACTCGATGTCGATGTCGATGAGTTTTTGACCATCTACGATCGCGACACGAAGCTCTTCGGCCTGTGTCGCATTGAACAGCATGCGCTTCATTGGGGTTTCTCCCGCGCGCTCACCACGGGAACGGCAGGACGCGCACCGCCAGCGGGGCTCGGGTCAGAATGGCTCGGATCGGGTCATCGGAATCGAGTGCCTTGCCAAGTTCGCTGGGGCTTCGCATCCTCGCGTCCTGAAGCCCTCGGGCATTCAGGGACGGGAAATTCGCGTGTGTCTGTCGCGCGCTGAAAATCGACTACCATCGCTACTTCTGGTGAGCGAGGTTAACCATTTCATCGGCCTGGTCCCCGGCCGCATCCGCGGGGGAATGTCTCTCCGGTGCCGGCGAAGCCGCCGGGCCGCGGGCAGGAGCCGGAACGGCAAGCCGCCGACAGTATATTGAAAATGAACGGCTTGAGCAAAAACCCTGAAGTGACGAAGCAACTCGTCGGAGAGGCAGGATGCGACCAGCGCGTCGACAATTTCCTCGTCCGCATCCTGCGAGGCGTTCCGAAAAGCCACGTCTATCGGATCCTGCGCAGGGGTGAGGTGCGCGTCAATGGGAGGCGGGTCGCGCCGGATTTCAGGCTGCATCGTGGCGACGAGGTCAGGATTCCGCCGCTGCGGCTCGCGACGGCTGCCCCGGTGCCGGCCGTGGCGGGTGTTCTGCCCGCGCTGCCCGTGCTGTTCGAGGACGATGCACTGCTCGCCCTCGACAAGCCGGCGGGGCTCGCCGTGCACGGCGGCAGCGGGATCCGCCAGGGCGTGATCGAACGGTTGCGCGCGCAGCGACCGGAGGCGAGGTTCGTGGAGCTCGTGCACCGGCTCGACCGGGACACCTCGGGCGTGCTGCTGATCGCCAGCAAGCGCAGCGCCCTGACCGCGCTGCACGAGGCGATGCGAAACGGCGAGGTCGAAAAGACCTACGTCGCGCTGGTCCGGGGGCGCTGGATGGAACCCGAGCGGCGGATCCGGCTGGCGTTGCACAAGTATGTGACCGCCGGCGGCGAGCGCCGGGTCAGCGTGCGCGCGGATGGCAAGGACGCCGTGAGCCGCGTCCGGCTGATGAGGCGCTGGCAGAACTTTTCGCTGGTCGAGGTTGGGCTGGAAACCGGGCGCACGCATCAGATCCGCGTGCATCTCGCGCACCTCGGCTTTCCGATTGCCGGCGACGACAAGTACGGGGATTTCGATCTGAACCGGAAGTTGCACAAGCTCGGTCTGAGACGAATGTTCCTGCATGCGGCCCGGCTCGACTTCCGCCATCCGCTGCGCGACGAGCGGCTGACGATCCGGGCCGCGCTGCCCGAGGCATTGCAGGGTTTCCTGTCCCGGATCGAGGCGAACGAGGCGCAGGACGATGCTGCGGCGCTTTGACCTGATCGTCTTCGACTGGGATGGCACGCTGCTCGACTCCACCGGGGCGATCGTGCACGCGATCCAGGCAGCGTGCACCGATCTCGGACTGGAGCCGCCCGGCGAGCGCACCGCCCGCGCCGTGATCGGTCTCGGCCTGCAGGATGCGCTCGGGACCGCCGTGCCGCAACTCGACCGGCGCGACTATGGGCGGCTCGCCGAACGCTATCGTCATCACTATCTGTCGCGCGATCACGAGCTCCGGCTCTATCCGGGGGCATCGGCGCTCCTCGACCGGCTGCGTTCCGGCGGATATTCCCTCGGTATCGCGACCGGAAAGAGCCGGCTCGGGCTGGAGCGGGCGCTGGCGCTTTCCGGGCTGGGAACCCGTTTCACGGCGACCCGTTGCGCGGACGAGTGCGACCCGAAGCCGCATCCCGCCATGCTGCTGGAACTGATGGCGGCAACCGCAGTGACACCGGCTCGCACGCTGATGGTGGGCGACACGACGCACGATCTGCGCATGGCGCGCAACGCCGCGGTACCGGCGGTCGCGGTGACCTTCGGCGCGCACCCGCGGGAGCAGCTCGCGCAGGAACGCCCGCTCGAATGCGTGGACAGCATAGAGGCGCTCGGACGGTGGATCGCGCTGCACGGTTGATCTGCGCCAGCTCCGCGCTCGTCGATGGCGGTCCCGGCGTGCGCTTCGAGGTCGGCGGCGGCGAGTCGCCCGCGGCTCCGGCGTTCGCGATTCGCTACGCCGGACGCGTGTGCGCCTATCTCAACCGCTGCGCGCACATTGGCGTGCAGCTCGACTGGTTGCCGGGGCGGTTCTTCGACGATTCCGGCATATACTTGATCTGCGCGATGCATGGAGCCTCGTATGCGCCGGACAGCGGCCGCTGTGTCGGCGGTCCGTGCAGGAATGTCGGCCTCGTACCGCTCGGGGTGATCGAGCGCGAAGGCGGCGTTTATCTGGGATCGGAGTGATATGCAGCAAGCATCGCCTGGCGAGCCCGGCTGGGAACGTGAGGTCATCGAGCGGCTGGCGCTGGAGTCGCTGGCCGAGCAGCGGCGGCGGCGCCGCTGGGGCATCTTCTTCAAGCTGCTCGGCTTCGCCTATGTGACGGCGCTGCTGTTTCTGTTCGTCGATTGGGAGGCTTCGAGCGAGAAGTTCGCGGACGGCCGCAAGCACACGGCGCTGGTGGAGCTCGACGGCGTCATCGCTGCGAAAGGCGAAGCGAGCGCGGAGCTGCTCAACTCGGCCCTGCAGGGCGCATTCGAGGACAAGGCCACGCAGGGCGTCATCATCCGGATCAACAGTCCGGGTGGCTCTCCGGTCCAGTCCGGCATCATCAACGACGAGATCCACCGGCTGCGGGCAAAGTACCCGGCCATTCCGATCTATGCCGTCGTCGAGGATGTCTGCGCGTCGGGCGGCTATTATGTCGCGGTCGCCGCGGACAAGATCTTCGTCGACAAGGCGAGCATCGTCGGCTCCATCGGCGTGCTGATGGACGGATTCGGCTTCACCGGTCTGATGGACAAGCTGGGCGTCGAGCGTCGGTTACTGACCGCCGGGGAGAACAAGGGTTTCCTCGATCCGTTTTCTCCGCAGAACGACAAGCAACGGGAATATGCGCAAACGATGTTGAACGATATCCACCGGCAATTCATCGAGACGGTGCGCAAGGGACGAGGTGCGCGGCTCAAAGAGACGCCGGAACTGTTCAGCGGCCTGATGTGGACCGGCGCGAAGAGCGTGGAGCTGGGCCTCGCCGACGGTTTCGGCACGGTGGAATCCGTTGCGCGCGACGTGATCAAGGCCGAGGACATCCGCGATTACACGCAGCGGCGCAGCCTCGCGGAGCGTGTCGCGCGACGTTTCGGTTCGGACGTTGCGCAGGGGCTCGCCGGCTTCTTCTCACGCGCGGCGGTTCACTGAAACGCCGGCGCGCAGCGCTCGCTCACGGTACCCGGATGCCTTCCTCGCGCAGCATGGCGCACAGCGCGATCAGCGGCAGCCCGACCAGTGCGGTCGGATCGTCGCCGCGAATCGATTCGAGCAGTGCGATGCCCAGTGCCTCCGAGCGGGCGCTTCCGGCGCAATCGAACGGGCGCTCCGCTGCGAGGTAGCGCTTCGCTTCTTCTTCGCCCAGACGGCGGAAGCGCACCGCGGTGGATACCGTGCGAACCTGCTCGCGATCCGTGGCGCCGTTCAGCAGACACAGCGCAGTATCGAACGTCACGGTGCGACCGCTGAGCTCGCGCAATTGAGCGAGCGCGTGCGCGTGGTCACCCGGTTTCCCATAGATCCGCGAACCGCGATGGGCGACCTGATCGCTGCCGATGATCAGCGCGCGCGGATGGGTCGCCGCGACGGCGCGCGCCTTGGCGCGGGCCAGGCGCTGCGCGGTCTCGCGCGGGGCTTCGCCGGCGATCGCCTCCTCATCGACGTTCGGACTCGCGGTTTCGAACGCAAGGCGCAGCCGGCCCAGCAGTTCTCGCCGGTAGGGCGACGTGGACGCGAGGATCAGGCGCGGGACGGACATTGCCGGCGCGGGGTCTTTTGACAGCAAAAGTCGAAAATAATACCATTCGCGCCTTATGCCGCAACCGGGCTACGTCATCGACAGCGTGGAATTCGCTCGCGGCGGCGGGGTCGCGGTCGATGCGATCGAATTGTCCAGGTTCGCGCGGCTTTCCGGGCAGCTCGAATCGGCGCAAGGCAGCGCGGAATTCGAGGTTCGTGGCAGCGAGGAGGACGGCAAGCCATTCCTTTCGGTCACGGTCCGCGCGCAGTTGATGCTGCGCTGCCAGCGCTGCCTGGGCGAATTGCGTTTTCCGCTGTTCGTGCGCAGTCGGCTGCTGCTCGTCGAGACGGGCATCGACTGGCCGGAAGACGAAATCGCGGAGGAGCGCTTCGACGCGATCCCGGCGCACGGCGAGCTGGATTTGCTCGAACTCGTCGAGGACGAGATCCTGCTCGCGCTGCCGATCGCTCCCCGGCACGAGCGCTGCGAGCTACCGGCAGCGCAGCGGCGCGTCGGCGATGCGTCACCCTTCGCGGGGCTCGCGCAGTGGCTGAAACATTAGAACGAAGCATTCACGGAATTCGACAGGAGAAGCTACATGGCTGTCCAGCAGAACAAGAAGTCCCCGTCCAAGCGCGGCATGCATCGCGCGCACGACTTCCTCGATGCCCCGCCGCTGGCAGTCGAGGCAACGACCGGAGAGGTGCATCTGCGTCATCATCTGACGCCGGGCGGGTTCTACCGCGGAAAAAAAGTCGTCAAGACCAAGGCGGATTGAGCGCGCCGATCGTCCAGGCATGCCCGTGACGATGACCGGTACGGTCTGACGCGGCCGCGATGAAGGTCACGATCGCGATCGACTGCATGGGGGGCGATCACGGGCTGCCGGTGACACTGGCCGGCGCCGCGAACTTCCTGCGACACGACACCGAGGCATCCGTCATCCTCGTCGGACGTTACGACGAAATTGCGACGCACCTGCGGCGCATCGGACTGGAACCCGGCGCGCGGGTGCAGGTGCGACATGCCGCAGAGGTCATCGCGATGGACGAAGCTCCGGCGCCGGCATTGCGCACGAAGAAGGACTCGTCGATGCGCGTGGCGGTCGACCTGGTCAAGAGCGGGGACGCACAGGCATGTGTCAGCGCCGGCAATACCGGCGCCTTGATGGCGATCTCGCGTTTCGTGCTGAAGATGCTGCCGGGCATCGACCGCCCGGCGATCGCGTCGGCCCTGCCCACCATGCGCGGTCATGGCTACCTCCTCGATCTGGGCGCCAATGTGGACTGCACCCCGGAGCACCTGTTGCAGTTCGCGATCATGGGCGCGATGCTCGTTTCCGCGATCGAGCACCGGGAACGGCCCACCATCGGGTTGCTGAACATCGGCGAGGAAGCGATCAAGGGAAACGAAATCGTCAAGCGCGCGGCGGAACTGCTGAAGGGATCCGGCCTGAACTTCTACGGCAACGTGGAAGGCGACGACATCTACAAGGGCACGACCGATGTGGTCGTATGCGATGGTTTCGTCGGCAATGTTGCGCTGAAGGCCTCGGAGGGGCTCGCGCAGATGATCGTCGCGTTCATCCGGGAAGAATTCGGTCGAAGCTGGCTGACGCGGCTCGGCGCGCTGTTTGCGAGACCGGCGTTGCGCGGCTTCAAGCAGCGGATCGATCATCGCGCCTACAACGGCGCCAGCCTGCTCGGCTTGCGTGGCGTGGTCGTGAAAAGCCATGGCTCGGCCGACGCCTACGCATTCGAGCAAGCGATCCGGCGTGCCGCTGAAGCGGTCCGCAACCGGTTGCTGGATCGGATCGCCGACCGAATGAACCAGGCGGTGGCGGCGTGAGCAGGGAGCA
>JBBIUI010000100.1:0-7686 GCA_037440385.1 Rhodocyclales bacterium | reverse complement strand
GGATGTCGCCGCACTCCGCGGAACCGGCCCCGGCGGTGCGCTGGCGCTCGCGGACGTGGAACGCGCGGCGGCCGCGCGAGCGAGCGCCCCGCAGCCGACGGCGGATCGCCAGGCGGCGATGCGACGCGCGATCGCGGCGGCGATGAGCCGCTCGAAGCGCGAAATTCCGCATTACTACCTGTCGGAGACGGTTCCGCTCGCGCTCGCGATCGAGTGGCTCGCGCGCACGAACGCGCAGCGCCCGCTCGCCGACCGGCTGCTGCTGGCCGCGCCGCTGCTGAAGGCGGTGGCGGTCGCGGCGCGGGAGTTTCCCGACATGAACGGCTTCTGGCGCGACGGAGCGTTCTGGCCGGCTCCCGCGGTGCATCTCGGCGTCGCGATCTCGCTGCGCCAGGGCGGTCTGATCGCGCCTGCGCTGCACGACGTCGCCGCCAAGCCGCTCGAGCGCATCATGCGCGAGCTCGGCGACCTGGTGAAGCGCGCGCGCGCCGGCAGCCTGCGCAGCTCCGAACTGTCGGATGCGACGCTTACCGTGACGAATCTCGGCGAGCAGGCCGTGGAGACCGTGTTCGGCGTGATCTATCCGCCGCAGGTCGCGCTGGTCGGTTTCGGCAGCCCGGCCGACAGGCCCTGGGTGCGCGAGGGCGCCGTATGCGTGATGCCGGCGATCACCGCGACGCTCTCGGCCGATCACCGGGCGAGCGACGGGCATCGCGGCGCGCTGTTCCTCGCGCGCATCCGCGATCTGCTGCAGCGCCCGGAGCGATTGTAGGAGCGTTCCCCGGCCGTGATGCCCGTAGCAGGGTCGATCGGGGACGGACCGCATTTCACACGGCCGCGACTCCTCATGCCCCCACGCGGGATCGAGGTGTGCGCCATTCGGCCAGGGGAGGAGAGCGCCGGGCCCGATGCCTGCCCGGTACGGGTGCGCGCGGCTCGGGCGGCTGCCTTCGATGGCAGCCGGCGCACGAATGTCGAATACGAACGGTGCGAACGGTGCGAACGGTGCGAACGCTGCGCACGGTGACCGCACGATGCCGGGAGGGACCATGAACGAACATGAAATCCGCGCCGGAGTGCTCGCGGCGATCGAGGCCATCGCACCGGAACTCTCGGAAGCCGAGCTCGCGCCCGATGCGCCGCTGCGCGCCCAGGTGGATCTCGACTCGATGGACTGGCTGAACGTGATCCTGGCGCTTCACGAACGCTTCGGCGTCGACATCCCCGAGGCCGACTACCGCAAGCTGGTCACGCTCGACGGCATCGTCGCCTATCTCGCGGAGCGAGTGCGGTAGCGCCGGTTCAGGCCATCGCGCGCAGCCGCGCGACGCGCTCCTCGGTCGAGGGATGGGTGCTGAACAGGTTGGCGATGCCCCCGCCCGAGAGGGGATTCAGGATCATCATCTGCGCGGTCGCGGGATGGGCCTCGGCACTCGCCATCGGAATGCCGCGGGCATAGGCGTCGATCTTCGTCAGCGCATCCGCGAGCGCGTTCGGGTCGCGCGAGATTTCCGCGCCGCCGCGGTCGGCCTCGAATTCGCGCGCACGCGAGATCGCCATCTGGATCAGCATCGCGGCCAGCGGCGCCAGCAGTGCGATCAGGATCGCGACGAGCGGATTCGTGCGGCGGCCTTCCGAGTCGCGTCCGCCGAAGAACATCGCGAAGTTCGCGAGCGCGGAGATCGCGCCGGCCACCGTCGCACTGATCGTGGAGATCAGGATGTCGCGGTGCTTCACGTGCGTGAGCTCGTGCGCCATCACGCCGCGCAGCTCGCGCCGGGACAGCCTCTGCAGGATGCCCCGCGTCGCCGCCACCGCCGCATGATCCGGGTTACGGCCGGTGGCGAACGCGTTGGGCTGATCCTCGTCGATGACATACACCCGCGGCATCGGCAGGACGGCATTCGCGGCCAGCTCCCGGACGATGCCATACAGGTAGGGCGAGCTGGTCTCGTCGACCTCCTGCGCGTCGTACATGCGCAGCACCATCTTGTCCGAGAACCAGTAGGCGAATACGTTCATCGCGCCGCCGAACACCAGCGCGAGCAGCATGCCCTGCTGGCCGCCGATCGCCGCACCGACCGCGCCGAACAGGGCCACGATGCCCGCCATCAGAATCGCCGTCTTGAGCCAGTTGCCCGACATGGATCCGTATCCTCCAGTGTGGATTGCCGCCGATTAGATGGTGGCACGGCGCGAAGATTCAACCCGGATCATCCATTGTCAACCCGGATCATCCGTTTGGCGGCCCTTCGGGCCTAGCCATGCGCGGGCCACCGCGTTGCGCCGCCTCGGGGTTCGCGCCGAAAGGGTAAGGCCTCTGGCTCGTGCGGCGTGCGCACGCATGGTGCCGCGCTGGCGTGCGCCGACCGACGCCGGGGAAAACGCCGAACGAATCCCTTCTCCTCCATTGCGAGGCGACCGAAGGCCGACGAAGCCCCGATACCCAGTCATTGCGAGAAGGCCGAAGGCCGACGAAGCAATCTCGCGCGAAGCGCGTTGCGTCCGCTCGCCACTCCACGACCGGATCGCTTCGCCGCTGCGCTCCTCGCAATGACGGGACAAGTCGCTGCGCGCCTTGCAAGGACAGGGGAGCTTCGAGCGGCATCGTGCAACCCGGCGCATGATGCCTCTCGTGTTCCCTGTGCAGCTCGGGCGCGCGGAAGGTGGGGCTCGCGATGACCGCTCGTCCGGCGGTCTCCGGCTCTCTCCGGATCAGCCCGCAAGCTCGAACCGTTCGCCTTCGGCGATCGCAAACCCGGCGAGGAAATCGGCGACCGGCAATCGCCGGCCGCCCGCGCGCTGCACCTGCGTAATGCGCAAGGCGCCGCTGCCGCACGCGACGAGGATCCCGTCTGCGCCGCGATGCAGCACCCTGCCCGGCTCGCCGTCGCCGCCCGGTTCGGGCTGCGCGGCCCGGATCTTGAGCAGCGTCTCGCCCAGCCGCGCCCGGGCACCGGGCAGCGGGTCGAACGCGCGTACCGCGCGGTCGAGCTCGGTCGCGCTCCTTCGCCAGTCGAGCCACGTCTCTCCCGGCGCGATCTTGGCGGCGTAGCTCGCGCCCTCGGCCGGTTGCGCGACGGCGGGCAGCGGACCTTGCTCGAGCCGGGCGAGCGCCGCGACGATCTCGCGCGCGCCGAGCGCCGCGAGACGATCGTGCAGGCTTCCGCCCGTCTCCCGCGCGCCGATCTCCACCGGCGCACGCGCGAGCACGGGCCCGGTGTCCAATCCCTCGTCCATCTGCATCAGCGTGATCCCGGAGCGCGCATCGCCTGCGAGCAGCGCGCGCTGGATCGGCGCCGCGCCGCGCCAGCGCGGCAGCAGCGAGGCGTGGATGTTGATGCAGCCGTGGCGAGGGATCGCCAGCACGGCGGCGGGAAGGATCAGGCCGTAGGCCGCGACCACCATGACATCCGGGTTCGCCGCGCGGATCCGCGCACAGGCTTCCGGCTGCTTGAGCGACGCGCTCTGGTACAGGTCGTGCCCGTGATCGAGCGCGAACCGCTTGACCGGGGACGCCTGCGGCGCGAGACCGCGTCCGGCCGGCCGGTCCGGCTGCGTGAGCACCAGCACGATCCGCTGGCCCGCCGCGTGGATCGCCGCGAACGCGCACGCAGCGAACTCGGGTGTGCCGGCAAGGGCGACGCGCATCGGCGGCCGGTGACCGGAATCAGGCGGTGATGCGCGCCTGCTTCGCCAGCTTCAGCCGGATCCGGGTCTGCTTCAGGCGCGAGAGGTATTCGACGAACACCTTGCCGTGCAGGTGATCGATCTCGTGCTGGATGCATACCGCGAGCACGCCGTGCGCATCGAACTCGAACCGTTCGCCGCGCAAATCGAGCGCCTCGACCGTGACGCGTTCGAAGCGTACGACTTTGTCATAGATGCCGGGCACCGACAGGCAGCCTTCCTCGCCGGTCTGTTCGCCCTCGGCCGACAGGATGCGCGGGTTGATCAGCGTCAGCAACTGGCTGCGGTCCTCGCTCGCGTCGATGACGACGAGCTGCCGATGCACGTCGACCTGAGTCGCGGCCAGGCCGATTCCCGGTGCCGCATACATCGTCTCGGCCATGTCCGCCGCCAGCCCGCGCACGGCGTCATCGACGCGCTCGATCGGCGCGGCCACCTTGCGCAGGCGCGGGTCGGGGTACCGCAGAATGGGCAACAGGGCCATCTGAAAAGCTTGCCGATTTAGATAATTACGCGCACAATCTCACGCAATTCCGAAGATGTTCCGCGCGCCTGCCACAGTGCTACACTTCGACCCCGTCATGCGCCCGTGATTCCCGCGCGCCGGACACGAGGCCGAAACCGCTGTCAGAACCGCTAGCGAGGACCGTATGATCGCCCGCATTATATCTGCGCTGATCCTGGGTTTCTCAAGCGCCTGTGCCATGGCGCAGGCCGTCGAACCGATACGGCTCGCCGCGAACGCACCGGATCGTTACACCGTACAGCGTGGCGACACGCTGTGGGGCATCGCCGGAAAGTTCATGCAGGATCCGTGGCGCTGGCCGCAGATCTGGCGGCTGAACCGCGAGCAGATCCGCAATCCGCACCGCATCTACCCCGGCCAGGTCGTGATCCTGGACGCCAGCACGGGCGATCCGCGCCTGCGGCTGGGCAGCCCGGTCAAGCTGGAGCCGAAGATCTATTCGGAACCGAGCGCCGAACCCATCCCCAGCATCTCGCCGCAGGCGATCGAGCCCTTCCTGTCCGAACCGCTCATCGTCGAAGCCGATGGTCTCGATGCGGCGCCGAAGATCGTCGCGACGCAGGAGGGCCGGTTATATCTCGGCGAGGGCAACACCGCCTATGTCAGTGGCATCAGACAGGCGGCGCGCGACTGGCAGGTCTATCGGCCGGCGACGCCGCTGCTCGATCCGCAAACCAAGGAAGTGCTCGGCTACGAGGCGTTCTATCTGGGCACCGCACGCGTCGTGCGCGAAGGCGAGCCGGCGACGCTGGAGATCACGTCTGCACGACAGGAGATCGGCCGCGGCGACCGCCTGGTCGCGGCGCTGCGGCCGGCGACCGTGAGCTACGTTCCGCATGCTCCGGACGCGGCGGTCGATGGGCGCGTCGTCGCGATCTATACCGGCACGAATGTCGGCGAGACCGGCCGCAACTACGTCGTCAGCATCAACCGCGGACGGCGCGACGGCATCGAGGTCGGGCACGTGCTGGCGCTGCACCGCGGCGAGCAGGACGTCACCTACAAGGACGACAAGGGCACCGAGATCCATCGGCTGCCGCGCGAGCGCTACGGGCTGGTCTTCGTATTCCGCACCTTCGAGCGGCTGTCCTACGCGCTCGTCATGGACGCCTCGCGGCCCGTACACCCGAACGACGCGCTCACCAAACCGTAGGCCGGTGCGGTGCTCGATGCTGCCGAACGGGCACCGTGGTTGCGGCTGACGCTCTCGCCGGGCGTCGGCGGTGAGAGCCAGCGCGCGCTGCTCGAGGCGTTCGGGCTTCCGGCGAACGTCTTCGCCGCGTCGGTCTGCGAGCTTTCGCGCATCGTGCCGCGCGCGGCTGCCGAGCAGCTCGCGTCGGATCGTTCGGCGCAGGCCGTCGAAGCCGCGCTCGCCTGGGCCGCGCAGCCGGGAAACCGCCTCGTCGCACTCGCCGATCCGGAATATCCGCCGGCGCTGCTCCAGACCCCGGATCCACCCACGCTGCTGTATGCGAGCGGGCGCGTCGAGCTGCTCGCGCGCCCGGCGCTGGCCGTGGTCGGTGCCCGCAATGCGACGCCCGCGGGGTTGCGCAACGCCACGCAGTTCGCGCGCGCGCTCGCGCAAACCGGACTCACGGTGGTGAGCGGCCTCGCGCTCGGCATCGATTCGGCCGCGCATCGCGGCGCGCTGGAAGGCGACGGATCGACCATCGCCGTGACGGGCACCGGCATCGACCGCGTCTATCCGGCGGCGAACCAGGCGCTCGCGCACGAGATCGCCGGGCGCGGCCTGATCGTCAGCGAATTCCCCCTGGGAACGCCTGTGCGTCCGGCGAATTTTCCGCGACGCAACCGGATCATCTCGGGGCTCGCCCGCGGCGTGCTGGTGGTGGAGGCTGCGCTCGCGAGCGGCTCGCTGATCACCGCGCGGCTCGCCGGCGAGCAGGGCCGCGAGGTCTTCGCGATCCCCGGTTCGATCCATTCGCCGCTGTCCAAGGGCTGCCACAAGCTGATCAAGCAGGGCGCGAAGCTCGTCGACGATGTCAACGACATTCTCGAGGAACTCGACCTGACTCGCGCGTGCGCCGCTGCGGATGGCGCCGGCCACGACGGCGCGGATCCGCTGCTCGACGCGCTCGGCTTCGACCCGTGCGATCTGGACACGCTTGCCTCGCGCGCCGGACTCGCGCCCGAGCAGCTTGCCGCGCGCGTGCTGGAACTGGAGCTCGCCGGTCGGGTGGCGAGCCTTCCCGGCGGGCGCGTGCAGCGGCTCGCTTGAGCGCACTGCGGCTTGCCAGCCGCAGGGATTCTTCTCTATGATCGCGCGCTCGTCCTCGGGCATGAACCGGCAGCAGCACTGGCTTGCATTGCCGGAACGGCCTGGATGGCGCAGCAGATCGCGCGCGCGAAGCAAGCCGTCGCGCGGCGCATGACCGGGACGATGCATTCGATGACCAAGCAGCTCATCATCGCCGAAAAGCCTTCCGTCGCGCAGGACATCGCGCGCGTGTTGGGGGGCTTCACCCGGCACGACGCGTATTTCGAGAGCGAGCGCTACGTACTGTCCTCGGCGATCGGTCACCTGCTCGAGCTGACGGTGCCGGAGCAGTTCGAGGTCAGGCGCGGCAAGTGGTCGCTCGCGCACCTGCCGGTCATCCCGCCGCACTTCACGGTCGCGCCGATCGACAAGACCGCGGACAGACTGCGGCTGCTCGCCCGGCTGATCCGGCGCAAGGACGTCGCCGGCCTGATCAACGCGTGCGACGCCGGGCGCGAAGGCGAGCTGATCTTCAACTACATCGTGCAGCATGTGCGCACGACCAAGCCGGTCAAGCGGCTATGGCTCCAGTCGATGACCCCTGCATCGATCCGCGAGGGCTTCGCGCGGCTTCGCGACGAGGCGCAGATGCACGGGCTGGCCGAGGCGGCCGTGTGCCGTTCGGAATCCGACTGGCTGATCGGCATCAACGGCACGCGCGCGATGACCGCGTTCAACTCGAAGGCCGGCGGCTTTCATCTGACCACCGTCGGCCGCGTGCAGACTCCGACGCTCGCGATCATGGTCGAGCGCGAAGAGCGCATCCGGCGCTTCGTGCCGCGCGATTATTGGGAAGTGCAGGCGAGCTTCGCGGCCGCGGCAGGCGAGTACCAGGGCAAATGGTTCGACGAGCGTTTCGATCGCGCCGGCGCCGGCGAGCACGATCGCGCCGATCGCCTGTGGGACGAGAAGCGCGCAGCACAGATCCGGCGCCGGTGCCTCGGCAAGCCCGGCAAGGTCGAGGAGGAGGCGAAGCCCTCGACGCAGGCGCCGCCGATGATGTTCGATCTGACGAGCCTGCAGCGGGAAGCGAACGGGCGATTCGGGTTCTCGGCGAAGGCGACGCTGGGGCTCGCGCAGGCGCTGTACGAAAAGCACAAGGTGCTCACCTACCCGCGCACCGATTCGCGCTCGCTGCCCGAGGATTACGTCGACACGGTCAAGGCGACGCTCGCGGTGTTTACCGACGAGC
>JBBIUI010000099.1:0-7793 GCA_037440385.1 Rhodocyclales bacterium | reverse complement strand
TGCGATCGACCGCGAGGCATTGGCGACACAGCGCATCGCGATCCCGGTCGAGGCCGGGGCGCCGCACGCGCTGCTCGTGCCCTCGTGCGGGCGCGCCATTCCCGGCCATGCCATGAGGATCGTCGATGCGGGCGGCCGGGAACGCGGGCCGCGCGAGGTCGGCCGGCTCCAGTTCTCGGGTCCGTCGGCGACGCAGGGCTATTACCGCAATCCGGCGGCGACCGCCGCACTGCTCGCCGGCGAGTGGCGCGAGACCGGCGACTATGCCTATCTCGCCGGCGGCGAGGTCTATCTGACCGGCCGCAGCAAGGACGTCATCCTGCGCGGCGGGCGCAACCTCTATCCTTACGAACTGGAGCAGGCGGTGGGGGAGGTCCCCGGCGTGCGCAAGGGCTGCGTCGCGGTGTTCGGCAGTCTTGATCCGGCCAGCGGCACCGAACGGGTGGTCGTGCTGGCGGAGACGCGCGAGACCGGCGGCGGCGCGCGCGAGGCGCTGCGGGCGCGCATCCTCGCTGTCGCATCCGATGTCATCGGCATGGCACCCGACGACGTCGTGCTGGCCCCGCCGCACAGCGTGCTGAAGACTTCGAGTGGGAAGATCCGCCGCGCGGCCTGCCGCGAACTGTACGAATCGGGGCGGCTCGGGCATGCCGTCGCACCCGTGTGGATCCAGCTCACGCGCCTGTCGGCGGCGGCGCTCGCGGGACGCCTGCGCGCGGCGGCGGCCGCGCTGCCCCGGTGGCTGTACGCGGGGTGGGCGTGGGCCGTGTTCCTGATCCTGGCGCTGCCCGTGTGGGCGCTGGTGTGCGCCGCGCGCCGGCCGGCGATCGCACGGTGGACCGTGCATGTCGCCTCTTCGCTGCTGCTCGCGGCTCTCGGTGCGCGGGTGCCCCGGTTGCCCGCCGACAGACTGCCGGCGAGACCGCACGTGCTGGTCGCGAACCACGGCAGCTATCTCGATGGCGTCGTGCTGGCGGCCGCGCTGCCGCCGCGCATCGATTATGCGTTCGTCGCGAAGCGCGAATTCGCCGAGACCCGGTGGACGCGCTGGTTCTTCTCCGGCATCGGCGCGCTGATGGTCGAGCGGTTCGACATCCGGCGCGGCGTCGAGGATGTCGATGCGATCGTCGCGGCGCTCCATGCCGGGCGCAGCGTGGTCGTGTTCCCGGAAGGAACGTTCAGGCCCGTGACCGGGGTACGGCCGTTTCGCATGGGAGCGTTCGTCGCCGCGGCCCGCGCCGGCGCGCCGCTCGCCACGGCGGCGCTGCGCGGGGTGCGCGAGATGCTGCGCGACCGGACCTGGCGGCCGCGCCATGGCCGGCCCCGGCTGGAGATCGGTGCCGTCGTCGCGCCGTCGGGTCCGGCGTGGAGCGACGCGGTCGCGCTGCGCGAGGCCGCGCGGGCAGAGATCGTCCGGCTCTCGGGCGAGCCGGATCTCGAAGGCCGCGATGCGCCGGGATGCTAGAATCGCCGCCTGTCCGCCAACCGCGCGAGAAGAGAAGCCCCACATCCCGATGTTTACGAGACACGACGAACTGGTCAAGGTCGATCCCGAACTGTGGCAGGCGATCCAGGGCGAGAACCGGCGCCAGGAAGAGCACATCGAGCTGATCGCCTCCGAGAACTACGTCAGCCGCGCGGTGCTCGAGGCGCAGGGCTCGCAGCTCACGAACAAGTACGCCGAGGGCTATCCGGGCAGGCGCTATTACGGGGGCTGCGAGTTCGTCGATGTCGCCGAGCGGCTCGCGATCGAGCGCGCCAGGGAGCTGTTCCATGCCGAGTATGCCAACGTGCAGCCGCATTCCGGCTCGCAGGCGAACCAGGCCGTGTATTTCGCCGTCATGCAGCCGGGCGACACGCTGCTCGGCATGTCGCTCGCGCACGGCGGGCACCTCACGCACGGCGCCAGCGTCAACCTGTCGGGCAAGATCTTCAAGGCGGTCGGCTACGGGCTCGATCCGCAAACCGAGGCGATCGACTACGACGAGGTCGAGCGCCTCGCCCGCGCGCACCGGCCGCGGGTGATCGTCGCCGGCGCGTCGGCCTATTCGCTCGCGATCGACTTCGAACGCTTTCGCGCCATCGCCGACGCCGTGGGCGCCTACCTGATGGTGGACATGGCCCACTATGCCGGCCTGGTCGCAGCCGGCTGCTACCCCTCGCCGGTCGGCATCGCGGATTTCGTCACCTCGACGACGCACAAGACACTGCGCGGGCCGCGCGGCGGGCTGATCCTCGCGCGCGCCGAGCACGAGAAGGCGATCAATTCGTCGATCTTCCCGGCGCTGCAGGGCGGCCCGCTGATGCACGTGATCGCCGCCAAGGCGGTCGCATTTCGCGAGGCGATGTCGCCGCGCTTCCGCGCCTATCAGGAGCAGGTCATCGACAATGCGCGCGTCATGGTGCGTGTGCTGACCGAGGAACGCGGCCTGCGGGTCGTGTCCGGCCGCACCGAGTGCCACATGTTCCTGGTCGACCTGCGCGCGCGCAGCATCACCGGCAAGGATGCCGAGGCGGCACTCGGGCGCGCGAACATCACCGTCAACAAGAACGCCATTCCGAACGATCCGCAGAAGCCTTTCATCACCAGCGGCATACGCATCGGCACGCCGGCGATGACGACCCGCGGCTTCGGCGAGATCGAGGCGGAGCAGGCCGCGCACCTGATCGCCGACGTGCTGGAGGCCCCCAACGACGATGCGGTGATCGCCGGCGCTCGCGCCAGGGTGGCCGATCTGTGCCGGCGCTTCCCCGTGTACCGTTGAAGCGCGTGTGCCGCACGCGCGGCCGTGCGCCGGCCTCCCGCGCCCATCGTGCCCGATGAAATGCCCCTACTGCGCTGAGCCCAACACCCAGGTGATCGACACCCGGGAGAACGAGGAGGGCGACATCGTGCGCCGCCGCCGGCGCTGCGTGGCGTGCGACAAGCGCTTCACGACCTACGAGCGCGTCGATCTGAAGATGCCGCTGGTGGTGAAGAAGAACGGCAGTCGCACCGAATACGACCGCGCGAAGCTCGAGGCGAGCATGCTGCTCGCGCTGCGCAAGCGCCCGGTGACCACCGAGGCGGTGGATGCCGCGATTTCGCGCATCGAGGAAAAGCTGCTCGCGCTGGGCGAGCGCGAAGTGGGCAGCGCCAAGCTCGGCGAGATGGTCATGCGCGAGCTGCGCCGCCTCGACAAGGTCGCCTACATCCGGTTTGCGTCGGTGTATCGGGCCTTCGAGGATGTCGACGAATTCCGCGACGCGATCCGCGAGGTGAAGAAACCGCGCGTGCCGCGGCGCCCGCGCGCCGTGTGAGCGCGAAACGGCCCCGGCGCGCGGCGCGCATGTTCAGCCCCGCAGATCACGAGTTCATGGCCCGCGCGCTGCGCCTGGCGCGCCGCGGCCTGAACACGACGACGCCCAATCCGCGCGTGGGCTGCGTGCTGGTCAACGGCGGCGTGATCGTCGGCGAAGGCTGGCACGAGCGCGCGGGCGAGCCGCATGCCGAGATCCACGCGCTGCGCGCGGCGGGCGGCTCGGCTCGCGGCGCGACCGCCTACATCTGCCTGGAGCCTTGCAGCCATCACGGCCGCACTCCGCCATGCGTCGATGCGCTCATCGAGGCGGGCGTGGCGCGGGTGGTGGCCGCGATGGAAGACCCCAATCCGCAGGTGGCGGGAGAAGGGCTCGCGCGTCTCGATGCCGCCGGCATCGCAACGCAATGCGGCCTGCTCGAGCACGAGGCGCGCAGCCTGAACCTCGGCTTCGTCTCCCGCATGACGCGGCATCGCCCCTGGGTCCGCCTGAAGATCGCGGCGAGCCTCGATGGCAGGACCGCGCTCGCCGACGGCCGCAGCCAGTGGATCACGTCGGCCGATGCGCGCCGCGATGCCCATGCATGGCGCGCCCGCTCGTGCGCCGTGCTCACCGGCATCGGCACCGTGCGCGAGGACGATCCGCGCCTGACGGTACGCGACGTTGCGACCTCGCGTCAGCCGCTGCGCATCGTCGTCGACAGCCGGCTCGCGCTGCCGCTCGATGCGAACGTCCTCGAGGGCGGTTCGACGCTGATCGCCGCGGCGCGCGGCGAGCCGCAGCGCATCGCGGCGCTGCGCAGCCGGGGTGCCGAGGTCGTTCTGCTGCCCGATGCGCACGGGCGGGTCGATCTGGCGGCGCTGATGGGCGAGCTCGCGCGCCGCGGCGTCAACGAGCTGATGTGCGAAGCGGGCGTCCGGCTGAACGGGTCGCTGCTCGCCGCCGGCCTCGTCGACGAGCTGCTGCTGTATCTCGCGCCGTGCCTGATCGGGGAGACTGCGCGCGGGATGTTCGACCTGCCCGCGCTCACCGATCTCGCCGCGAAGCGTTCGCTCGACATCGTGGAGCTGCGCCGCGTCGGAGCGGACCTGCGCATCCTCGCCCGGCTGTGACGGCGCTCAGCGCGCCGCGCACACGGCGCAGGCGGGATCCTTCGCGAGCCGTATCGTGCGCCAGTCCATCGACAGCGCATCGAGCAGCACCAGCTTGCCGGTGATCGGCTCGCCGCAGCCGATGACGAGCTTGAGTGCCTCGGCCGCCTGGGCCGCGCCGATGATGCCCGTGAGCGGTGCGAACACCCCCATCACCGCGCAGCGCATCTCCTCGACGTCCTGGCCCTCGGGGAACAGGCAGTTGTAGCAGGGGCTCGTGCGGCTGCGCAGGTCGTAGACGGCGAGCTGGCCGTCGAAGCGGACCGCCGCACCGGACACGAGCGGTCTTGCGGAGTTCACGCATGCGCGGTTGATCGCGTGGCGCGTCGCGAAATTGTCGGAGCAGTCGAGCACGACGTCTGCGAGCGCGACCTGCTCGCCGAGCGCATCGCCCTCGAGCCGCTCGGCGAGTGCGATGACGCGGCACTCGGGGTTGAGCAGCCCGAGCGTGCGGCTTCCCGAGTGCGCCTTCGGCGTGCCGACCGATTCCGTGTGATGCAGGATCTGGCGTTGCAGGTTGGTCAGATCGACGCGGTCGCCATCGCACAGCACGAGGGTGCCGACACCTGCGGAGGCGAGATACATGGCGGCCGGCGAGCCCAGCCCGCCCGCGCCCACCACCAGCGCACGCGCGGCGCGCAGCCTTTGCTGGCCCTCGATGCCGATCTGCGGCAGCAGGATGTGGCGGCTGTAGCGCAGCAGTTGCTCGTCGTTCATCGAAGGCGGCGCCGTCCGCAGGCCTACTTGTATTCCCGCAATTCCGGCGGCATTTCGTCGCGGTCGCCGTGCGGGCGGCGTTCCCACGCCTGGACGTAGACCTCGTTCGACTGCTTGATGAGCCGCTCCGGGGCGCGCAGGTTGCGCAGTTGGGTTTCTTCGCTGTAATGGACGAGTGCCCGCACCAGCTTCGAGTACAGCGAGTTGTCGAGGTGGTATCCGCGATCGCGAAGCCGCTGCTCGATCGCCTCCAGCGTGTAATCGGTCAGCTCGTATCGCGCGCTGACCCCCCGCGGATGAGGGCCCATCTCGGCGACGAGCCGCTCGAGGCGGCACAACATCTCGCAGGCGCTTCGGGGCTGCTCGGGCGGAAGTTTCGAGAAACGGATCTCGCGTTGCTTGAGTTCCCCGGCCGGATGTTGGGTTGCGGGATGCGGCCGTCCGGCAAGTTCCCTCGCGGCCTGGACGCGGTCCTTCATCGGCCTGTGCCGTGCGGGGTCAGCGCTTGCTCTGAACGATCTGCAGCCCCTTCAGCAGGTTCAGCGCCTGGCCGAGCTGGTAGTCGTTCTTGCCTGCGATCTCGAACGGATGCGGGTTGCCGTTGCCGGCGTCGGGCTTGGCCGGGGCCTTCGGCTTGTCCGCCGCGCCGGGAGCCGGCGTCGGAACCGCTTTCGCGTCCTGGTCGTTGCTCAGGTGCCGATCGAGGTCGGCCTCGCGCAGGTGCAGCGTGTTGCCGCCGTCGGCGGACTCCTCGACGACGATGTCGGGCACGATGCCCTTGGCCTGGATCGAGCGGCCGCCCGGCGTGTAGTAGCGCGCGGTCGTGAGCTTGATCGCGGTGTTGTTCGCAAGCGGAAGGATGGTCTGCACGGAGCCCTTCCCGAAGGTCTGCGTGCCCATGACGATGGCGCGCTTGTGGTCCTGCAGCGCTCCCGCGACGATCTCGGAGGCGGAGGCCGACCCGCCGTTGACGAGCGTCACCATCGGCACGCTGCGCACGCCGGCCGGCAGGCTCTTGAGGAAGTCCTCGCCGCCGCGCAGATAATCCTCGGGCGCAGCGACGTACTTGCGCTTGGCATCCTCGGTTCGGCCTTCGGTGGTGACGACGACGGCATTGGCCGGCAGGAACACCGCGGACACGCCGACGGCGCTGTGCAGCAGGCCGCCCGGATCGTTGCGAAGGTCGAGCACCAGACCCTTCAGCGGACCTTTCCGGTAGAGGTTCGCGAGCTGCTTCGCCAGCGCGGCGGTCGTGTTTTCCTGGAACTGCGTGACGCGCACGTAGCCGTAGCCCGGTTCCAGTTCCTTCGACTTGACGCTCTGCACCTTGATGATTTCGCGCGTCAGCGTGATCACCAGCGGCTTGGCTTCGCCCTTGCGCGCGATCGTCAGCACGATCCTGGTGCGCGGCTTGCCGCGCATGCGCTTGACCGCATCGTTCAGGCTCAGGCCCTTCACGCTGGTGTCATCGAGCTTGATGATCAGGTCGCCTGCCTTGACTCCGGCGCGGTAGGCCGGCGTGTCCTCGATCGGGGAGATCACCTTGACGAAGCCGTCCTCCATGCCGACCTCGATGCCCAGTCCGCCGAACTCGCCCTGGGTTCCGACCTGGAGGTCCTTGAACGCTTCGGCATCGAGATAGGCGGAGTGCGGATCGAGGCCCGTGAGCATGCCGCTGATCGCATGCGTGATCAGCTTCTTGTCCTCGACCGGCTCGACGTAGCCGCTCTTGACCGCGGAGAATACGTCGGCGAACGAGCGCAATTCCTCGATCGGCAGCGGTTCCGCCCCCTCCTTGTTGGCACTGGCGGGGAAGTTCAGGCTGATCAGTACGCCGGTCAGGATGCCGATGAGCACCAGACCGGCCTGTTGCAATTTGCTGCGCATGGACTCGTCGCTCCGGGCGCGCGCGGCAGGCGTTCGACGGCGATCGGGACCATCCCGACTGCCCGCCGCTCAGCGCAGCGTCACCCATTTCATCGGGTCGATCGGCCGACCCTGATGCCTCAATTCAAAGTATAAACCGGATTGCTCGCCGCCACCGCTGGCGCCCGCGGCCGCGATCACGTCGCCGGCTGCGACTGCGTCGCCGACGCCCTTGAGCAGCGTTTCGTTGTTGCCATACACCGACAGATAGCCGCCCGCGTGCTCGACGATGATCAGGTTGCCGAACCCTCGCAGCCAGTCCGCGAACACCACCCGACCGCCCGCGATCGCCCGGATGTCCTCGCCGTTGCCGGCGCGGATGAACAGGCCCTTGGCCGTGCCGCCCGATTCGCCGGTTGGACTGCCGAAACGCGTCACGAGTTCACCGCGCACCGGAAGTCGCAGCTTGCCCTTGAGGCTTTCGAACGGGCCGCCTGCGAGCGAAGCATCGGGAAGCGCCTCGTTGCGGATCGCGGGCGCGCCGCGACGCGGCCCGTCCGGGCGCCCGGGCGCGAGCGGCCGGGCGAGGATGCGGCCGAGGCCCTCGATGAGCCGGGTCAGACGCCGTTCGTTCCTTTTCAGCGTGGCGATCTCGCGGCGCTGGCCGCGGATCTTTCCCGAGACCTGGGCCAGTACCCGCCTGCGCTCGTCCTTCGTTGCGACGAGCGCATCGCGTTCGCTGCGCAGATCGGAAGAGCA
>JBBIUI010000098.1:0-7983 GCA_037440385.1 Rhodocyclales bacterium | reverse complement strand
AAGATCTACGTCAAGGATCTGTCCCTGGAGATTCCCCATGCGCCGAAGATCTTCCTGGAACGCACGCAGCCCCAGGTCGAGGTCCAGCTGCGCTCGCAGGGGCAGGCGGTCGACGAGGGGCTCTACGAGGTCACGGTCACCGTCACGGTGACCGCGACGCTCGAAGAACGCACGGTGTTTCTGGTCGAGGCCGGCCAGGCCGGCATCTTCCAGATCCGCAACCTGCCCGAGGCCGAGATCCAGCCGGTGCTGTCGATCGCCTGTCCGAACATCCTGTTCCCTTACGTGCGCGAAACCATTTCGGAGCTCGTCACGCGTGCCGGCTTCCCGCCGGTGTTGCTCGCGCCGGTCAACTTCGAGGCGCTCAACCAGCAGCGCCTGGCCGAGCAGCAGGCCGCGCGCGAGGTGCCGATCCAGTAGCGCCGATGCCGCGCGCCGCGCCTCCGATGCTTGCCGCGCTGGCGTTGGCCAGCGCCGCAGCGGCTGCGCAGGATTTCCGTTCGCTCGCGGCGCCCGCGCTGTTGTACGACGCGCCGTCCGCGCGGGCGATGCCGCGCTTCATCATCGCCCCTTCGACCCCGGTGGAGGTCGTCGTCGGTACCGACGGCTGGGTCAAGGTCCGGGACGCCGCCGGCGATCTCGCCTGGGTCGAACGCGCCAGGCTGTCGGAGCGCCGTACGCTGCTCGTCACCGCGCCGCGCGCCGAGATTCGCGCCGCCGCCGACGCGGCTGCCCCGGTCGTGTTCGTCGCCGAGCGCGATGTCGTCCTCGATTACCTCGAAAGCGGCCCGGCCGGCTGGGTCAGGGTGCGACATCGCGACGGCCCCTCGGGTTTCGTCCGCGTGACGCAAGTCTGGGGACTATAAGCGCACGCCTCGACCGATGCGAATCGCGGTCCTCGGAGCGGGCGCCTGGGGCAGCGCGCTCACCATCGCGCTTTCCCGTCACCATGAAGTCGTGCTGTGGGGGCGAGACGAGGCGCTGATCGACGCGCTTCGCGGCACGCGGGAAAACGTCCGTTATCTTCCCGGCCGGCGGCTGCCCGATCCGGTGCGCGTGACGCCGGTGATCGGCGAGGCGGTCCGTGCGGCCGAACTGATTCTGATCTGTACCCCGCTCGCGGCGTTGCGCGAGACCGCGGCGCGGCTGCGCGCGGGTGCGCCCGCGAAGGTCCCGGTGGTGTGGGGCTGCAAGGGCCTGGACGGCGCCGGACGGCTCGCCCACGAGATCGTCGCCGCGCAACTCGGTGGCGAACGGCCCGCCGGCGTGCTCTCGGGGCCGAGCTTCGCGGACGAGGTTGCAGCGGGACTGCCCACCGCGCTCACGCTGGCTTTGGGCGACCTGGCGGCGGCCCGGCACCTGTCCGGCGCACTGACCGACCAGCGGCTGCGCCTGTATGCCGGCGAGGACGTCATCGGCGTCGAGGTCGCGGGTGCCCTGAAGAACGTGCTCGCGATCGCCGCCGGCATCTCCGACGGGCTGGCCTTCGGACTGAACGCCCGCGCCGCGCTGATCACGCGCGGCCTCGCGGAGATCGCGCGGCTCGGTCTTGCGCTGGGCGGGCGGCGCGAGACCTTCATGGGACTGGCGGGCATGGGCGACGTCATCCTGACCTGCACCGGGGATCTGTCGCGCAATCGCCGGGTCGGGCTCGCGCTCGCGCGCGGCGAGCCGCTCGCGGATGCGCTGGCGGGGCTCGGGCACGTCGCCGAAGGCGTGCCCACGGCGGGCGCCGTGCGCGCGGCTGCGCAGCGGTTCGCGATCGACATGCCGATCTGCGCGGCGGTTGCGGCGGTGCTCTTCGACGGCCTTGCCCCGGTCGCCGCAGTCGAACGGTTGCTCGCGCGCGATCCCACGGTCGAGTGATCCCGCGGCAGGCATCGAAACGGCGCGGTTTCAGCCCCTTTTCGCGCCCCTTTTCGCGCTTGCCATGACAACGGGTTCGCGCTAAGGTCGGCACACGACTTGCTCGGGAGGAGGGAAGGATGCCGCGCCCGCAGAAGGTGCGTGTCGGAGACATGCTGGTCGAGCGCGGGCTCGTCACGCCGCAGCAGCTCCAGCAGGCGCTGGAGGAGCAGAAGCGCAGCGGCCGCCGGCTCGGCCGGGTGCTGATCGAGCGAGGCTACATCGGCGAGGAGGTGCTCGCGCGCGCGCTCGGCGCGCAGCTCGGCGTACCGTTCATCGACCTGCGCCACCAGCGGCTCAGCGCGGAGCTCGTCGGCCGGCTGCCGGAGGCGCAGGCGCGGCGCTTCCGCGCGCTGCCGCTGGAGCGATCCGGGGACCGGACGGTGGTCGGCCTGGTCGACCCGACCGACCTGTTCGCCTACGACGAGATCTCGCGGCTGCTCAAGTGCGAGATCGATGTCGCGGTCGTGTGCGAGTCCGAGCTGCTCGCGCTGATCGATCGGCTGTATCGCCACACCGAGCAGATCTCGGGGCTCGCCCGCGAGCTGACCGACGAGCTCGGCGAAATGCCGGCGGAATTCGGCGAGCTGTTCGGCGCCGTCACCGGCGCGGAGGACGCGCCGGTCGTGCGCCTGCTGCAGACGGTGTTCGAGGAAGCGGTGCGGCTGCGGGCGTCGGACATCCATATCGAGCCGCAGGACAGAAGCCTGCGCATCCGCTTTCGCATCGACGGCGTGCTGCACGTGCAGACCGAAGCCGATGCCAAGATCGCGACCGCGGTGGCGCTGCGCCTCAAGGTGATGTCGGGGCTGGACATCTCGGAGAAGCGCCTGCCGCAGGATGGGCGCTTCGCGGTGCGCATCGGCGCCGCGATGCTCGATGCGCGCCTGTCGACGTTGCCGACGCAGCATGGCGAGTCGGTGGTCATCCGCCTGCTGAACCAATCGACCGGACTGCTCGATCTGGGACGCATCGGCATGCCGCCGCACGTCGTCGAGCGCGTTCGCCGCGCGATCCACCGTCCCAGCGGAATGGTGCTGGTGACCGGGCCAACCGGCAGCGGCAAGACCACGACGCTGTACGCCGCGCTGAGCGAACTGAACACGCCCGAGAAGAAGATCGTCACCGTGGAGGATCCGGTCGAATACCGCCTGCCCGGCATCAACCAGGTGCAGGTGCACGAAAAGATCGACCTGGGTTTCGGACGCGTGCTGCTCAGTGTGCTGCGCCAGGATCCCGACATCATCCTGGTCGGCGAGATGCGCGATCAGGAGACCGCGGAGATCGGCCTGCGCGCGGCGATGACCGGCCACCTGGTCCTGTCGACGCTGCACACCAACGACGCCGTCAGCACGCCGATCCGGCTGCTCGACATGGGCGTGCCGCGCTACATGGTGGCGATGTCGTTGCAGCTCGTGCTCGCGCAGCGCCTGGTGCGCGTGCTGTGCGAGTCGTGCGCGCGGCCTCACGAACCGACCGCCGCCGAGCACGAGTGGTTACGCATCGAGCTGGGCGAGGCTGCCGGGCGGCTGGTCTGCCGGGAAGGCGGCGGCTGTGCGCACTGCAACGGGACCGGCTATAGGGGGCGCACCGGCGTATTCGAGATGCTGGAGATGACCCGGCGCGTGGTCGAGGCGGCCAACTCCGACGACCCGGCCGCGTTCGTGCGGGTGGCGCGCGCCCAGATGGCAGGCAACAGCCTGCACCACGACGCGCTGAGGCTGGTCGGCGCCGGGCGCACCACGCTGGAGGAAGCGATGCGCGTGGCGAACCAGCAGGACGAGGAGTAGCGCATGGCGAGCTTCGCCTACACGGGACGCACCGCGGACGGCCGGCGCACGCAGGGTGCCGCCGAAGCAGTGAGCGCGGCGGCGCTCGCCGACGTGCTCGCGGGCCGCGGCATCACGCCGCTCACCATCGGCCCTGCCGCGGGTGCGCGTGCGTCCGAGCCGTCGCGCGAAGCGTTGCGGCTGCGGCAGCCGCGCGTGGGCGCGCTCGATGTCATGCTCTTAAGCCGCCAGCTCTACACGCTGCTCAAGGCAGGCGTGCCGATCCTGAGGGCGCTCGCGGGCCTGCGCGACTCGAGCAGCAATCCGGCACTGGCCCGGGTGATCCGCGACGTCCAGGAGGACCTCGAGGGCGGTCGCGAGCTGTCCGCCGCGTTCGCGCGCCATCCCAAGGTATTCACGCCGTTCTATCTGTCCATGGTGCGCGTGGGCGAAGTCACCGGCAGGCTGGAGGAGATCTTCCTGCGGTTGTTCGAGCACCTGGACTTCGAGCGCTTCATGCGCGATGAGGTGCGCGCGGCGCTGCGCTATCCGGGTTTCGTCGTGGCGACGATGGCCGCGGCGCTGGTGATCGTCAACATCTGGGTCGTGCCCGCCTTCGCCAAGGTCTATCAGGGCTTCAAGGCGGAGCTGCCGCTGATGACGCGCATCCTGATCGGGTTCTCGGATTTCATGGTCGCGGCGTGGCCGGCGCTGCTCGGGCTCGCCGTCGCGGCGGTGCTCGGCTTCCGCTGGTGGGTTGCCACACCGGGCGGCCGGTTCAGATGGCATGCGATGCGGCTGCGCATCCCGGTCGCCGGCAGGATCGTGCGCAAGGCCACGCTGGCGCGTTTCGCCCGCAGCTTCGCGCTCGCGGTGCGCAGCGGCGTGCCGGTGGTGCAGGCGCTGTCGGTCGTCGCGCAGACGGTCGACAACGATTACATCGCTTCGCGCGTGCTGCACATGCGCGAGGGCGTCGAGCGCGGCGAGAGCGTGCTGCGCACCGCGGTGGCCTCGGGCGTGTTCACGCCGATCGTGCTGCAGATGCTCGCCGTGGGCGAGGAGTCGGGGGCGATCGACGACATGATGGAGGAGATCGCCCAGATGTATCAGCGCGAGGTCGAATACGAGCTGAAGACGCTCTCGGCGCAGATCGAGCCGATCCTGATCGTGTGCCTGGGGGCGCTGGTGCTGGTGCTGGCGCTTGGCATCTTCCTGCCGGTATGGGACCTCGGGCAGGCGGCCCTGCACAAGGGACGGTGAGCCGGCCGTGGGCGTTGCGCGCGCCGAGCCGGGGCAGCGGCATGCTCGAGCTGGCGGTCACGCTCGTCGTGATCGTGATCCTCGCCGGGGTGCTGCTGCGCGCACTGCTGCGCTACGAGGAACTCGCGGAGAAGACTGCGATGGAGCTGACGGTGCGCAATCTGCGCAGCGGCCTGCAATGGCGGATCGCCGATGCGCTGCTGCACCCTGGCAGCGCGCAGTTGGGCGCCCTCGCCGGGGCCAATCCGGTGTCATGGCTGCAGCGCCCGCCCGAGGGCTATCTCGGCGAGCATACGGGCACGCCGAGCGCCGCCGCACGGGGAGGCTGGTATTTCGACACGCGCACGCGCGAACTGGCCTACCGGCCGGCGCTGCACTTCGCGTTCGAAGCCGAACCGGGTGCACCGGTCGAGATCCGGTGGCAGGTGCGGGCACTGGATCCGGGCGATGACGGACGCCCGGCGCAGGGGTTTGCGCTGGTCGCGACGACCCGCTACAAGTGGTTCTGAGTAAGCGGCAGCGAACCAATTCAAGAATGTGCGGCGCGTGAAGTAATTCGTGATATCGATACGGAAGGAGGAGAGCGAATGAATCATCTGCAGAAAGGTTTCACGCTGATCGAACTGGTCATCGTCATCACGATCGTGTCCATCCTCGCCGCGATCGCGCTGCCACGTTTCATCAACGCCCAGCGCGATGCGCGCATCGCCAAGGCCCAGGCGATCTATGGTTCGATGCGCTCGGCGGCTGCGCTCGCGAAGGCGCGCTGCGAACTGGATCTGGCCGCCATCGCCACCACGCCCGCGCCGACCTGCACGGCGAGCGGCGGCACCGCGAACATGGACGGCGTGGCGGTGACGATGGTCAACCGCTATCCGACCGCGAACGCCTCGGGCATCGACGCGGCGATTCAGCTCACCGACCCCGCGGCCGATGGCATCGACCCGGCCGGGGGCGGATCCGGTGCCGGAGCGGTGCGCACCTACGACATCGCCGGCGGCACGTCGCCCAACTGCAGGGTGAGCTATACGGCGCCGGTGTCGGCAGGCAGCGCACCGGTGATCGCCATCGACACGTCCAACTGTGGCTGACGGACGCTTCCTTCAACGCATCATTAGACGGAGAACCTGACCATGAAAAGAAACGCCGGCGGTTTCACGCTGATCGAACTGGTAGTCGTCATCATCATTCTGGGCATCCTGGCGGCGACCGCGCTGCCGCGCTTCGTCAATCTGTCGCAGGATGCGCGCATCGCGGCGGTCAACGGTTTGGCCGGCGGGCTGCGCTCGGCCGTCGCGGTGATCCAGGCGCGCTACCTGGCGACCGGGAACATGACTGCGACCACCGTCACCACGCTCGACGGCACGGTGGTGACGGTCAATGCGGGCACCGGCATCCCGTCGGGAAGCGCGGTGGGCATCGGCCGCGCGATCCAGAGCACCGACGGCTTCACCGCGAACTACGGGACGCCGACCGCGGTGACCTTCCGGCCCACGAACGGCGGCAGCGGTACGTGCCAGGCGACGTACAACGGCACCACCAGCGCGGTGACGGTGGTCACGACCGGCTGCTGAGGGCGCCGGGCGGCTTCGCGGCGCGCGCGTGATGTCGGCTGCAATCGGCTGCCGGCCGCGGCGACGCGGCCGGGGGTTCACGATCGTGGAACTGGTCGTGGTGCTGATCGTCGTCGGCATCCTCGCGGCGGTGGCGATTCCTCGCATGGTCGGGCGCGATGCCTTCGATGCGCTCGGCTTCCACGACCAGGCGAAGGCGGCGATCCAGTACGCGCGCAAGGTCGCGGTGGCGCAGCGGCGCAACGCCTGTGTGGCGATCGATCCCGCGGCCGGCAGCCTGACCTTCACCCGGGCTTCCGCTGCGGGAGCCGGGGCGGCATGCGATACGCCGCTTGCGGTTTCGTTCGCGGGCGGCGCGCCGGGTGGCAACGCGCTGCGCGCGCCTTCGGGCGTGAGCGTGGCGGCGAGTGCGGCAGGCGTGCAGTTCGATGCACTCGGACGTGCCAGCGCCGCGCTCGGCATCACCATCGCGGGCACGCGCAGCATCGTGGTCGAAGCCGAGACCGGTTATGTCCATTGACTGCGCGGCATCGAACAGCCGCGGTGTGTCGCTGGTCGAGCTGATCGTGTTCATCGTCGTCGTCTCGGCCGGGGTGGCGGGCATCCTCGCGGTGCTCAGCGAGACCACGCGCACGAGCGCCGACCCGCTGATCCAGCGCCAGGCGCTCGCGATCGCCCAGTCGCTGATCGAGGAGATCGAGCTGATGCCCTTCACCTGGTGCGACCCGGACGATCCGCAGGCCGCGACCGCGACCGGAGCGTTCGTCGGGCCGGCCGGATGTGCGGCCGCGGTCGAGGCCGTCGGACCCGAAGCCGGCGAGACGCGCTACGGGGGCGCGGCCGCCCCGTTCGACAACGTCAACGATTATCACGGCTACGATTCGGCAGCCGAGACGCCGGCGGGCATCAAGGACATCACCGGCGCCGCGATCCCGGCGCTGGCCGGGTTCGCGGTCGCGGTGAGCGTCGCACCCGCCGGGCTCGGCGGCATCGCCGCCGCCGACGCGCTGCTCGTCACGGTCACCGTCACGGGTCCCGCGAACACCGTCGTCACGCTGCAAGGCTATCGCACCCGCCATGCGCCGAACGCCGTACCCTGATCGGCAGGTGGTCGGTTTCACGCTGGTCGAGATGATCGTCGTCCTCGCGATCACCGCGATCGTCGCGGCCGCGGTGGCGGTGTTCCTGCGCATGCCGGTCGAGGGTTACCTCGGCACCGTGCGGCGCGCCGAGCTCGCGGATGCCGCCGACACCGCGGCGCGACGCATCGCGCGCGAGCTGCGTCTCGCGGTACCCAACAGCGTGCGCGTCGCGCCCGCGGGCGATGCGGTCGAATTCCTGCTCGGCCGCTCGGGCGGGCGCTACCGGGCCGAGCTCACCGCCGCGGGAACGGGCGACGTGCTCGACTTCACGAACGGCGCCGACGACGCATTCGACGTGCTCGGCGCCCCGGTCGAGGCAGGCTTTAATGCAAT
>JBBIUI010000097.1:0-8014 GCA_037440385.1 Rhodocyclales bacterium | reverse complement strand
ATTGTGCATGGAATTGGCGATGGACTGAATCCCCATGATCCCGCCATGCACGATACTCGACCAGACCGTGAACCAGATCAGGCTTCTATGCGCCATCGGGTCGCGCGAGGCGATCATCAGGAACACGCCGAGCGTGGCATAGATGCCCAGGATCATCTCCAGATATTCCGAGCGCCCGCCTTCATGCCACACCCAGCCCGATGGCCAGACGATGCCAAGCGGCCAGATGCCGAACGTGAACGTCAGTCCCACCAGCAGCAGGACAACGCGCAGGTATTTGATGCGATCAGTTTCAGTCATGTTGTTCTCCTCTGGATAATCAGTTGTGCACTTCAATCCGGTCGGGCCGCAGACGATGCAGAAGACCTCAGGGTTGTCAGACGCGGCCTGCGACCACTTGGCCGGTCACACGCGGATGATCTGGTCCTTGAGCGAATAGAGGATCGCGATCACGTCCTTCTTCGTGTCCTCGCCCAGCCCATGTTTCGTCAGCGCACCGATGACGTCGTCCATCACCGCCAGATATTCCTGTTCGCTGACGTTCATGCCCTTGTGCGCGGTGAGCATGTCCTTGCCGGTATAGGGCTCCGGGCCGCCGGCACCGGCACAGAAGAACGCGGTGGCCATCTTCCTGGTGCGGTCGAGGTCCTTGACGTTCTCGAACCGGGCCTTCACGAGGGGGTTGATCAGGTGGGCGGCAATCACATCGTCTACGAGAGCGGCGATTCCCGCGGCGCCACCCAGTCGCCGGTAGAGCGTATCGGTCATGGTCGTTTCCTCTTTCCTCGATCGAAAAACAACTTGCGCGCTTTGACCCCTTGGCGCCTTGGTTCCTCTACTTTCGTCCGATGACGACCTCGACATACTCGCTCGGTGCCACCAGCGTGCCGTCGGTCGCGCGATTGAAGCGTTCGGCGAGCGCGATCAGCTCGCCGGCGAGGCCCTGCTGCTTTCCGGCATCCAGCGTGCCGAACGCCTTGTTCATCGGCCCGTAGAAGGTTCGGAAGACATCGAGCCAATGGGCCGCACTCGAATAGCGAAACACGAAATGCCTGCGCTCGATCGCGATCGAATCGAGCGCTCCGGCGAAAAGCTCGCGCAGCCGCGTCTCGGTACCCCACAGGGCCGGCGGAGTCACGCCGGCCGGCGGTGCCACATAGCGGCCCATCGTCCGGAACAGTTCGCCGACGAAGCTGGCAGGCGTCCAGTTGGCGAGCCCGATCCGGCCGCCCGGTTTGCACACCCGTGCCATTTCGGCGGCGGCCTTCTCCTGGTTCGGCGTGAACATCACGCCGAAGGTAGACAGGACGACGTCGAAACTCGCGTCGGCATAGTTCAGGTTCTCGGCGTCCGCCTGCTCGAAGCGCACCGGCAGGCCTTCTGCGCCCGCCCGGGCGCGCCCCCGCTCGAGCAGTGCCGGAACGTAATCGGTCGAGACGACGTCGCACCAGCGCCGCGCGGCGGCAAGCGTCGCATTGCCGTTGCCGGCGGCGACGTCGAGCACGCGGCTGCCCGCGCGCAGGTCGAGCGCTTCGCACAGCGACTCGCCGACGATCTGCAGCGTGGTGCCGATGACCGCGTAGTCCCCTGCGGACCAGGCGAGACGCTGCCTGTTCTTCACCGCCGCGAGGTCTGCGGCGGGAGGCACGGCGGACAGGGCTGCTGACATGGTTGCACTCCTCGTGGCACACACCGGGACTCGTTCGGTCGGACTCGTTTGATCGCGGCGACGCGCTCCCGTGGCGCATCGCAGGAACCGGCTCGCGCGGTTCCGGAAGACGTCGCCATTTCATTCCGGGCGACGATGCGGCCGGTCCCTCGATGCGGGACAAGAAGCGGGACAAGATCGCGACCAGTCTGCTAGAGTGGATCGCGTCGGGTGCGGCGCGGGCTCAAACGACATGCAGGATCGGACACATTCGTTCGGCTACTGGTTGCGGCGGCGCCGCAAGGCGCTGGACCTCACCCAGGACGCGCTCGCCCGGCGGGTGTTCTGCTCCGGTTTCACCATCAGAAAGATCGAGGCCGACGAGCGCCGCCCTTCTCGGCGGCTCGCCGAACGGCTCACCGTAGTGCTCGCCATCCCCGAAGCGGAGCAGCGCGACTTCCTCGATGCGGCCCGTGCGCTGCGCGCCACGGACCGGCTGCAGCTCGATTCGACTCCGGTTGGCACCGGCGCGCACGACGAGGGTGCGCTTTGCGGTGCGACCGGTTGCGCCGATGGCGCCGCGAGCGAAGCCACCCCCTTCGTCGGCCGAGGCAACGAGTACGGGCTGCTGATCGGACTCATCGCGCGGCTCACCGCCGGCGCCGGCTGCACCGTGCTGATCGAAGGCGAGCCGGGAATCGGCAAGAGCCGGCTGCTGCGCGAGGTCGCGCGCTATGCGCAGGCCCGGGGCTTTCCGACGCTCGCGACGAACTGCTACGAAATCGAATGCGCGACGCCCTACCGGCCCGTGATCGACCTCGTCACGCGCGCGATCGAGCGCGTATCCGCCGCGGCATTGCGAACCCTGGCACCGGTGTCGCTGGCCGAGCTCGCCGCCCTGGTTCCCGAGATCGGCGAGCATTGCCCGGACCTGCCGCAGTTGTCGAACGACTTTCCCGAGGCGCGGCTGGCGCGTCTGTCCCGTGCCGTGGATCAGCTCATCGATACTTCACGTGGCGCCCGTCCGGCGGTGCTCATGGTCGACGACATCCAGTGGGCCGACGATGCCAGCGCGCAGGTGCTGCACGGCCTCGCACGCCACGCCGCGCAGCGCGGCCAGCTCGTGATCTACGCCTATCGCGACGAAGCGATCGACAGCGACGAGCGGC
This sequence comes from Rhodocyclales bacterium, assembly GCA_037440385.1. Lineage (GTDB taxonomy): Bacteria > Pseudomonadota > Gammaproteobacteria > Burkholderiales > Rhodocyclaceae > CG2-30-68-42. The sequence continues at coordinate 5,197 of JBBIUI010000097.1, read as the reverse complement.
TCGCGCAACTGGTCGACAGCTTGCGCCGCGATGCCGGCGCGCGCCGTATTCGTCTCGACCGGCTGGCTTATGCCGAGACCGCGCGCCTCGTTGCCGCGCTCGACGACGCCCGCCTCGGCGCACCCGATCTGGCCGCACGGCTGCATCGCGAAACCGAGGGCAATCCGTTCTTCCTGGTCTCGATCCTGCAATCCCTGATCGAGGGCGAAACGCAACTGGCGCCCGACCCGGACGGAACGACGCAACTGCTCCCGGACGCGCTGTGTGCCGCGGTGCGCGTGCGGCTCGCGCACGTGCCCAAAGCGATCCGGCCGATACTCGAAACCGCCGCGGTCCTCGGCCGGCGCTTCGACTTCGACACCCTGCTCGACGTGATGCACGAGCCCGAGGCGCAACTGCTCGATGCCGTGGAGATCCTCGTCAAACGCCGTTTGCTGCGCGAGGAAACGCACGGCGGCGTGTACGACTTCTGCCACGACAAGCTGCGCGAGGTGGCCTATCGCGACCTCGGCGGGGTGCGCCGCCGGCTGTTGCACCAGGCGGTCGCGGAGACCCTGGAACGGCTGTGCGAAGGCGCCACGCACGAACGCGACGCCCAGCTCGCGGAGCATTACGAGCGCGCACAAGTCTGGCCGAAGGCGCTGCGCCATCTCGCGCTGGCCGGAGAACACTCGCAGACGCTGTTCGCGATGCGCGATGCGCTGCACTGGCTGGATCGCGCAGTCGCGTTGTCCGAGGCGCATCCGGAGTCGCTGGACGAGCGGCAGCGGCTCGCGCTCTACGAGCGGCGCGGGGCGGCGCGCGCGCAGGCCGGGCAGACGCAGGGCGCGGTCGCCGACATTCGCCGCGTCATCGCCGCGGCGCGCGCCGGCGGCGATCGCGAAAAGACGCGCGACGCGCTGATCCAGCTGGGCATGGCCTATCGGCGCGCGGACGCCTACGAAGAGGCGAGCGCGTGCCTGACCGAAGCGCTGGCGGAGTCCCGTGCGATGAGCGACGAGCGCCACGCCGCCGACACGCTCTATCACCTCGGGACGGTCGCGTGGAGCACCGGGCGCAACGACCGGGCGATCGGATTTCACCAGCAGGCGGTCGAAATCTGCGAGCGTACGGGTGACACCGGCCTCGTCGCGGTGCAGGCCTGGCACGGGCGTGGCGAGGCGCACTTCGCGAATGCCGAGCCCGCTGCGGCGATCGAGTGTTACACCCGTTCGATCGAGCTGGCCCGCGGCATCGGCGACAAGAGCTACGAGTCCGAGAACCTGATGATGATCGGCCACGCCTGCCTCGGGACCAAGGGGCTCGGCGACTACCCGCGCGCCATCGCGAACTTCGAGGCGGCGCTCGACATCGCGCGTACCGCAGACTTGCAATGGCACATCGGGCCGACCCTGCTCGGCCTCGACCATGCCCGGGCGTGCACGGGCCGCTACGGCGAGGCGTGGACCGGGATGCAAACTACCCTGCACTGGCTCGAGGGCCTCAAGCAAGTGCGCTATCGGTTCATCGCTTACGATTTCATCGGCCATCTGCTGCTCGACCTGGGCCTGAACGAACGGGCGATCGAACAGATGGAGCGAGGACTCGCGCTCGGGCACGACACCGGCATCCTGTACTGGCGCGCCGCGCTCGACGCCCACCTCGCCGTCGCGCGGTCCCGGCTCGGACTGGATGTCGACACGTCAGCGCTTGTCACCACGCTCGAACAAACGCGCCGCACTTCGGAGCGCTATATGACGGTTCAGTGCATCGATGGCCTGGCGGAGATTGCGTTCGCGGCGGGCGATGCGGGCCGCTGCCGCGCGTATGGGGACGAACTGCTCGCGATCGCCGGGTCGAACGGCCTGCGCGAACTGGAGGCGGTTGCGCGGCGCTGGCGCGGCGAGGCCATGCTTGCGGACGACGATCACGCGGCCGCGCAGGCAGAGCTGTCGCGCGCCGCGGCTCTGGCCGAAGACGTCGGCCGCGTGCGGCTGCGACTGGACGTGCACTCGGCCCTCGACCGCCTGCTCGCTGCGGCCGGCCGTCGTGAAGCCGGGCAGCGCCACGCGGCGGCGGCGCGTGCGATCGCGCAGGAAATCGTGAACTCCCTCGAGTCCTCGGGGCTCGTCGCGCACTTGCTTGCGTGACGGGCGCGCCGGACGGCCGGCCCTCAAGGACCGGCGCGGCCCGCCGTTATGCCATTCGTGACTTTCGCCACGGCAGCGAAGTGGCCCTCGCCCGGGCGTATCGGGCAGATTCGAACCATGCCGCCGGCCGGCATCCACACGATCCGTCAGCGCGCCGGGGGATCCGAAGCACGAAGGAGGAGAGCGCGCAGTGACCGCGCACCGCGAAACGTTCATCGCCGAGCTCGATGCCGCCGTCCAGGCGCATCTCGAGTGGAGTGGCCGCGTGTTGCGCTGTGCCGTGCTGCGCACGCCGGCCGGCGAGGATGTCGAAAGCCCCGGGGCCCACACGCTATGTGGCTTCGCCCGATGGCTCGCGGGGAACCGCGCGCGCCTGGACGCGTTCGACCCGCAGCAGGCGCGTCATCTGGAAGCGACGCACCGGGCGATCCACGACGCAGGCCGTACGCTGTGCGCGAGGGCGCTGGCCGGAATGCCCGGACGCATGGACGACGTGGATGCCTTCGAACATGGCCAGTCGGCGCTGATCGAGACGCTCGGCCGCTTCAAGACGCTTGCGCTGCAATCGAGCGCGCAGCGCGATCCGCTCACGCGCCTGCCGCTACGCCACCACATCGGGCATGACTTCGAGCTGCTGAGGAAACACGGCTGCCGCGACGGCAGCGGTTGCGCGGTCATGATGATCGACGTCGATCGTTTCAAACGGATCAACGACCGTCACGGTCATGCCGCGGGCGATCTGGTGCTGCGGCAGGCGAGCAGAGCGCTGCGGCGTGCGGTCCGGGACAGCGACCTGCTCTATCGTTACGGCGGAGAGGAGTTCGTGCTGCTGATGCGGTACCGCTCGGTCGCCGACATCGACGCCACCGCGCAACGCATCCTGCATGCCGTGCGCAGCGCATCGATCCGGCTGCCGGGCGGCGCGACGGTGACGATCACCGTGACCGTCGGAATCGCATTCGTCGGCGAGCACGAGACCTTGCACCGTGCGCTCGAGCGCGCGGACTGGGCGATGTACGAAGGCAAGGCGGCGGGCCGCGATTGCCACGTACTGGCAGCCGAAACCCTCGCCGCCTGAACGATTGCCGCGAATGGTCGCCATGAATCCAACCGCCGGATATGGGGTCATGGAATCCACCGCCGCGGCCAGGATGGGCGCCGTGGTCGGTGCGGCTGCGCTGGGCGCGGTACTGGTCGCCTAGTTGCCGCTGCCGCCATGGGCGGCGGGGCTCGCGGGCTACACGCCACTGCACACGGCGATCGAGACCGTCGCCGTCGTGACCGCCATGCTGGTGTTCGCGATCGTCTGGCACGCGCCGGCGCGAGAGCTGCCGGCACCGCTCGTGGCGCTTGGCTGTGCCTTCCTGGGTGTGGCGTTGCTGGACTTCTCGCACCTGTTGTCCTTCCCTGGCATGCCCGATTTCGTCACGCCCGCCGGGGTCGAGAAGGCCATCGATTTCTGGCTTGCCGCGCGTGCCCTGGCCGCCGTGACACTGCTCGCGGTCGCCCTCGCACCCTGGCGTCCGTTCGCCCGGAGTGCAACCCGCTATGTCTTGCTCGCCGTGGTCCTCGCCGTGACGGCGCTGGCGCATGCATCGTTTCTGTTTCACCCGGAGTGGATGCCTCGCACCTTCGTGCCGGCGCAGGGACTCACCGCCTTCAAGATCGGTGCCGAATACGCGCTGGTCGCGCTGTATGGTGCGGCGGCGCTGGGCCTGTTCGTCCGCAGGCTGGGCGCGAAGCCGGTCGATGCGCCCTGGCTGACCGGCGCGGCATTGGTGAGCGCGCTCAGCGAGTTCCTGTTCACGCGCTACGGGCGGCACGACGATCTGTACAACCTGCTCGGCCACCTCTACAAGCTTGTCGCCTATCTGTTCTTGTACCGCGCGTTATTCGCCAAGACGATCACCCTGCCGTACCGCCGGCTTCAGCAGGCCGAAGAGCGGATCGGGCGCATCAACCGCGAGCTGGAAGGCCGCGTGATCGAGCGAACGCGCGAGCTGCGGCAGGCAAACGACCGACTCGATCGGGCGCGCGTGGCCGCAGAGGCCGCGTCGCGTGCGAAGTCCGAGTTTCTCGCCATGATGAGCCACGAGATCCGCACGCCGATGAATGGCGTCATCGGGCTCGTCGAGGTGCTCCGGCGCTCCAGCCTGCGCCCCTCGCAGACGGAACTCGTCGATACGATCGCCGAATCGGCCGATGCGCTGATGGCCATGATCGACGATATTCTGGATTTCTCGAAGATCGAGGCCGGCAAGCTGCAACTCGAGACGCGCCCGTTCGCCATCGAGAACGAGGTGCAAGCCGTGTGCGCGACCTTCGATGCCGCGGCAGGCGACAAGGGCGTGGAGCTGATCGCTTTCATCGAGCCGGGGTTGGACGTACCGGTGCTGGGCGACGCCAAGCGCCTGCGCCAGGTGTTGCTCAACCTGGTGAGCAACGCGATCAAGTTCAGCACGGGCCGCGCCCGCGTGCGATTGCATGTGGTGGCGGGCGAGCGGGAAAACGGGGGCTTGCGGGTGCGTTTCACCGTCACCGACACCGGGATCGGCATGAGTCCCGAAGTGGTCGCGAACCTGTTCCAGCCGTTCACACAGGCGGACACGGGCACCGCGCGCCGTTTCGGCGGCAGTGGCCTCGGGCTGTCGATCAGCCAGCGGCTGGTGACGATGATGGGCGGGAGCATCGAGGTCCGGAGCGCTGCGGGCGTCGGCAGCCGTTTCGGCTTCACGCTGAGGTTCGCGCCCGCCGAAGCCGCGACGCAACGGCTGCTGCCGGGGGTTCTGGACGGCCTCGACATCGAGGTGATCGGCGCCGATCGCGAGCTCGCGGAGATGCTGCGCGTCTACCTCGAGGCCGCCGGTGCGCGCGCATGCGTACTCGCACCCGGCGCGCACGCCAGCCGCGACGGGGTGGCGGCCGGGCTGCGCGTGCTCGATGTCGGTGACGAGCGGATCGACGCCGCGGCGCTCGCGGCGCGCGGTGCAGCGGGTACGGGCACGGTGCTGCTCGGTCGCGGTCAGCGGCGGCGCCCGCGCATGCTCGCCCCAATATGATGCCGTGAT
>JBBIUI010000096.1:0-8168 GCA_037440385.1 Rhodocyclales bacterium | reverse complement strand
ATTTCGCGGACGATCTGCCGCGCAACACGATGGGCAAGGTACAGAAGAACGTGCTGCGCAGCCGCTATACTGGATAGCACGCCAACCACGGGGAGACGACGATGCAACCATCGGCCAGGTCATTCATCGGATTCGCCGGAGCACTGCGTATCGTCGCACTCGCGCTCGCGCTCGCGCTGGTGGCGGCGGGTGCGCCGGCCGCCGACCCGGTGAAAGTCGTGTATCACTTCAACGAAGGTCTGGAGCAGGCGTCCAACGGACTGCGAAACATACGCAATCACCTCAGCGCCGACCCCGGCGCGAAGATCGTCGTCGTCGCGCACTTCGACGGCATCGACTTCCTGCTCGAAGGCGCGAAGGACAAGAACGGCAACCCGTACGACGCGATCGTCGACGACCTGGTTTCGCAGGGAGTCGAATTCCGCATCTGCAACTTCACGCTGCAGGGCCGCAAGATCGACAAGCGCCGCGTGCATCCGGAAGCGAAGATCGTGCCTTCCGGAGTGGCCGAGATCGCACGGCTGCAGGCGAAGGAAGGCTACGCCTACCTGAAGCCGTGACGCGCGAGCCGCGCGCTCAGCCGAGCAGGCTGTGCAGCATCTTGGTCGCCAGCAGCGCGAGCACGACCCCGAAGGCACGCTTGAGCCGCTTGACCGGCAGGCGATGGGCGGTCTTCGCGCCCAGCGGCGCGAACAGCACGCTCATCGCCACGACGCCGATCAGCGCGGGCAGATAGACGTAGCCCAGCGAATGCGCCGGCAGCCCGGCGCCGTTCCAGCCCGCAGCGATGTAGCCTATCGTGCCGGCGACCGCGATCGGAAAGCCGAGCGCGGCCGAGGTTCCCACCGCCTGATGGATCGCGACGTTGCAGAACACCATGAACGGGATCGACATGAATCCGCCGCCCGCCGAGACGAGGCTCGACAGCAGCCCGATCGCACCGCCCGCCGCGAACAGCCCGGCTGCGCCGGGTAACTGGCGATGGGGTTTCGGCTTGAAGTCGAGCATCATCTGCGCCGAGGCGTAATACACGATCACGCTGAAGGCCGCTGCGAGCGGCCGGGTCGGCACCAGACTCGCGAAGGTCGCGCCGCCCAGCGTACCGAGCACCAGGCCGGGCGCCATCGCGCGCACGATCTCCCAGCGCACCGCGCCGTGCCGGTGATGGGCGCGCATGCTCGAAATCGACGTGAACAGGATCGTGCCCATCGACGTGCCGAGCGCGAGGTGCATCACGTGCTCCGTCGGGAAGCCCTGTGCCGCGAACAGCATGAACAGCAGCGGCACGATGGTCAGTCCGCCGCCGACTCCGAACAGCCCTGCGATGAAACCGGCGAACGCACCGAGCGGCAGGTACAGCGCGAACCAGGCGCTCACGACGGCTCGACGCCCAGCAGGTGCGTGCAGATGAACCGCCACTGGCTGCCCGTGACCGGCGTGATCGACAGCCGGTTGCCCCGGCGCAACACCGCCATGTCCGCGAGCACCTCGTGGCGGCGCAGCTCGTCCGGGCCGACCCGGCGCGTCCTGCCGACGAGCCTCACTTCCACGTTGAACCAGCGCGGGGCCTCGACGCTGGCCGCCGGATCGAAATGGCCGCTCGCCGGGTCGAACTGCGTCGCGTCGGGGAAGGCGGCCCGGGAAACTTCCACGATGCCCGCGATGCCCGGTTCGGCGCAACTCGAATGCCAGAAGAACGCCGCATCGCCTATCCGCATGTCATCGCGCATGAAATTGCGTGCCTGATAGTTCCGCACGCCGGTCCACGCCGCCTTGCAACCGGGTTGCGCCGCGAGATGGTCGATGCCGAACGAGGACGGTTCGGATTTCATCAGCCAGTAACGCACGTCACCTCCCCTGCCGTCCGAGAGCGCCAGTCCCCGTTGTCGTCGCGCAGGAACGCGGCTCCGGCAGCCTCGTCGCGTCGTACATCATTCGATGGGCTCCCGACGGTTGCGCCCAGGATGCCGCCGGGCGAGTATGCCATGGCAGGGGCGCGGGGCGCGGCGGCAGGCCGGGCGGCCGCAAAAAATCCCTCGTCCCGTTCGCGCGAGAGCATTCACGCGAGTAACGCCAACACGGAAAGGTCGGTGCCGGCGGCACGTCGGCGCATCGGGTCGATCCCGTCGCCCTTTCTCGCATCGGCCGGCGGCGCGCGTCAGCCCGCCTGTACCGACCTCTTCATCAGCCGGTGGTTGCGCAGCCGCGGCGTGCGGCTGGTTGCCGTGACCTTGCCATCGGCGCCGAAATGCACGTGGAAGTACATGCCCGCGTCACCGGGGTAGGCGCTGTAGAGCCAGTCCCAGACCTCTTCGCGCTTGAGTTCGAACCATGTCGTGCGCGCCGGCGGTCCGAGGATGCGGCGCACCTCGCGCTTGTCCATGCCTGCGGCGATCTTCGCGAAATACGGCTCGCCGAGCACCTGGCGGATCGCGCCGACCTTGCCGTCCGGGCCGATGTCGATCATCAGCGTTTCGCTTCCTTCGGGTCCGCGCGGATACACGATCGTCGAGCCGCCGTCCTCGTTTCGCCACTGCTCGGCGGGGGAACCCATGCGGATGTGCACCTCGGCGGCGGTGGTGCCCGGCCCGATCCCGTGGAAGGCGCACGCGCTCGCCGCGAGGGCGGCGAGCACCGAAGCGGGGGCGGCGCAGAGTCGGCGGATCATGGCGCGAGCGGGTGTGCGCCGCACACGATACCACCGCTGATCGCGGCTGCCGCACGAATGCCTGCCGGCGGCCGGCGGGCGGGTAGAATTCGCCGCTTGTCCCGGCGCACCCGCTACGCACCGATGAGCCACCGCCTGCGCGAAATTCCGTACAACTACACGTCGTTCTCCGACCGCGAGATCACGATTCGCCTGCTCGGCGAGCCGATGTGGCTGCTGCTCGACGAGCTGCGCGCGCAGCGCGTGACCGGGCGCTCCGCGCGCATGCTGCTCGAAGTGCTGGGCGACATCTGGGTGATCCGGCGCAATCCCTATCTCGAGGACGACCTGCTCGACGATCTCGGCCGGCGCGAGGCGCTCATCGGCGCACTGCGCCACCGGCTGAACGAAATCGACGAGCGGCGGCGCCAGTACGACGCCGCCGATCCGCAGCGTCTTCTGGCCGCGCGCAGCGACAAGGTCGCGAGGCTGCTCGCGGCGGCCCGCTCGGCGGTCGATGCGTTCGCGGCGCGATTCGAGCGAATCGCGGATCTGCGGCGCCGGGCGCTCGCGGCCTTCACACGTCATACCCGGCGCGACAACGTGTGTTTCGACGGCCTGGCGCGTGTGTCGCACGTGACCGATGCGACCGACTGGCGGGTGGAGTTCCCGTTCGTCGTGCTCAACCCGGATACCGAAGAGGAAGTCGCGGCGCTGGTGCGCGATTGCATCGAGCTCGACCTGACGGTGATCCCGCGCGGGGGCGGCACCGGCTACAGCGGCGGCGCGGTTGCGCTGACGCACAATGCCGCAGTCATCAACACCGAGAAGCTCGACCGGCTGGGATCCGTCGAGACGATCGCACTGCCCGGCGTCGATCATCCGGTCGCGACGCTGCACTGCGGAGCGGGCGTCGTCACGCGGCGCGCGATCGAGGCCGCGGAGGCCGCCGGACGGGTGTTCGCCTGTGACCCCACGTCGGCGGACGCTTCGTGCATCGGCGGAAACGTCGCGATGAACGCCGGCGGCAAGAAGGCGGTGTTGTGGGGCACGGCTCTCGACAACCTCGCATCGTGGCGCATGGTCGATCCGCAAGGCCGCTGGATGGAGGTCACGCGCCTCGCGCACAACCTGGGCAAGATCCACGATGCGCCGCTCGCGCGCTTCGAGATCCGCCGGCTGGGCGTCGATGGCGCGAGCGCGCAGGGCGAAGCCGAAATCCTCGAGATCCCCGGCAGCGCGTTCCGCAAGGCCGGCCTGGGGAAGGACGTCACCGACAAGTTCCTCTCCGGCCTGCCCGGCGTGCAGAAGGAGGGCACCGACGGCATCGTCACGTCGGCGCGCTTCATCCTGCACCGCATGCCCGCGGCGGGACGCACGTTCTGCCTGGAGTTCTTCGCCCAGGTGCGCGATGCCGTGCCCGCGATCGTCGAGATCAAGCGCTACCTGGATGAGCGGCCCGCGGGGGCTCAGCTCGCCGCGCTCGAACACCTGGACGAGCGCTACCTGAAGGCGGTCGGCTATGCCACCAAGGCGAAGCGTCACGGGCGGCCCCGCATGGTGTTGATCGGCGATGTCGTCGGCGAGGATGAGGCGGCGGTGATGACGGCAGCCTCGCAGTGCGTGCGCATCGCGGCGCGGCGCGGGGCGGAGGGCTTCATCGCGGTGTCTGCCGATGCGCGCAGGCGTTTCTGGCTCGACCGCGCACGCACCGCTGCGATCGCGCGACATACCAACGCGTTCAAGATCAACGAGGACGTCGTCATTCCGCTGGAGCGCATGGGTGAGTACTGCGACGGCATCGAGCGGATCAACATCGAGCTGTCGATCGGCAACAAGCTCGCGCTGTGCGATGCGATTGCGGATGCGCTGCGCGGCGAGCTGCCGATTCGCCAGGCCGATGCCCCGCTGCCCGCCGACGAGCTGATCGGCGACCGTCGCGAGCGCGCGCTCGATTTCGTCGGCCGGGTGCGCGCCCGCTGGGCCGCGATCCTCGCACACCTCGATACCTCCGTTGCGGGCGAAGCGACGATCGCGCTGCTGTGCGACGAGGCGCCGGTCGATCCGCGTGAGGCGCTGCGCGCGCTGCTCGATCGCATGCCCGCGGCGTCGGTGTTCCACGCGGTCCAGTGCCACGCCCGGCGCATTTCGTGGAAAGCCGAGCTGCGCGCGCCGCTCGCCGCGCTGTTCGACGGCATCGCGTTCAGCCGCGTGATCGAAGCCATCGAAGCGCTGCACGCCGAGGTGCTGCGCAGCCGCGTGTTCGTCGCGCTGCACATGCATGCGGGCGACGGCAACGTGCATACGAACCTGCCGGTCAATTCCGACGACTACGCGATGCTGCGCGAGGCCAATGCCGCCGTCGCGCGCATCATGGCGCTCGCCCGCGGTCTGGGAGGCGTGATCTCCGGCGAACACGGCATCGGCATCACCAAGCTGGAATACCTCGGCGAGCAGGAGCTGCATGCGTTCGCCGAATACAAGCGCCGCGTCGACCCGGACGGGCGCTTCAACCGGGGCAAGCTGATGGCGGGTTCCGACCTGCGCGATGCCTATACGCCGAGCTTCAGCCTGCTGGGCGTCGAGTCGCTGATCCTGGAGCAGTCCGACGTCGGCCGGATCTCCGATTCGATCAAGACCTGCCTGCGCTGCGGCAAGTGCAAGCCGGTTTGCGCCACCCACGTGCCGCGCGCGAACCTGCTGTATTCGCCGCGCAACAAGATCCTCGCGGTGTCGCTGCTGATCGAGGCCTTCCTGTACGAGGAGCAGACGCGCCGCGGCGTTTCGCTGCGTCACTTCGAGGAATTCGGCGACGTCGCCGACCACTGCACGGTATGCCATCGCTGCATCAAGCCGTGCCCGGTGGACATCGACTTCGGCGACGTGTCGATCGCGATGCGCAACCTCCTTCGCAGGCTAGGCAGGAAGAAATCCTCTCCGGCCACCGCCGCCGCGATGGCCTTCCTGAACGCCACCGACCCGGCGACGATCAAGCTGATGCGCACGGCGATGATCCGCATCGGCTACCGGGCCCAGCGCGTGGGCCATGCGCTCGGCAACTGGTTCGGGCTCGCGCGCGAACAGTTGCGCCGGCCGCCGGCGACGGTGGGCCGGCCGGCGCTCGCCGCGCAGGTCATTCATCTGATCAACAAACCGATGCCCCGCGACGTGCCCGCCCGCACGGCGCGCGCGCTGCTCGACATCGAGGACGCCACCATCGTGCCGGTGATCCGCGATCCGTCGCGGTACGCCGAGGAAGCCGAGGCGGTGTTCTATTTCCCGGGCTGCGGCTCGGAGCGGCTGTTCTCGCAGGTCGCGCTGGCCACCCAGGCGATGCTGTTCGAACTCGGTGTGCAGTGCGTGCTGCCGCCAGGCTACCTGTGCTGCGGCTACCCGCAGACCTCCAACGGCGACGAGCCCACCGGAACCCGGATCACGACCCAGAACCGTGTGCTGTTCCACCGGGTGGCCAACACGCTGAACTACCTGGACATCCGGACGGTCCTCGTTTCCTGCGGGACCTGCATGGATCAGCTCGAGCGCTATCGGTTCGACAAGATCTTCCCGGGCTGCCGGCTGCTCGACATCCACGAATACCTGATGGAAAAAGGCGTTGCCGCAGGCCCGCCGCACGGTGTCCGTTACCTGTACCACGACCCCTGCCACACACCGATGAAGACGCATGCGCCGCTACGGGTCGCCAGCGCACTGATGGGCGCGAGGGTCGAGCCGAACGAACGCTGCTGCGGGGAATCGGGCACCTTCGCCGCGAGCCGACCCGACATCGCCACGCAGGTGCGCATGCGCAAGGAGGAAGAGTTGCGCCGCGGCGCCGATCGGTTGCGCGAGACCGGCCATCGCGGCCCGATCAAGGTGCTCACCTCGTGCCCGTCGTGCCTGCAGGGACTGTCACGCTATGACGGGGATGCCCACACCCGGGCGGACTATCTGGTGGTGGAGCTGGCCAACCGGCTGCTCGGCGCCGACTGGCTGGCCCGCTACGTCGCCAAGGCAAACCGGGGCGGAATCGAACGCGTGCTGCTGTGAGGCCGTTGCGGCGCGCGCGTCAGTGCGAAGCGCTGTTGCTCGGCTCCGCGTGACGGTGTTTGCGGTGTTTCTTCGAGCTGTGGCGCCGGTCCGGGTTGAGCACGTACCACAGCAGCCAGCCGATCGCGGCGCCGACTGCGAGCCAGGGCGCGATCAGCGTCAGATCGACTTCCTCCGGGTTCGAGGCGAGGTAGACCGCCACCGCGATGCTGCCGGCGAAGGCGGTCGAAAGCGTGACCACCGTCACGAGGGCGGCATAGCGCACGGTGCGGCTGGAAGCGGCGTTTCGTGCCACGGTGTCCCGATGTGCCTCGAAGGGCGCCGCGCGAGCGGGCGGCGATCCCGCGCAATGTAATCCGGCAGTGCCCGACGGTCAATCGGCCGCTGCGCCCGCCCGTGCATTGTGTCGCGAATCGTGGCCGGCGGGCTCAATGATCGCCACGGCGGGCCGTAATCACGGTGAGGACGGGCGCTGGAGCGGGCGTGGTGACATGCGAACTTTGTCGAAACGAAGCCGGCGAGGCGATCTGGCGCGATGCGCTCGCCCGCGTCGTGCTGGTGGCCGATCCCGACTATCCGGCGTATTGCAGGGTCGTGTGGAACGCGCATGTGCGCGAGATGAGCGATCTCGCGGTACCGGAACGCCGACACTTGATGAGCGTGGTGTTCGCGGTCGAAACGGCCCTGCGCCGCCTGACCGGCGCCGAAAAGATCAACCTGGCGAGCCTCGGCAATCGCACCCCTCACTTGCACTGGCACGTCGTCGCACGCACGGCGGGCGACCGGCATTTTCCCGATTCGATCTGGAGCGCCCCGAGGGTGCGCGGCGAGGCCGTGCGTCTGACGCTTGCGCGCGAGAGGCTCGGGCAGGCGGTGATCCAGGCACTGGCGCAGGCGCAAGATGGCTGACTTGAGCACCGCCCCGTCGCCGTATGCGCCCTGGGCACCGCGACCGCCCGAATTCATCGACGCGGCCGGCTGCCGCAGGTGGCTCGCGGGCATGGCACAACAGCCTCCGGCGCGAGCGCTCGCCCGATTGCTCGGCGAGCTGAATCTGCTGAATCTCCATGCGGTGTCCCCCCGCGAACGCCTGGGCATCCTGGATTGTCTGCGCGCTCCGGCGCACGAGGCCTGTTCGGCGGCGGCGCGCAAGTTCGCCTGGCGCGCGCTTCCGCTCGCGACTTCCGAGCAGGCCGCCCTGGATGCGAACGTCGCGCTGGCGAACGCGCTGTCCGAGGGCTACCGGCTGTGTCTGGACGAGTACGCGGCCCGGCAGGATGCGACCGGCGAGGCGGCGCGCATCGCCGAGCATTCGCTCGCCGCACTCGCGTGGATGCATCACGACCTCCTGCGCGCGGCGATCGAGCCGCCGGCCGGGTTCTGGCAAGCGCTGCACCGGCTCTATGCGCAAGTGGAAGCGCTGGGACTCGGGCGCACCGAGGTGGAGGACCCGCTGTTCGACATCCGAGCGACG
>JBBIUI010000095.1:0-8318 GCA_037440385.1 Rhodocyclales bacterium | reverse complement strand
CGCGACGGTGCGATCGTGCGGCGCGAGGTGCCGCTCGGCGCGTTCTTCGCCGGCCCCGGGCGCACGCGGCGTGCGAGCGACGAGCTCGCGGCGGCGGTGTGGATCCCGCTGCCGCAGCCCGGCGCGATCGAGCGCTTCTTCAAGTTCGGCACGCGTCCCGCGCTCGACATCTCCGCGATCTCGATCGGCCTCGCGGCGATCGGGCGCGCCGGCGCGCTGCACGAGGTGCGCGTGGGCTTCGGGGCGGTGGCGAGCACGCCGGTGCGCGGGCCGCGCACCGAAGCCGCGCTGGAAGGCCGGGCGCTCTCGCACGACGTGATCGAGGCGGCCGCCCGCGCGGCGCGCGACGAGGTCGCTCCGATTTCGGACGTGCGCGCCTCGGCGTGGTACCGCAGCGAGATGATCCACAACATGGTCCGGAGGATGCTCGAAGATGTCGCCCGCGCGTGAGATCGAATTCACCCTGAACGGCGTGCCGACCCGGGCGGCCGTCGCGCTCGACATGAGCGTGCTCGCGCTGCTGCGCGACGTGCTCGGGCTCACCGGCACGAAGTACGGCTGCGGCGAAGGCGAGTGCGGCGCGTGCACGATCCTCGTCGATGGCAAGTCGGTGAACTCGTGCCTGATGTTCGCCGTCGATTGCGAGGGGCGTGCGCTGACGACGATCGAGGGGCTGGCCGACGATCCGCTCGGGGCGCGCATCGAGCGCGCGTTCGTCGAGGCCGGCGCGGTGCAGTGCGGCTTCTGCACGCCGGGCATGGTGATGCAGGCCCACAGCCTGCTGTCGGCCAATCCGCACCCGACGCGACAGGAAATCCTGCGCGGCATCGAGGGAAATCTGTGCCGCTGCACCGGTTACTTCAAGATCGCCGACGCCATCGCCGCGGCGGCACGGGGCTGACACCATGGCCGTCGAGACGATCGCCCGGCAGTCGCTGATCGGCACGCGCATCGCGAAGCTCGATGCCCCCGACAAGGCCGGCGGCAAGACGCGCTACATCGGCGACCTGAACCTGCCCGGGCAGCTCCACGCGAAGATTCTGCGCTCGGCGCGCGTACACGCGAGGATCCTGCGCATCGACACGTCGAAGGCGAAGGCGCTGCCCGGCGTGCATGCGGTGATCACCGCTGCCGACGTGCCCTGGCAGCGGCCGATCGGCGTGGCCAAGGACCACCTGCCGCTGAAGACCGACCGCGTGCGCAGCCTGCGCGACGAGATCGCCGCGGTGGCCGCCGACACGGTGGAGATCGCGCAGGCCGCGCTGAAGCTGATCGAGGTCGAGTACGAGGACCTGCCGGTGCTCACCGACGCGCTGCGGGCGCTCGATCCGGATGCGCCGCTGATCCATCCCGAGCCGCATGGCGCGGACGGCACGCAGGAACACCTCAAGACCGGCGCGGCGATCGCCTACACCGGCCGGCCCGACAACGTCGCGATGACGTTCGACTACGAACAGGGCGAGGTCGCCGCGGGCGAAGCGGATTCCGACGTCATCGTCGAGGACACCTTCCGGCTGCATTACGTGACCCACTGCTGCATGGGCGTGTCGGGGGCCATCGCCGAGTTCGACCCCGCCGGCAACCTGACGATGTATTCGAACACCCAGGTGCCGTTCCTGCACAAGCGCGAGTTCGCCGAGATCCTCGGCATCGATCCGGCGCGCATCCGCATCCTCCAGCCGCCGATCGGCGGAGGCTTCGGCTCCAAGCTCGACATCTACCCGTTCGAGCCGATCTGCGTGTTCCTCGCCCGCATCACGCGCCGCCCGGTCAAGCTGATGTTCACGCGTCAGGAGGAGTTCATCGCCTCGCCCACGCGCCAGCCGGTGATCCTGACGCTGCGCAGCGGATGCCGGCGCGACGGCACGCTGACCTTCCGCACCGTCGACACCGTGCATGACAACGGCGCCTACACCTCGTGGGGCGCGACGACGCCGTTCGTGATGATGCAGACCGTCTCCTCGCTGTACCGCGTGCCGCATTGCAAGTACCGCACGCGGGCCGTCTATACCAACAACCCCTATGCCGGATCGTTTCGCGGCTACGGCAACCTGCAGGCGACCTTCGCGGTCGAGGCGCACATGGACCGGCTCGCGGATGCGATCGGCATGGATCCGCTCGAGTTCCGGCTGAGAAACGCGCAGGATCCGGGCGAGGTGACCCCGCAGGGCATGCACTTCCGGACCTGCGGGCTGAAGGACTGCCTGCGCACCGCCGCGGCGCTCGCCGACTACCCGGCGAAGCGCCGCGAGCATGCCGCGCGGCAGGCGGGCCCCGCGCGATACAAGCGCGGCGTGGGCATCGCCTCGATGCTGCACGTGGGCGGCGGCGCGAAGATCTATCCGTCGGACGGCTGCGGCACCATCCTGAAGATCGACGACTTCGGTTCGGTCACGCTGATCACCGGCGCCTCCGAGATCGGCCAGGGGTCGGAGACGGTGCTCGCGCAGCTCGTGTGCGAGGAGCTGGGCCTGCCGATGTCCTCGGTGCGCGTCATCAACAACGACACCGAGATCACGCCGTGGGACGTCGGCGTGCATGCCAGCCGCACGACCTTCATCGGCGGCAACTCCGCACTCGGTGCGGCGCGCAAGGCGCGCGCGAAGATCCTCGACGCGGCCGCGAGGCACACCGGGATCGCGGCCGATGCGCTCGATCTGCGCGAGGGCCACATCGTGGAGGCCGCAACCGGGCGCGTCGTGATGCCGCTGGCGAAGCTGATCCGCTCGCTGCACTTCAGCGACAAGGCCGAGCTCGTCATGACGACGTTCTACTACGAGCCACCCTCGGCGCACCAGGACCGGCAGTTCAAGGGCGACGTCTCCGCGGCCTATGCGTGGGCGACGCAGGTCGTCGAGGTCGAGGTCGATACCGACACCGGCGCCGTGCGGCTGCTGAAGGTGTGCGCCGCGCACGACGTCGGGCGCGTGCTCAACCGGCTCGGCATCGAGGGCCAGATCGAGGGCGGCATCGTCATGGGCCAGGGCTATGCGCTCAGCGAAGAGCTGATCGTCGAAGGCGGCGTCATCCGCAATCCCGCCTTCCGCGACTACAAGCTGGTCAGTGCGCCGGAGATCCCGCAGATCGAGGTGCGCTTCATCGAGACGATGGACGGCGAAGGGCCGCAGGGCGCCAAGGGCGTGGGCGAGGCGCCCGCGATCTGCATCGCCGCGGCCGTCGCCAACGCCATCCACAACGCCACCGGCGTGCGCATCACGGCCCTTCCCTTCACGCCGGAAAAGGTCTACCGGGCCTTGAAGGCGGCGGAGCGGCATTCGTGACCGTACAGGCATGCACGACACGGGAGGCAACGGCGAACCCGCCGCCGTCCGTGCCCGCGTATGCGATGTTGAAAGGTCGTCACTGACATGAAACGCAGGACCGTCCTTTCGCTGGAGCAGGCGCTGTCGCTGCCCTACGCGACGCTGCGCTTCGCGCAACTGGGCTGGCGGGTCATCAAGATCGAGGCGACACCCGCGGCGGGGGGGCTGCCGGGAGACCCGAACCGCTACATCGGCAGCCGCATCGCCGACGACGACCGGCGCTCGTACTTCATCGCGCCCAATGTCGGCAAGGAGGCGATCGCGCTGAACCTGAAGGATCCCAGGGGACAGGAAGTGCTGCACCGGCTGATCCGCGCGCTGGACGCCGACGTGTTCTGCTGCAACACCGTGCCGCGCCGCTACGCGTCGCTGGGCATCGACTACGAGAGCCTCGCGCGGGTCAAGGCGGACCTGATCTGGGCGGGCATCTCCGCGATGGGTCCCGAATATCCGGACGTGCCCGGCTATGACCCGGTGATCCAGGCGATGGCCGGCTACATGGAGCTCACCGGCGACCCGGACGGGCCGCCGACGCTGACCGGCGTTCCGGTCATCGACCTGAAGGCCGGCGACGAGGTCTATGCGAACGTGCTGCTCGCGCTGGCCGAGCGTGCCGAGACCGGGCGCGGCAGCCGCATCGACGTGTCGATGCTGCAGGCCGCGGCGTCGTGGCTGATCACGACGCTTCCGCTGGTCGACTTCGGCTGCGAGCACGCCGAGATCACGCGCGCCGGCAACGAGCATCGCAAGTTCATCCCGACCAACGTCTACCCGACCCGCGACGGCTTCGTCTATCTCGCGATCGGCTCCGACGTGCAGTGGCAGCGGTTGACCGCGATTGCGGGCTTCGCCGCCGCGGCCAACCCGGTGCGCGTGACCAACGAGGGCCGGCATCGCGAGCGCGCCGAGATCCACCGCGACCTCGCGCGCGCCACACGAGCGTTCACGACGGAAGAACTCGATGCGGCGCTCACGCGCGCGACGATCCCTCACGGCGCGATCCGCGACATCGAGGCGGTGCGCCACCTGCCGGCGCTCGCCGATCGGCTCACGCGCACGCGGCTGCCGGACGGACGCGTGAGCCGCATGCAGCCGCTCGCGGTCGAGCGGCCCGACGCGCCGGGCGAGCTCTCGTTCCCGCCCAAGTACAATGCCCACACCCGCGCGCTGCTCGAACAGGTGGGCTATGGTCAAGCGGAAATCTCGGCACTCGCCGCAGCGGGTGTGGTGCCGCCCGTCACGGAGGAGCATGCATGAAGAAACTCGAAGGCAAGGTTGCGCTGGTGTCCGGTTCGGGGCGCGGCATCGGTCAGGCGATCGCGCTGAAGCTCGCCGCCGAGGGCGCGCGCGTGGTGGTCAATGACATCGATGCGGCGCCGGCCGCGCAGACCGTGCGCGCGATCCAGGCGCTGGGCTCGGCGGCGGTGGCCTGTACCGGAGACGTCACCGCGGCGGACTTCGGCACGCGTTTCGTCGGCACCGCGCTGGAGAAGTTCGGCCGGCTCGACATCCTCGTCAACAACGCCGGCTACGCGTGGGACAGCGTCGTGCAGAAGATGAGCGACGAGCAGTGGTACGCGATGATCGACGTGCATGCCACGGCGCCGTTCCGCATCCTGCGCGCGGCGGCCGACTACATCCGCGACGCGGCGAAGAA
Organism: Rhodocyclales bacterium; assembly: GCA_037440385.1. Classification (GTDB taxonomy): domain Bacteria; phylum Pseudomonadota; class Gammaproteobacteria; order Burkholderiales; family Rhodocyclaceae; genus CG2-30-68-42. Next base: position 3,338 of record JBBIUI010000095.1, on the reverse strand, counting down.
GGAAGCGGGGGCGCCGGTGCATCGCAAGGTCGTCAACGTCTCGTCGATCGCGGGCCTGTTCGGCAACGCCGGCCAGACCGGCTATGCCGCCGGCAAGGCCGCGGTGATCGGCATCACGCGCACGCTGGCGAAGGAATGGGGCCGCTACCACGTCAACGTCAACAGCGTCGCGTTCGGCCTGATCCAGACCCGCATGACCGCCGCGCTGGGCACCGGCGAGGCGACCGCGAAGGTCGGCTCGCGCGAGGTCAAGATGGGCATCCAGCCCGAGTTCCTCGATTTCATGAACAGGATGATCCCGCTCGGGCGCGGCGGCACGCCGGAAGAGGCGGCCGGAGCCGTTTATCTGATGTGCATACCGGAATCCGATTACATCAGCGGGCAGGTGCTGCTCGCGAGCGGGGGATTCGTGATGTAGGGGACGCTTCGCGCGGACACGCGCGGGCGCGAAGGCGGGTCGGGCGTGTTGCCCGGAGTGCGATGCGGCGCATCTGCCGCGCGGTCATGTCAGAGGAGGAAGCGAAAATGAGATGGTCCAGCTGGATTGCCGGATTCGGATGTGCGGCGGCCGCCGTGCTGTCGAGCGCCGCCCAGGCGCAGACGGTGTTGACGATGTCATCCTGGGTGCCGCCCAGCCACCTGATCACGGCGAAGATGATGCTGCCGTGGGCCCAGGACGTCGAGAAGGCGACGCAGGGACGGGTCAAGTTCAAGCTGCTGCCCAAGGCGGTCGCGAGCCCGCCGCAGAGCTTCGACGCGGTGCGCGACGGGCTCGCCGACGTCTCGTTCACCGTGCATGGCTACACGCCGGGCCGCTTCGTGCTCACGAAGGCCGCCGAGTTCGCGTTCCTCGGAGACTCCTCGGAGGCGACCTCCGTCGCCTACCAGCGCATCCATGAAAAGTACCTGGCGAAGGCCGACGAGCACAAGGGCGTCGTCGCGCTCGCGGTGTTCACGCACGGCCCCGGCCACATCTACAACACGAAGCGGCCGATCGGTTCGCTCGCCGATCTCGCCGGCATGAAGGTGCGCGTGGGCGGTGGCGTCGTCAATGACATCACCAAGGCGCTCGGTGCGGTGCCGCTGCTCAAGCCTTCCACCGAGGCCTACGAACTGCTCAACTCGGGCGTGGCCGACGGCCTGTTCTTCCCGCACGAGACGGTCGCGAATTTCAAGCTGACCGGGGTGGTCAAGTACGCGACGGTGGTGCCCGGCGGCCTGTACAACACCAGCTTCGTGTTCATGATGAACCCGGCCAAGTTCGCCAGCCTGTCCAAGGCCGACCAGCAGGCGATCCTGAAGCTGTCCGGCGAGCACTTCGCGCGGCGCGCCGGCAAGGCCTGGGACGAGGCCGATGAAGCGGGGCTCGCCGCGATCCGCAAGGCCGGCATCAACGTCCAGAGCGCATCGCCGGCGCTGCTCGCGCAGATCAAGGCGAAGACCGATGCGGTCGAGCACGCCTGGTACCAGGAGGCGAAGGCCAAGGGCGTCGACGGCGCCGCGCTGATGGCCGAGCTTCGCGCCGAGATCGGGAAGGCCGCGGGCAAGTGAGGCGGTGACGCGCACGGCCGGGACTCCCGGCGGTCGGCCTGCCGCCGGCGGCACGCCCAGCGGGCGTCAGGCCGCCCGCTGGCAGTCGCATCTGGACCATGCGCTCGGGATGCTGGCGGCGGTGACGCTGCTCGCGATCATGCTGCTGACCTGCGTCGATGTGGCCGGCCGCTATGTCTTCAACGCGCCCGTGCCCGGCGCGTTCGAGCTGACCGAGTTCGCGATGGGCGCGCTGATCTTCGCCGGGCTGCCGCTGACGACGCTGCGCGAACAGCAGGTCACGGTCGATCTGATGGACGGCCTCGTCCCGCGCATGTTGCGGCCCGCGCGCGATGCCGCGGTCCACGCGGTGTCGGCCGTGTGCATGGCCGTGATCGCGTGGCGGCTGTGGGTCAAGGCCGGGCAGATGGCGGCGGCCGGAGACACGACCGCCGCGCTGCACATCGGCATCGCGCCGCTGGTCTATTACATGAGCATGCAATCGGCGGTGACCGCGGGCGTCCTGCTGCTGCTCGTCGCGCGGCGCGAGGGCGCCGCCGGTGAGCGGTTTCGATGAGCGAGGCGCTGACCGGCTTCGCGCTGATGCTGGCGCTCACCTTCCTGCGGGTGCCGATCGCCTTCGCGATGGGGATCGCGGGATTCCTGGGCTTCGCAAAGCTGGTCAGCGCGCCGGCCGCGGCGGCGATGGTCGCGAGCGTGACCTTCGAGACCGGCATGAACTACACGCTGTCGATCGTGCCGCTGTTCATCCTGATGGGCAACCTGGTCACCCGCGCGGGCATGTCGGAGGAGCTGTACAACGCCTCCCATGCCTTCCTCGGCCACCGCAGGGGGGGGCTCGCGATGGCGACCGTGGTCGCCTGCGGGGGCTTCGCGTCGATCTGCGGTTCGTCGATCGCGACCGCCGCGACGATGGCCAAGGTCGCGATGCCGCCGATGCGCCGCTTCGGCTATTCGGATGCGCTCGCCGCGGGTTCGATCGCCGCCGGCGGCACGCTCGGCATCCTGATCCCGCCCTCGGTGGTGATGGTGATCTACGGCATCCTGACGGAGCAGAACATCGGCAAGCTGTTCATCGCCGGCATCCTGCCGGGACTGGTGGCGATCGGCTGCTATCTCATTGCGGTCGCCATGACGGTGCGCGTGGATCCGGCGGCCGGCCCGCCCGGCGAGCGGGTGGACTGGCGCGGCCGGCTCGCCGCGCTGCGCTCGGTGTGGGCGGTGGCGACGCTGTTCCTGATCGTCATGGGCGGCATCTACGGCGGGGTGTTCACGCCGACCGAGGCCGCGGGCATCGGCGCGGCGGGCGCGGCGGTGTTCGCGGTCGCGCGCCGCGGCTTCGACGCCGCCTTCCTGCGCGAGGTGCTGGTCGAGAGCACGGTCACCACGGCGATGATGTTCGCGATCCTGATCGGCGCGCTGATCTTCGCCAACTTCATCAACATGACGGCGATGCCGTCCGAGCTGACGGCGTTCGCCGAACGCTTCCGGTCCAGCCCGCTTCTGGTGATCGTCGCGATCCTGGCGGTCTACGTCGTGCTCGGCAGCGTGCTGGAGAGCCTGTCGATGATCCTGCTGACGGTGCCGCTGTTCTATCCGCTGGTGCAGCACCTGGGCTATGACCTGGTCTGGTTCGGTGTGCTCGTCGTCGTCGTCACCGAGATCAGCCTGATCACTCCGCCGGTCGGGCTGAACGTGTTCGTGCTGCGCGGAGTGCTGCCCGACGTGCCCACGCGCACGGTGTTCCGCGGCGTGCTGCCGTTCATCCTCGCCGACGTCGTCAGGCT
>JBBIUI010000094.1:0-8430 GCA_037440385.1 Rhodocyclales bacterium | reverse complement strand
AAGCGGCCGTCCTGACCGGCCGGGAGCAGGCGGGCGCCGGATTGCCGCCACCCGCTCGCACCGGCCGGGCGGGTCATCGCCACGGCCGTGCGGGCGCCCCGGCCCGTGCGCTGCGGCGCCGCTTCGAGCCACGCGCCGAATCCGGCCGGCCGCCGGGGGCCGCAACCGCGACGGGGCCGCGACCGAACGGTAATGAGTCATATCATACATATGACTTGTATGTCGAGCGTTTTCGCCTTACAGTAAGCGGGGTTGGCGCACTCGGGACGGATCGCATGATTCGACGGATCGCATGATTCGAAAACTGTCAGCGGGCACTCCCGTCGGCAGCCCCTTCTACAAGGCCGTCAAGGTCTCGTTGATGAACGCGCTCGCGAAGGGCGAATGGAAAGCAGGCGACGCGCTGCCTGCAGAGCGCGTGCTGGCGAGCCGTTTCGACGTCGCGATCGGGACCCTGCGCAAGGCGGTGGGGGAGCTGGTACGCGAACACATTCTGGTGCGCCAGCAGGGCCGCGGCACCTTCGTCGCGGCGCACGACCGCGACCGCACGATGTTCTATTTCTTCCACATCGTGCGCCATGACGGCACCAAGGAATATCCGACCGTCGAGCTGCTGTCTTTCCGGCGCGCGCTCGCCGATGCGCAAACCGCAGCGAAGCTCGCGATCCCGAAAGGGGCTCCGGTTTTCGAAATACGCAACCTGCTGCGGCTCGACGGCAGGCCGTTGCTGCTCGATCAGATCGTGATCGCGCGCAGCCTGTTTCCCGGGCTCACGAAGAAGATCTTCCGCGACCGGCCCAATACGATCTACCACCTGTATCAGAGCGCATTCGGCATCAGCGTGGTTCGCTCGGCCGAGCGGCTGCGCGCGACGACCGCCGACGCCGCGACGGCGGCCCTGCTCGACGTGCAGCCGGGCTCTCCGCTGCTGGAGATCCGCCGGGTCGCGATGACCTACGCCGATGCGCCGGTCGAGTTCCGCCGCTCGCTCGTCAATACCGACCGCCACGAATACTTCAGCGATCTCGGCGCGAACGAGGCACTCGCCGGCGCCGCTCAGCCGGCGGCACGCTTGTCGCACTCGATCAGCGCGTAGGCGGAATGATTGTGGATGGACTCGAAATTCTCGGCCTCGACGACATAGGCATCGATGCGTGAATCGGCGTTCAGCATGCCAGCGACATCGCGCACCATGTCCTCGACGAACTTCGGATTGTCGTAGGCGCGCTCGGTCACAAATTTCTCGTCCACGCGCTTGAGCAGGCCATACAGTTCCGAGGAACCCTGCGACTCGACCATCGCGATCAGGTCCTCGATCCAGATGAACTCGTTGGTGCGTGCGGTAACCGTGACATGAGAGCGCTGGTTGTGCGCGCCGTAGTCCGAGATGTTGCGCGAACACGGACACAGGCTCGTGACCGGCACGACGATGCGGGTCGCCTGCCGGTAATGCCCGCCGTCGGCGATCTCGCCCAGGAAAGTCACCTCGTAGTCCATCAGGCTTTCCACCCTGGACACCGGCGCGCGCTTCGACACGAAATACGGAAAGTTCATCTCGATGTGGCTGGTGCGCGCCTCCAGCCGCTGCACCATCTCGCGCGAAATGTTTTCGAAGGATTCGACCGAGATCTCGCGCTCATAGGCGTTCAGGATCTCGACGAAGCGCGACATGTGCGTGCCCTTGAAGTCGTGCGGCAGGCCCACGTACATGTTGAACAGCGCCACCGTGTGCTGGATGCCGGCGCCCTTGTCGAGCACGCGGACCGGATGGCGGATCGACTTGATCCCCACCTTGTTGATCGCGATGCGCCGCGAGTCGCGCAGCCCCTGGACGTCGGGTATCGGCTGCGCTTCGGGTTTGTTCATGATCGCTCCTTGCGTCGGTTGGCGGCGGGGAATCCGGATACGTTGGCGAGCGCGACGCGCGCAGGGCTCGCGCCCGCCATGGCTTCGGTGATCTGCCGCACGAGCCCGGCCGCATCGAGCCCCACCGAGGCGAGCAGCTGTGCCTGTTCGCCGTGGTCGATGTAACGGTCCGGCAGCCCGATGCGCAGCAGCCGCATCGGCGCGGCGCACCCTTCGAGCACGCGCTCGACCTGTGTTCCGGCCCCTCCCGTCACCGCGTTTTCTTCCACCGTTACCAGGACATCGTGCGAGGACGCGAGTTCCCGCACGAGCCGCTCGTCGATCGGCTTGACGAAGCGCATGTTCGCGACGCTGGCATCGAGCACCTCGGCCGCTTCCAGTGCGGGCTTGAGCATCGTCCCGAAGGCGAGCAGCGCGATGCCGTGGCCGCGCCGCCGGATCTCGCCCCTGCCGATCGGCAGCGCGCTCATGTCCTTGCCCGGTGCGATGCCGATCCCGGCACCGCGCGGATAGCGAACGGCGCTCGGGCCTTCGAGCTGAAAGCCCGTATAGAGCATCTGCCGGCATTCGTTCTCGTCCGCCGGCGCCATGACGACGAGATTCGGCACGCAGGTCAGATAACTGAGATCGAACGCGCCGTGATGCGTCGCGCCGTCTGCGCCGACCAGTCCGGCACGATCGATCGCCAACAACACCGGCAGGTTCTGCAGCGCGATGTCGTGGATCAACTGATCGTAGCCGCGCTGCAGGAAGGTCGAATAGATCGCCACCACCGGCTTGAGCCCTTCGCACGCCATGCCCGCGGCAAAGGTCAACGCGTGCTGCTCGGCGATGCCGACATCGAAGAAGCGCTCGGGAAATTCCGCCTCGAAGCGCCGCATGCCCGAGCCCTCGCACATCGCCGGCGTCACGGCGACGAGTCGCGGATCACGCGCCGCCATGTCGCACAGCCAGTCGCCGAAGACCTGGGTGAAGCTGAGCTTCTGCGCGCCCTTGCCCGCCTGGATCCCCGCTTCCGGCGCAAACTTCGACACCCCGTGATAGAGCACCGGGTCGGCCTCGGCCAGCTTGTAGCCCTGGCCCTTGCGCGTGATGACGTGCAGGAAACGCGGTCCGGAGAGCTCGCGCAGGTTTGCGAGCGTCGGGATCAGTGCGTCCAGATCGTGACCGTCGATCGGGCCGATGTAGTTGAATCCGAACTCCTCGAACAGCGTGCCCGGCGTGATCATGCCCTTGAAATGTTCTTCCGCGCGCCGCGCCAGTTCGAGCACCGGCGGCACCGCGCGCAGCACCTTCTCGCCGGCTCGCCGCGCCGCGTTGAACGTTCGTCCGGAAATGAGCCGCGCGAAGACCTTGTTCAGCGCTCCGACCGGATCCGAGATCGACATCTTGTTGTCATTGAGCACGACGAGCAAGTCGGCATCCGCGACGCCGGCGTTGTTGAGCGCCTCGAACGCCATGCCTGCCGACATCGCCCCATCGCCGATCACCGCGACGACCTTGCGCGGCACACCCTGCCGCTTCGCGGCGATCGCCATGCCGAGCGCCGCGCTGATCGACGTCGACGAATGGGCGGTGCCGAAGGTGTCGTACTCACTCTCCGAGCGGCGCGGAAAGCCGGATATGCCGCCGTACTGGCGCAGCCCGGCCATCGCCTCGCGCCGCCCGGTCAGCACCTTGTGCCCGTAGCTCTGGTGCCCGACATCCCAGACCAGGCGATCGTGCGGCGTGTCGAACACGTAGTGCAGCGCGATCGTGAGCTCGACGGTGCCGAGGTTCGACGACAGGTGACCGCCGGTTTTCGCGACCGACTCCAGCAGGAAGGCGCGCAGCTCGTCGGCGAGCTGCGCGAGCGCATCGCGATCGAGGCGTCGCAGATCGGAAGGGTCCGCGATGCGATCGAGCAACGGGTAGGACGACATGGCGTGTCCGGTCAGAACTTGCGCTCGACGATGAACTGCGCGAGTTCGCGCAGCCGGCCGGCCCGCGCGCCGAGGCAATCGAGTGCGCGCATCGTTTCTTCGCGAAGTTCGCCGGCAAGTTCGCGCGCGCGCTCCAGCCCGAGCACGGTGACATAGGTCGGCTTGTTCCGATCGCGGTCCTTGCCGGCCGTCTTGCCGAGCGTCGCGGTATCCGACACGCAGTCCAGGATGTCGTCGACGACCTGGAACAGCAGCCCCGCGCACTTGGCGTATCGGTCGAGCGCCGCGCTCGTGCCTGCGTCGAGCGCGCTGCCGCAGCGCGCGCCCATCGCGACCGCGGCGCGGATCAGCGCTCCGGTCTTGTGGATGTGCATGAACTCGAGTTCTTCGGCGCTGAGCGTCGCGCCGACCGAATCGAGATCGATCGCCTGCCCGCCGGCCATTCCGCGCGAACCCGCCGCCCCAGCGAGCAGCCGCACCAGCTCGACCTGCGTCGCGGCATCGCCGCACGCCCTCGCATCGACGAGCGCGTGGAAGGCCGCCGATTGCAGCGCATCGCCCGCGAGCAGCGCCATCGCCTCGCCGTACCGTACATGACAAGTCGGCCGGCCGCGGCGCATCGTATCGTCGTCCATGCACGGCAGATCATCGTGCACCAGCGAATAGGCGTGGATCAGCTCGACGGCGCATGCGGCGCAGTCGAGCCGATCGGCCGGCGCATCGACCAGCGCTCCCGCGGCGTGAACGAGCAGCGGCCTGACGCGCTTGCCCGCGCCGAGCACGGCATGGCGCATGGCGGCGTGCAGGCGCTGCGGAGCGATGTTCGCCGGAGGCAGCAGCGCCTCGAGCGCGCGCTCGGTGCGCGCCTGGATCTCGGCCATCCACGAAGCGAGCCCGATGCCCGGTTGCATCTCAGCGAGCATCGCCGGCGCCTTCGTCCAGCGCCTCGAGTTCGCCGCGCGCGAGAACCTGCACCTTGCGTTCGGCCGCATCGAGTGCCTGCTGGCAGTAGCGCAGCAGCAGCATGCCACGCTCATACGCGTCGAGCGAGCGTTCGAGCGGAAGCTTGCCCGCTTCCATGGCCTGAACGACACCTTCGAGCTCTGCGAGTGCGGCTTCGAAGCTTTCCGGTTCGGCGGGATCGGACGGTTCGGACATGGGCTACCCCGTGCGGATCGATGAATGCCGTGGGCTCGCCGGCGTCTCCCGGATACCGTCGCGGCACCCCGGCGCGGGCGCGGCCGCGGCTCGCTTATAATAAGCGATTTCCAAGTTCGGCACTGGTCCGGAGATCGATGCATGTCCGATGTCGCCCCCGCCGGCCGTCTCGCGCCCGCACCCACCCAGCTCCCGGTTTCCTGGTACCACGACGCCAGGCTGTTCGAACTCGAACGCAGGCTGCTTTTCGACAACGGCCCCGGCTATGTCGGCCACGAGGCGATGGTACCCAATCTCGGCGACTACCAGAGCCTGGCATGGATGGACCATGCGAAGATGCTGGTGCGCAACGAGCAGGGCGTCGAGCTGCTGTCGAACGTATGCCGGCATCGGCAGGCCATCATGCTCGAAGGGCGCGGCAATGCACGCAACATCGTCTGTCCGCTGAACCGCTGGACGTATGACGTGCGCGGCCGGTTGATGGGCGCGCCGCACTTCCCGCGCAATCCCTGCCTGCATCTCGCCAAGACCCCGCTGCAGGGCCACAACGGCCTGCTGTTCGCGGGGCCGCACGATGTCGCGGGCGATCTCGCCGGACTGGGCCAGTGGGCGGAACTGGACTTCTCCGGCTACGTCTTCGACAGCGCGCGCATCGACGAATATCCGATCAACTGGAAGACGTTCATCGAGGTCTATCTCGAGGACTATCACGTGGAGCCGTTCCATCCCGGTCTGGGGGGCTTCGTCGAATGCGGCGAGCTGCGCTGGACGTTCGCCGAGCGCGCCTCGATCCAGACCGTCGGCATCAAACACGGCCTCACGCGTCCCGGCTCTGCGGTGTATCGACGCTGGCACGAGCAGGTGCTGCGTTATTCGTCGGGGAAGGTTCCGTCCCTGGGTGCGATCTGGATGCTGTATTACCCCAATGTCATGATCGAGTGGTACCCCAACACGCTCGTCGTCAGCACCGTGCTCGCGCGCTCCCCGACGCACACGACCAACGTGGTCGAGTTCTATTATCCGGAGGACATCGCGTTGTTCGAGCGCGAATATGTCGAAGCCGAACAGGCGGCCTACCTCGAAACGGCCGAGGAGGACGACGTGATCTGCCGGCGCATGGAGCGCGGGCGCGCGGCGCTCGCCGAGCAGGGCCGCAGCGAGTCCGGCCCGTACCAGTCGCCGATGGAAGACGGCATGCAGCACTTCCATGAGTGGCTCAGGCGCGAACTGGAGCCGTATTACTGAGGCGAGACCGCACGCAGTCCGGGAAAAGGGCAGACCATGATCCTCACCGATACGCAGGACAATCTCGTCACCGTGAAGGTGTTCGGCGAGTTCACGCTGGCCGACTATCGGGAATTCGAGGAGTTGGTCAACTACAAGGTCAGTTTCTCGGGAACGGTGAACCTGCTGTTCGACCTGCGCGAGATGGCCGATTTCACGCTCGATGTCGCGTGGGAGGACATCCGCTTCTCGCGTGCGCATGCGCACGATTTCGGCAGGATCGCGGTGCTCACCGACAGCCAGTGGGTGGGCTGGAGCGCATGGCTGTCGCAGATTTTCGTCGATGCCGATCTGCGCGTGTTCGAGGACGAGGCACAGGCCCGGGCCTGGCTCGGCGAAGATGCGCAAAGCGCGCCATGAACGGATTCGGCGACGTGATCTCGGTACCCGAGCTCGCAGCGATGCTGGACGAGCCCGACGTCGTCGTCTTCGACTGTCGGCACGACCTGCTCGATCCCGCGGCGGGCGAGCGGGCCTGGCTCGCGACCCACATCCGCGGCGCGCGCTTCCTGCATCTGGACCGCGACCTGTCGGCGCCGAAGACCGGGAAGAACGGGCGCCACCCGCTGCCCGATCCGCAGGTCTTCGCCGAACTGCTCGCCGCGCGCGGCGTGGAGAACGACAGCCGCGTCATCGCCTATGACGATGCCGATGGCATCTTCGCCGCACGGCTCTGGTGGATGCTGCGCTGGCTCGGGCACGACCGCGTCGCGGTGCTCGACGGCGGTTTCAACGATTGGGTCGATGCGGGCCTGCCCCGTTCGGGCGGCCCCGAGCGCGCCGAACCGGCACGCTTCGGCTACCGGCTGCGCGCGGCGCAGGTCGTCGATGCGGCGTTCGTTGCGGCCCATCTCGGCGATCCTTCCGTGCTGATCCTCGATGCGCGGGCGCCGGAGCGCTACCTCGGCGAGGTCGAGCCGCTCGACCCCGTCGCCGGCCACGTGCCGGGCGCCGTCAACCGGTTCTTTGGCGACAACCTGGACGCCGACGGGCACTTCAAGCCGGCGCAGCGGTTGCATGCGGAATTCTGCGCGCTGCTCGGCCGCCGCAAGCCGCGCGACGTGCTGCAGATGTGCGGCTCGGGCGTCACCGCCTGCCACAACCTGCTGGCGATGGAACTGGCCGGACTGCACGGCTCCCGGCTGTACGCAGGCTCGTGGAGCGAATGGTGCAGCGACCCGGCGCGGCCCGTCGAACGCAGCGCGGTTTCGCACGCAACGATCTCGCACGGCGACCCGCGCACCGACGCATAGCGACACGACCACTGGCCGGCACCGACCGCCCCGGATGCGCCCGGTTCATGAGCACGGCCGCCGATCTGCTGCTCGTCGCGCACGGCGCCATCGCGGCGTTCCTCGCGCTGATGCCGATTCTGATCCCGCTGGGCGCGTGGCGGCGGTGGCGATGGACGCGCCATCGCGGTGTGCGCATCGCGCATCTCGTCGGCATCGCCTTCGTCGCGGCGGAGTCGGTCGCCGGCATCGTCTGCCCGCTGACGCTGTGGGAGGACGCGCTGCGCGGACGCACTACGGGCGAGGCCGGCTTCGTCGGGCGGTGGATCGCCGCGGCGCTGTACTGGGATCTGCCGGCGTGGGTGTTCACGCTCGTCTATCTCGTCGCAGCCGGCCTCGCGGTCGCCCTCTGGCGCTGGTTCCCGCCGCGAGGCCGGACCCGTCAGCCGCCGCGCGAGTGACGCGCCAAGGCCCAGCCGACGTGCTCGCGCACCAGCGCGGACGGGTGGTTGCGGCGCGCCTCGAGCGCGGCACGCACCTGCGGCGAGTGCGGCGCATTGCCGAGCGCGACCGCGATGTTGCGCAGCCAGCGCTCGTACCCGATGCGGCGAATCGCGGCTCCCGCGAGGCGCGCGTCGAATTCACTCTCGGTCCAGGCGCGCGCATCGCGGGCCCGAGGCGCGTCGAGCGAGTTCCGAACCGCGAAATCCGGTTCCGCGCTGACACGGGCCCGGCGATTCCATGGGCATACGAGCTGGCAGTCGTCGCAGCCGTAGATGCGGTTGCCGATCAGCGGGCGCAGTTCGACCGGGATCGCGCCGCGCAGCTCGATCGTCAGGTAAGAGATGCAGCGGCGCGCATCGAGCCGATACGGGGCGACGATGGCGCCGGTCGGGCATGCCTCGATGCAGCGCGTGCAGCGCCCGCAGTGCGCGCCGGAAGGCTCGTCCGCCGGCAGCGGCAGGTCG
>JBBIUI010000093.1:0-8539 GCA_037440385.1 Rhodocyclales bacterium | reverse complement strand
CGAGCGGGCCGAACCGACGACCCCCCGTTTTCTGTCATTGCGAGGAGGCCGAAGCCCGACGCCCCCTGTTTTCTGTCATTGCGAGGAGGCCGAAGGCCGACGAAGCAATCCCGCGCGAAGCGCGTCACGAGCCTGCGGCATGCCAAGGGATCGCTTCGTCGCCGAGCGCCTCGCAAGGACGGCAAAAAGTGAAGCGCCGTTGCCATGACGGTCTATCCCGGTTCATCGCGCGATCCGCACCGCGCCGGCGGCGGCGAGCGCGTCGATCTCGGCGTCCGCATAGCCGGCTTCGCGCAGCACCTCGCGCGTATGCTCTCCGAGTACCGGCGCGCCGCGCCGCACGCTGCCGGGAGTGGCCGAGAACTTGATCGGCAGTCCCAGCGATCGCGTCGCGCCCAGGCGCGAGTGATTCGTCTCGACCACCATCTCGCGCGCGGCGGTCTGCGGATGCGCGAGCATCGCCGCGATGTCCAGCACCGGTCCGACCGGCAATCCGGCTCGTTCCAGCGCGCTCGTCCAATGCGCGGTCGTGCGCCGGCGCAGATGGACCGACAGTGCCTCGACCAGCGCCTCGCGGTGCGCCATGCGGTCGGCATTGGTGCCGAAGCGCGGGTCGGCGGCCAGTTCGCTCGCGCCGACGACGCGCAGCAGGCGCTCCCAGTTGGCCTGGTTCGCCCCGCCGACGTTGATCCAGCCGTCGCTCGTCGGAAACGCCTGGTAGGGCGCGTTCAGCACGTGGGCGGAGCCCAGCGGCCCGGGCGATCGCCCCGTCGCGAGGCAGATCGCGGAGTGCCAGTAGGTCTGCATGACACCGGCTTCGAACAGCGACGTATCGACCAGTTGCCCCTGCCCGGTGCGCAGCCGGTGCGCCCAGGCGGCGAGGATGCCGATCGCGGCGAGCATGCCGGCGCCGATGTCGGTGACCGGGGGGCCGCACTTGACCGGATCGCGGCCCGGCTCGCCGGTGATGCTCATGAGCCCGGACATGCCCTGCGCGACGAGATCGAAGCCGCCCTGCCGGGCGAGCGGCCCGGTTCGGCCGAAGCCCGAGATCGCGCAGTAGATCAGCGCCGGGTTGATCGCCCGGAGCGCCTCGTAGCCCAGGCCGAGCTTTTCGAGCGTGCCCGGACGGTAGTTCTCGGTGAGCACGTCGGCGCGCGCGACCAGCCGTCGCAGCACCTGCCTGCCTGCCTCCTGTTTCAGGTCGACGGCGATGCCGCGCTTGTTGCGGTTCATCATCAGGAACGCGGCCGACTCGTCCCCGACGGCCGGCGGCAGGAAGCGGCGCGTGTCGTCTCCGCCCGGCGCCTTCTCGAGCTTGATGACATCGGCACCCAGGTCGGCGAGCAGCATCCCGCAGGTCGGCCCCGACATGATGTGGCACAGCTCGATGACGCGCATGCCGGCGAGCGGCCCGCCGTTGGGGGCTTCGCCGCTCATCGGCTCAGCGTCCCTTGAACTGCGGCGTGGCCTTCGCGAGGAAGGCGGCACGGCCGATGCGGAAATCCTCGGTGTCGAAGCATGCGTAGCTCTCGTCGAATTCCTCGTCGGTGAGCGGGCGCGGATCGGCGAGCCGGCGCAGGAACTTCTTGTGCCAGCGCGCGACCAGCGGCGCACCCTCCGCGATGCGCCGCGCCGTGGCGAGACACTCGCGCTCGACCTCGGCGTCGGCGACGATGCGCGTGACGAGCCCCTTGTCCTTCGCTTCGGCGGCGCCGAACACTCGCCCCTCGAGCAGGATCTCGGCCGCCACCGCGGCGCCCGCGAGCGCCGTCAGCCCGCGCAGCTCGGCATAGCCCATGACGAGCCCGAGGCGGTTGATCGGCACGCCGAACCGGCTCGACTGCCCGCAGATGCGCACGTCGCACAGCGCGGCGATCTCCAGCCCGCCGCCCACGCACAGGCCGTGGATCATCGCGACCAGCGGCTGCGGGCACGATTGCAGCGCGTCGAGCGTGCGCTGCATGACTTTGCCATACTCGCGCGCCTGCCGCGAATTCGACCGCTCGCGCGCGAACTCCGAGATGTCGTTGCCCGGCGAGAACGCCCGCTCGCCGGCGCCGCGCACGACGATGCAGCGCACGTCCTGTCGCGCGGCGAGCCCCCCGATCGCATCGCCCAGCGCGCCCCACATCGACCGCGTCAGCGCGTTGAGCTTGTCGGGCCGATCGAGCACCACGGTGGCGATCGCGCCGTCGCACCGTACCCGTATCGATTCGTCCATCGCGCGCGCCCTCAGCGGTAGAACAGATCGACCAGCGCCAGGCCGGTCGCCGGAACGTAGGTCACCAGCATCAGCACCGCGAACAGCACCGCGATGAAGTAGATGTTGATCCGGGTCACCGTCCACATGTCCTGCTTCGCGATCGCGCAGGCCACCGCAAGCACGCTCGCCATCGGCGGGGTCTGCTGCCCGATGCCGAGATTGATCGTGACGATCAGCCCGAAGTGCACCGGATCGATGCCCACCGCGCGCACCAGCGGCATCACCACCGGAACCACCAGGATGATCGCGGCGGCCGAATGCAGGAACATCCCGAGCACCAGAAACAGCGCATTGAGCAGCGCGAGCACCACCCACTTGTCGGACGTAGCCGACGCGACCGAGGCGGCCAGCTTCTGCGGCAGCTGCACCTCGGTCAGGTAACCGCCCAGCAGCGCGCTCGCCGCCACCAGCAGCATCACGACGGCGGTCTGCACGCCGCCGTCTATCATCGCCGCCTTCAGGTGCGCGAGGTCGAGCTCGCGATAGACCACGGCACCGATGACGAGCGCCGCGACGACCGCCATCGCCGCGCCTTCCGTGGCGGTGACCACACCGCCGAAGATCGTGCCCAGAATGATCAGCGGCAGCACGAAGGCCCATGCCGCCTCACGGAAGGTCTGCCACAGCCGCGACAGCCGGAAGGATTCCTCGACCGGCAGGTCGTAGCGGCGGGCGAAGTAATACGCCATGGCCATCAGGCCGACGCCGCCGAGCACGCCGGGCACGATGCCTGCGACGAACAACTGCACCACCGAGGTGTCGGCCATCACGGCATACAGGATCATCGGGATCGACGGCGGGATGATCACCGCGATCGTCGCCGAGGACGACAGCACCGCGGCCGCGAGCGGCGCCGGGTAGCCGCGGTTCTTCATCGCGGGAATCAGGATCGAGCCGAGCGCCGCGACGTCGGCCACTGCCGAGCCGGAGATCTCGGCGAAGAACAGCGATGTGCCGATCGACACCATCGCCAGCCCGCCGCGGATGAAGCCGAGCAGCGCCGAGGCGAAGGCGATCAGCCGGCGCGAGATGCCGGAGGAATTCATGATCGCGCCCGCCAGGATGAACAGCGGGATCGCGAGCAGCGGGAAGCTGGTCGCACCGTTGTACATCACCAGCGCGAGGTTGGGCAGCGATTCCGTGCCGTGCGAGGCGAGCATCGCGGCGACCGCCACCGCGCCGAGCGCGACCGCGATCGGCACGTCGAGCAGCGCGAGCGTGATGACGCCGGCAAAAAGCAGCGCGATCGCCATCAGCGAACGATGCCCGCGACGCTGCGCTCGACCGGCACTGCCGGCGCGCGCGCCCTGCGGATGCGCTCCGGAGCCACCAGCGCCTCGGCGACGAGGAACAGCACCGCGCCCACCGGAATGACCGACTGGGTGTACATCACCGATACCGACGGCAGGCTGACCAGGAAATCGGTGGCGAGCACGTCGAGCACGGCATAGCCGACCCATCCGAGCAGCCCGAAGAATGCGAACACGCAGGCCTCGGACACGAGCACCGCCGCGAGCCGCGCGCGCGGCCCGAGCGCAGCGACCAGGCCGGGAAAGCCGATGTGCGCGCGCTTGAGCGCGGCGAGCGCCGCGCCATAGTACGTGAGCCACGCGAGCAGCACGGAAGCGATCTCGTCATACCACACGAGCGGCTCCCCGATCGTGCGCATCACGACGCCCGCGATGACCTCGAGCGCGAGCACCGTCATCAGGCCGATGACGAGGGCTTCGAGAAAGCGCTCGTAGGCGGCGCGCACCCGAGCGAGCCTCATCCGCGACACCCCTGCCCGTGCCTCGCCGCGCGGCCGGTGCTACTTCGACAGTGCGAGCGCGCGTTCGATCAGCTCGCGGGCGCCCGCGACTTCCTTGCCGTAATCGTCATAGACCGCCTTGCTGGCGGCGACGAAGGCAGCCTTGTCGACTTCATTGACCTGCATGCCGGCCGCCTTCAGCCTGCCCAGCAGTTCGGAATCGCCCTGCTCGGCCGCCGCATAGACGAAAGGCTGAACCTCCCGTGCGGTGGTCTCGAGCACCTTGCGCACGTCTTCGGGAAGGCTCTCCCATTTCTTCGCGCCCGCGGTCACGTAGGCCGGGGTATAGACATGCCCGGTCAGCGACAGGAATTTCTGCACCTCCTGGAACTTCTGGCTGTAGATCTGCGGAAACGGATTCTCCTGGCCGTCCATGACACCGGTTTGCAGCGCCGTGAACACCTCCGAGAGCTTCATCGGACTGGGGTTCGCGCCATAGTCGCGGAACATCCGCACCCGCCACTTGCCCTCGGGCACCCGCAGCTTGATGCCCTTCAGGTCGGCCGGCACGCGGATCGGCCGCCTCGAGTTCGTGATGTGGCGATAGCCGTTCTCCCACACCGCGAGCACCTTCAGCCCCTTCTTCTGCACCGCCGGGGCGAGCTTCGGCCAGAACAGTTCCTTCTCGATCCGCGCCATGTGCGCGCGATCCTTGACCAGATACGGCATCTCGAACACGCCGAACAGGTCGGACTCCGAAGACATCACGGTCGACGGCAGCGCCAGGTCGACGGTGCCGAGCTTGAGCTTCTGCAGCAGTTCCTTGTCGCCGCCCAGCTGGCTCGAACCATAGACGACGACCCTGGCCCGGCCCGCGAGCCGCTCGTTGGCGCGCCTTGCGAATTCCTCTGCGGATTTCGCGAACAGCGAACCGGCCTCGCCGACGTGGCCGAACTTCAGTTCGACGCTCTGCGCGCGTGCGAGCGTAACGCTCAGGCCCAGCATCGCCGCCGCGATCCATGCATGCATCCTTCTGTTCATGTCGTCTCCTCCTCCGCTGACGGCGGGCCGTACAGGGCCCGCGGTTGTACGACTCGTCCCGCCCGCTCAGGCCGGCCGCCCGGGCGGATGCCCGCCGCCGGCCAGCCGGTCCATCGCCTCGCGTACCCCGCTGCGTTCGACGGCGATGCCGGCGAGCCCCAGTCCCATCTCGACGCCCGCCAGCGTCGCGAGCAGCATCAGATCGTTGAACGCGCCCAGATGCCCGATGCGGAACACCTTCTTCGCGACCTTGCCGAGACCGGCGCCGAGCGACAGGTCGAAACGCTCGAGGACGATCTCCCGCAGCCGGTCGGCGTCGCAGCCTTCCGGCATCCGCACCGCGGTGAGCGTATTGCTGTACTCGCGCGGATCGGCGCACAGCAGGTCGAGGCCCCACGCGCGCACCGCACGGCGCGTGGCCTCGGCGTGCCGCGCATGACGAGCGAATACGTCGTCGAGCCCTTCCTCGAGCAGCATCGCGATCGCCTCTCGCAGCCCATACAGCAGATTGGTCGCCGGCGTGTACGGGAAGTAACCCTTGCGGTTCGCCGCCAGCATGTCCTCCCAGTTCCAGTACGAGCGGGGCAGCCGCGCGCCGCGCGCCGCCGCCAGCGCCTTCGGTCCGACGGCGTTGAAGGACAGCCCCGGCGGCAGCATCAGGCCCTTCTGCGAGCCGGCCACGGTGACATCGACGCCCCACTCGTCGGGCCGGTAGTCGATCGAGGCCAGCGACGAGATCGTATCGACGATCAGCAGCGCGGGATGCCGGGCGGCATCCATCGCGCCGCGAACCGCCGCGATGTCGCTGGTGACCCCGGTGGAAGTCTCGTTGTGGACCACACACACGGCCCGGATCGCGTGCTCGCGATCTTCGGTCAGCCGCGCCTCGACGAGCGCCGCGTCGACGCCATGGCGCCAGTCGCCCGGAACGAGCTCGGCCCGCAGCCCCAGCCTCGTCGCGATGATGTGCCACAGGCTCGCAAACTGGCCGGTCTCGAACATCAGCACGCGATCGCCCGGCGACAGCGTGTTGACCAGGCTCGCCTCCCACGCGCCGGTGCCCGAAGCCGGGAAAATGATGACGGGATGAACGGTCCGGAAGACCTGCCGGAGCCCGTCTCCGATTTCCATCGTCATGCGGGCGAACTCCGGGCCGCGATGGTCGATGGTCGGCCGATCGATCGCCCGCAGGATCCGGTCCGGCACGTTGGTCGGTCCCGGGATCTGCAGGAAGTGACGGCCACTGCGGTACGTCATGACGACTCCCCCGCCGATGCGGCCCCGGCATGGTAACGGAACCGGACCGCCGGTTGCAACGGTTTTATTGCATGCATTCCGTGCAACTCGGAACGGCGGTTCGGACTGCTTACGTTTTGTCGTTGCGATACAGCCAGTTATCACATTTGCCGGCTGCGGGTGGATCGGGTACTATGCATGCAGATTCGTACCGGCGATTCGCGGGCCGACCTCGCGTGACATCGAAACCATCCCGACGGAATACGGCGGCGATCCCGCGGCGCGCCGCCGCCTCCCCCGGCGCGCGCCCGGACTCGCCGGGAGCCGATCTCCAGCCGCTGCACGAGGCCGCACTCGAGCGGCTGCGCGAGCGCATCGTGCGCGGCGATCTGGCGCCTGCCGCCAAGCTCAACGAACGGGTGCTGTGTGCGCAACTGGGCATCTCGCGAACGCCGCTGCGCGAGGCGCTGAAGGTTCTCGCCTCGGAAGGACTGGTCAAGCTGCTGCCCAATCGCGGCGCGGTCGTTTCGCCGATCGACCCGCAGCGCGTGCGCGAGATCTTCGCCGTGCTCGGCGCGCTGGAGGCGCTGGCCGGAGAACTCGCCTGCCGCAACGCGGCCGAGGCCGACATCGCGGAGATTCGCGCGCTGCACTACCAGATGGTGGCCCACTACGCGCGCGGCGAGCTGGCGGAGTATTTCCGTTTCAACCAGCAGATCCACATCCGGCTCGCCGAAGTCGGCGGCAACGCGGCGCTCGCCGCGACCTATCGCCTGCTCAATGCGCAGGTGCGCCGCGCGCGCTACTTCGCGAACCTGTCCGGCGAGCGCTGGGCGCAGGCGGTGCGCGAACACGAGGCCATCCTCGAAGCGCTCGCCGCGCGCGATGCGCCGCGGCTCACGGTGCTGCTGCGCGAGCACCTCGGTCACAAGATGGCGGCGTTCCTGCAGAGCTTCCCCGCCGATCCCGAAACGGCGGATCGCGGCGCGGCGTCCCGGGGGGGTCCATGACGAATGCAAATCCTGCGGCGCGCTCCGGACGGCTCGCGGACCGGCTGCGGGCACAACTGCGAGGCGAGGTGCTGTTCGATCGCGCCAGCCGCGGCCGCTATTCGACCGACGCCTCGATCTACCAGATCGATCCGATCGGCGTCGTGATCCCACGCGACGAGCGCGACGTCGAGCTCGCGCTCGCGATCGCGCGCGACGAACACGTGCCGATCCTGCCGCGGGGAGCGGGAACCTCGCAGTGCGGGCAGGCGGTCGGGGCGGCGCTCGTCCTGGACTGCACGCGGCATCTGAACAGGATCGTCTCGTTCGACGCGGATGCGGGCACGGTGACCGTCCAGCCGGGCGTCGTGCTCGACGCGCTCAACGCGTGGCTCAAGCCGCACGGTCTGTTCTTCCCGGTCGATGTGTCCACGGCGGCGCAGGCGACGATAGGCGGCATGACCGGCAACAACAGTTGCGGCGCACGCTCGCTGCATTACGGCATCATGGTCGACAACGTGCGCGCGATCGACGCCTGGCTCGCGAGCGGCGAGCTGCTGTCCTTCGGCGAAGTCCGCGGCGATCTCGCCGGCGCGCATCCCCGCTACCGCGAGCTGGTCGGGTCGGTGCGCGCGATCCGCCGGCGCGAAGCGGGCGAGATCGAAGCGCGGCTTCCCCGCGTGCAGCGCCGGGTCGCCGGCTACAACCTCGATCGCGTCGCCGAAGGCCCGTTCAACATGGCCAGCCTGCTGGTGGGCTCCGAAGGCACGCTCGCCTGCTTCAGGCAGATCGAGCTCGCGCTGTCCGCGATCCCGCGCCACAAGGTGCTCGGCGTCGTGCATTTCCCCAGCTTCCATCAGGCGATGGACGACACGCGCCACATCGTCGCGCTGTCGCCCACCGCGGTCGAGCTGGTCGATGCCACGATGATCGCGCTGTCGCGCGAACGCCCCGCGTTCCGCGACACGATCAACCGGGTGATCCGCGGCGAGCCGGAAGCGGTGCTGCTCGTCGAGTTCTCGGGCGAGGATCGCGGCGCGCTGCTGGGCAGGCTCGCGGCGCTCGGCGAGCAGATGGGCGAGCTGGGCCTGCCCGGCTCGGTCGTCGAGCTGATCGATCCGGACGCACAGCGCGAGTTCTGGCAGGTGCGCAAGGCGGGACTGAACATCATGATGTCGATGAAGGGAGACGGGAAACCGGTCTCGTTCATCGAGGACTGCGCGGTGCCGCTCGATCACCTGGCCGAGTACACCGATG
>JBBIUI010000092.1:0-8657 GCA_037440385.1 Rhodocyclales bacterium | reverse complement strand
CGCGCCCATGATATTGCCCCCCGCGGGTGAGAAAGTAGGTCAGCGCCAGGCTCCCCCTTCCCCATACCCCCCACACCCACCACCGCCCACCCGCCCGCTCAGCCTCGCAGGCTCGTGCGGTTGCGGGCACGATTCGCAACCGGTGCGCTGCGTTGGATGGAGTAACATCCGAAGCATGGATCCTGGCAGCATGTTCATCGACCATCGGTGGCAGCCGGCGGCTTCCGGCCGGACGCTGCCGGTAATCGATCCGAGCGATGGCAGCGAATTCGCGCGCATCGCCCGTGGCGGTCCCGAGGACGTCGATCGCGCGGTCGCCGCCGCCCGCGCGGCATTCGATGGGCGATGGGGCAGCCATTCCCCCTGTGAGCGCGGCCGCGCGCTGATGGCCGTGAGCAGGTCTATCCTCGATCATGCCGAGGAGCTCGCGGACATCGAGTCGCGCGACTGCGGCAAACCCCTGAAACAGGCGCGTAACGACGCCGCGGCGTGCGCGCGCTATTTCGAGTTCTATGCGGGTGCCGCCGACAAGGTGGGCGGCCAGACGCTTCCGTATCAGCCCGGCTTCACCGTGCTGACGCTGCGCGAGCCGCACGGCGTCACCGGTCACATCATTCCGTGGAACTATCCGCTGCAGATCTTCGGGCGTTCCGTGGGCGCTGCCCTCGCGGCGGGAAACGCGTGCGTCGTCAAGCCTGCGGAGGACGCGTGCCTGAGCCTGCTGCGCCTCGCCGAGCTGACGGCGCAAGCCGGAGTGCCTGCCGGCGCGATCAACGTCGTCACCGGCCTGGGAGCCGAGGCCGGCGCGGCGCTCGCGGGTCATGCGGGCGTGGATCACCTCTCCTTTACCGGCTCGCCGGACACCGGGACGAGCGTCGCTCAGGCCGCCGCCGTCCATCATCGTCCGGTGACGCTGGAGCTGGGCGGCAAGTCGCCGCAGATCGTTTTCGCCGATGCCGACTTCGATGTCGCGGTGCCGGTCATCGTCAACGCGGTGGTGCAGAACGCCGGGCAGACCTGCTCGGCGGGAAGCCGGCTCATCGTCGAACGCAGCCGATACGACGAACTGCTCGATCGCCTGGCGCACGCCTTCGCCAGGCTGCGCGTCGGGCCGGCGGCGGCCGATCTGGACTGCGGCCCGCTGATCCGCGCGACGCAGCTCGAACGCGTCAGGGGATTCCTCTCGCAGGCGCGCCACGACGGCCTCGCTCAGGTGGCGGCGGGGGAGATCGTCGCGCAGGCGCCGCCCGGCGGTTACTACCAGGCCCCCGTCCTCGTGCGCGACGTTCCCGTGACGCACCGGCTGGCACAGGAAGAGGTGTTCGGACCGGTGCTCGCGGCGATGCCATTCGGTTCGGAACGCGAAGCGACGAGCCTCGCCAACGCAACGCGTTTCGGCCTCGTCGCCGGGGTCTGGACGCGCGACGGCGCACGGGCGCTGCGCGTCGCGCGGGCGCTGCGCTGCGGACAGGTGTTCATCAACAACTATGGTGCGGGTGGCGGCATCGAGCTTCCCTTCGGCGGCATGAAATCCTCGGGCTACGGGCGCGAGAAGGGCCTCGAAGGGCTGCTGTCCTTCACGACGCTGAAGACGGTCGCCATCAAACATGGATGAAGGAGAACGGGCCTTGCGACTGAACGGAAAGATCGCGATCGTCACCGGCGCCGGATCGGGATTCGGCGAGGGGATCGCCAAGCGCTTCGCGCAGGAAGGCTGCCGCGTCATCGTCAATGACCTGAAGCCGGAAGGCGGCGAGCGCGTCGCGCAAGAGATCACCGCCGCCGGCGGTGCGGCGAAGTTCGTCCAGGCAGACGTTTCCAGGGACGCAGACGTGGCGCGGCTCGTGCGTTCCGCGATCGAGGCCTATGGGGGATTGCAGATCGTCGTCAATAACGCCGGCACCACACACCGCAACCGGCCCATGCTCGAGGTGAGCGAGCAGGAGTTCGACCGCATCTACGCGGTCAACGTCAAGAGCCTGTATCTGTCGGCGAAGTATGCCGTGCCGCATTTCCGGGCGCACGGCGGCGGCTGTTTCATCACCATCGCCTCGACCGCCGGGGTGCGGCCGCGACCGGGGCTGACCTGGTACAACGGGAGCAAGGGCGCGGCCATCGTCACCAGCCGCTCGATGGCGGCGGAGCTCGGGCCCGACCGGATCCGCGTCAATTGCATCAATCCGGTGATCGGCGAGACGGGTCTGCTCGCGCAGTTCATGGGCGTGCCGGATACGCCCGAGAACCGCGCGAAATTCCTCGCGGGCATCCCGCTCGGGCGCTTCACCCGGCCGGCCGACGTCGCGGCGGCTGCGCTGTTTCTGGCATCCGACGAGGCCGAGTTCGTCACCGGCGCCTGTCTCGAGGTCGACGGCGGGCGCTGCGTGTGAAGCCTGCCGCGCGGCGAACTCAGCCGCCGGCGCCGCGGTAGGCCAGGTCGCGCAGCGCCAGAGAGATCGCCGGCACGTAGCTGATGGCCAGCAGGTCGGCCACGACGACGACGACGAACGGCAGCAGCGGGCGCACGATGCGCTCCAGCGGGATGTTGGCGACCGTGCAAGCCGCGAACAGGTTGACGCCGAATGGCGGCGTGATCATCCCGAGCGCGAGGTTGACCACCATGATCGTGCCGAAGTGCACCGGGTCGATGCCGAAGTGCTGCGCGATCGGCGCGAGGATCGGCGCCAGCACGATGATCGATGCCGAGGTCTCGATGAACATGCCGATGACGAAAAGCGCGGCGTTTACGCCGAGCAGGAACCAGGCCGGCGAACGCAGCGTATCGACGAGCGCGGCGCCGATCTTCGCCGGGATCCCGGCGCGCGTGATCAGGTAGCTGAACAGCCCGGCGCAGGCGATGATGAACAGGATCACCGCGCTCGCGATGACCGACCTGCGCAGGATCGCAGGCAGGCTGCGCAGCGTGATCTCGCGGTAGACCAGCATGCCCAGCGCGAACGCGTAGAACACCGCGACCGCGGAGGCCTCGGTCGGCGTGAACACGCCGCCGTAGATGCCGCCCAGCACGATCACCGGCATCATCAGCGCGAGCCAGGCGCGCCGCAGCGCCGGCACGAAACCGAGCCGTCCCTCGCGGTCGCTCCTGCCGTAGCCTTTGAGCCTGGCCCATGCCCAGACGAAAACGATCAATGTGGCACCGATGACCAGACCCGGGCCGATGCCGGCGATGAACAATTCGCCCACCGAGACGTCGGCCGAGATGCCGTACAGGATCATCGGGATCGACGGCGGGATGATCACGCCCAGCTCGGCCGAGCTCGCCTGGATCGCGGCCGCGAAATTCGTCGGATAGCCGTGCCGGATCATCTCCGGAATCAGGATCGCACCGATCGCGAAGGTCGTCGCGACGCTCGAACCGGACACGGCGGCGAAGATCATGCAGGTCAGTACGCAGGTGCAGGCGAGCCCGCCCTGCACGCCGCCGACGATCGCCTTGGCGAAATCCATCAGCCGTCGCGAGATGCCGCCGGACTCCATCAGGTTGCCGGCCAGGATGAAGAACGGGATCGCCGCCAGCGCGTACTTGTCGATCGACGTGAACAACTGCTGGCCGACGGCGAGCAGCGAAAGCTTCTCGCCGGTGAGGATGCCCGCGACACCCGCCAGACCGATCGAGACCGCGACCGGAACGCTCAGCGCGAACAGCGCGAGCATCGTCACGAACATCACGCCGGGCATGTCGGATTCCTCGTCGGCCGTGACGTCGTCATCGCGAGCCCCCGTTCGCGGACCGGGTTGCGCACACCGGCGATGCACCACGCGATGCGGCGCGTCGTGCGATGGTGCCGGATCTGCCGGTCCTTGCGGCGGGTGTCCTCATCCCTCTGTCATTGCGAGGAGCGTATTTTTCCCCGCCATTGCGAGGAGTGTGTTTTTCCCCGCCATTGCGAGGAGCGTGTTTTTCCCCGCCATTGCGAGGAGCGTATTCCCCCCCCTCGTCATTGCGAGGAGCGCAGCGACGAAGCAATCTCGTTCTCCGCTGTCGTTCCCGGTCATCGTCTGTCCCGCCGTAGCGACGAAGCGATTTCGGCTCGACGAGACGGTCGATTCGGGTTCATGGCGGGTTCTGCAGCTCCCGCCGCCGCGCATCGAAGTGACGGGCGGCCACCGCGAGCATGCCGAAGCAGGCTCCGACCGGCACGGCCAGATAAGCCCACGAGATCGAGATGTCCAGCCCGGCCAGCAACTGGAAACGCACGCGCCAGGCCACCGCGAAACCCTGCCACGCCACGAGCACGAGGAAGCCCAGCGTGACGAGCGTGGTGGCCGCGTCCAGCAGGCGCCGCGAGCGGCCGCGGCATGCGTTGCGAACGACATTCACCGCGACCAGGGCACCTTCGCGAAAGGCGACCGCGCAGGCGAGGTAGGCCATCCAGACCAACAGCGTGCGGGTGGTCACCTCGGTCCAGTCGGAGGGCGCTTCGAGCAGGAATCGCGTGATCACCTGGTACAGGCCCAGGCAGGCCGCGCAGGCGAGCAGCAGTTGGGCCAGCGCGGACGCGAAGGCGGTTACCCTGCGCTCGATCGCGAGCAGCGCCTCAACCACGACCGGGCGAGGCGGCAATCGGGCGACGCGCCGCCGCGCGTACCCGCGTCATCACTTGTAGTTGCGGATCCGGTCGATGTTCGCCTGGCCGTACTTCTTCGCGTATTCGGCGTAGGCGGGTGCCAGCGTCTTCTGGAACGCCGCGGTGTCCACCCTGGGGACGATCTGCATGCCCTGGTGCGTGAGCTCATCGACTCCCTTGCGCTCGGCCTCGTCGACGAACTTGCGCATCGCGGCACCGCCGGCCCTGGCGGCCTCGACGAAGCTCTTCTTGTCCGCCTCCGACAAACCGTTGTAGATGCGCGGCGAGACGATGAACAGCGCGGGCGAATAGACGTGCCTCGTCAGCGTCAGATGCTTCTGCACCTGGGAGAGCTTGGCCGAGGTGATCACCGAGATCGGATTCTCCTGCCCGTCGATCGTGCCCTGCTGCAGGGCCGGAATGACTTCGGGCCATGCCATCGGCGTGGGCAGCGCGCCGAGCGCGCGGAACGCGGTGATGTGAACGGCATTTTCCATCGTGCGCAGCTTCAATCCCTTCAGGTCCGCCGGCGACCCAACCGGATGCCGGCCGTTGGTCAGGTGGCGGAAGCCCTGCTCACCCCAGGCGAGCGCGACGAGCCCGCGCGCCGGGAATTTGGCGAGCAGATCCTGGCCGATCGGCCCGTCGAGGACCGCGCGCGCATGCGCCGAGTCGCGGAACAGGAAGGGAATGTCGACGATGGCGGTATCCGGTACGAAGTTGCCGACCGTGCCGGTCGACACGACGACCGCGTCCAGCGTGCCGAGCTGCACCTGTTCGACCATCTCGCGCTCGCCGCCCAGCGCGCCGCCCGGGAAGTGTTCGATCTTGAAGCGGCCGCCGGTGCGTTTGGCGAGCTCTTCGGCAAACGTGCTCGCGCCCGCGCCGTAGTGCGAGGTGGGCGCCAGCGCATATCCCATCTTCAGTGTCGTCTGCGCCGGCGCGGCGCCGGCAAGGCAAACCAGACCGGCGGCAAGCAGCGTCGCGGCCAGTCCGCTCGTGAGCTTCATCGTGTCCTCCTCGTCGGATGCGAGCGGGGAAGCTTAGCGACGCGATGCGGCCAAGTCAAACCGGCGATGTGACGGCGCGTGCGGCTCGCGCGCCAGGCGTGCCGCACGCGCCGCGGCGTTAGAATCCGCCACGAATCGGACGAGCGAGGACTTCGATGAGCGAACGACGATCGGGCACGGGGCCCGACGAGCAGGCGATCCGCGACGCGTTGCGCAAGGTGATCGATCCCGAAGCGGGCATGAACGTCGTCGACCTCGGGCTCGTCTATGGAGTGCGCGTGAATCCCAGTGGCATCGAGGTCGACCTGACGATGACCAGTCCCGCCTGCCCGATGGGCGAGATGATCGTGCGCGAGGCTCGCGAGGCGCTCGCCGCGCTCGCCGAAGCGGGCGGCGCGATCACCGTCAATCTCGTATGGGATCCGCCCTGGTCTGCCGACCGGATGAGCGAGGCCGCCAAACGCCACTTCGGCTGGAACGCATGAGTGCACCAGGGCCCGCGTGGCGGGTGCCGATGCTCGTCGCGGGCATGCTGTGCCTGATTTTGGGAGTGGCCGCGGGGCTGGCGCGGCTCGGCTGGCCGCTTCGATTGCCGGCGCCGCAGGCACTGGCGTATCACGGCGCACTGATGGTTTCCGGCTTTTTCGGCACCGTCATTGCGCTCGAGCGTGCCGTTGCGCTCAAGCGCGTGTGGCCCTATCTCGGCCCGGTCGGCTCGGGATCGGGCGGACTCTTGCTGGCGCTGGGCGTGCCGGGCGGTGCCGTGCTCATCGGCATCGGGAGCGCCGTGCTGCTCGCCGCTTCGCTGGTCGTGCTGCGGCAGGCGCGCACGCTGTATGCGGTGACGCTGGCGCTGGGGGCGGCGTGCTGGCTCGCCGGCAACCTGCTGTGGTCCTCGGGCGCTGCGCTGGCCGCGGTCGTTCCGGTATGGATGTGCTTTCTGTTGTTGACGATCGCAGGCGAGCGGCTCGAACTGTCGCGCTTCCTGCCTCCGGCGAGGGCGGCGAGCCGGCTGTTCGGCGCAGTCCTCGTGCCGCTGCTCGGCGGTGCCGCGGCTGCCGCCGCGGGTGCGGCCACACCGGGTGGGCTGCTGTTCGGCGCCGGCCTGCTCGGACTGTCCGCATGGCTGCTGCGCCACGACGTCGCACGGCGCAACGTGCATGCGACGGGCCTGACGCGCTTCATCGCCGCATGTCTGCTCGCAGGCTACGCATGGCTCGCGGTGGGCGCGGTCATCGCGCTGGCGGCAGGCGGCTTCGCGCCGGGCAGCCTCGCGTATGACGCCGCGCTGCATGCGGTGCTGCTCGGCTTCGTCTTCTCGATGGTGTTCGGCCATGCACCCATCATTTTCCCCGCGGTGCTCGCGGTGCCGGTTCCGTATACCCGCTTTGCCTGGGTGCCGCTCGCCGCGCTGGCGGCGTCTCTGGTCGTGCGCATCGCCGGCGATCTCGCAGGCGATGCGGCGCTGCGAAGCGCGGGTGCCGGGCTCAACGCGCTCGCGCTCGCGCTGTTCGTCGCCGGCATGATCGGTACCGTGCTCTACGGGCTGGCGGTGCGGTCGCGCTGATGCGCGCGATGCGCACGTCACGTTGCGGCCGTCTTGCACTATAGTGGCAGGCTCAGGCGGAGAGCCACCGGAGATCGCGATGAACCGCACCGAACGTATCTACAAGATCGACCAGTTGATCCACGAGCGCGGGTGCGTGCCCTTCCCGATGCTGCAGCAACGGCTGGAAGCCTCGCGCGCGACGGTCAAGCGCGATCTCGAATACATGCGCAACCGGCTCAACGCGCCGATCGTCTGGGATCGCGAGGCGGGCGGCTACCGGTTCGGCGCGCCCGAGCGCGCAGGCGGCCAGTACGAGCTGCCGGGACTGTGGTTCTCGTCCGAGGAGATTCTTGCGCTGCTGACGATGCAGCACCTGCTCGCGACGATGGACACCGGCGGGCTGCTGGGCCCGCACATCCAGCCGCTGCTCGCTCGGCTCAACGGCCTGCTCGGAACGGCGCAGGACACCGCCGAGGAGATCCGCAAGCGGGTCCGGATCCTCGGCATGGCCAAACGCGCGATGCCGGTCGACAATTTCGAGAAGCTGGGTTCCGCGCTGCTGCGCAGGCGCCGGGTACAGATCACCTACCGCTCGCGCAGCAAGGACGAGCTGACCGAGCGCGAGATCTCGCCGCAGCGCCTGGTCCATTACCGCGACAACTGGTATCTCGATGCGTGGTGCCACCTGCGCGGTGCGCTGCGCAGCTTCGCGCTGGATGCGATCGAACGCGCCGAGGTGCTCGAGAAGCCCGCGCGCAACGTCTCCGGGAAGACGCTCGATCAGGTGCTCGGGTCCGGCTACGGCATCTTCTCCGGACGGCGCGTGAGCTGGGCGAAGCTGAGGTTCAGCCCGCAGCGAGCGCGCTGGGTGAGCTGCGAGCAATGGCATCCCAGGCAGCGCGGGCGCTTCGACGAGGCGGGCGCCTGGCTGCTGCAGGTGCCCTACAGCGACGAGCGCGAACTCGTCATGGATATCCTGAAGTACGGGGCCGATGTCGAGGTGCTCGCCCCGGCTGCGCTGCGCAGCCGCTGCCGCAGCGAGCTGAAGACGGCGCTCGCGCTCTACGACTGAGCGCGCTACGGCCGAGCGTCGGGCGGCGCCGCCCAGGCTTGCGCCAGCCGCGCAGCCAGGCCGCCGGAGTGCCGCGCCGCGCGCACGATCGCCGCAGCGATGCGTTCGCGCGCGCCGTAGATCGTCACGCCGGTTCGCGCGCGCGTGGCTGCGGTATAGAGCAGTTCGCGGGTCAGCAGTGGGCTGTCCGATTGCGGCAGCACCAGCGCGAGCGTGTCGAATTCGGAGCCCTGCGCGCGATGCACGGTCATCGCCAGCGCGGTCTCGGGCGCCGGTATGCGTGCGGCGCCCAGCCGGCGCACGCCGCGCGGGGATTGCGGAAACCAGACCCCGAACCCCCCGCCGTCGTCCTCCAGGCAAATGCCGATGTCACCGTTGTACAGCCGCAGCGCGTAGTCGTTGCGGGTGACCAGCACCGGCCGGCCGTGGAACCAGCCGCC
>JBBIUI010000091.1:0-8671 GCA_037440385.1 Rhodocyclales bacterium | reverse complement strand
GGTTTCTGGCAGAAACCTGGATTTTTGCGCCCTATCTGATTCCGATACTGAGGAGTGGACTATGCCTGCCAAAAAATCGAAAATGAATCCCACCGTCGTCGTCGCGCCCGGCCGCGGCGCCGCGCCGGTCATGCCATCACCATGGCCGCGGCGCGCCATTCCGTGCGATGGCTGCGCCTTCGGATCGAAATCGGTTTCCGCCGGCCCCATCGGCGAGCCGGTTCGGGTCCTCGTGCAAGGCCCTCACGATGCGGCGGCGCGCGCAGGCGATCCCCGGCTTGATTCAGATCATGGAACGCCCCCGCGCCGCTGACTACCTTCCGGAAGGGGACGAATAGACGATGACGAAACTGCTGCAGAAATGGTTGCGATGGCTGTTCATGCACGCCGAGGCGGTGTTCAACGCGGCCTTCGGCGACAAGCTCAACCCGCTCTATCACCTGGGCACGATCACCTTCTGGCAGTTCTGGCTCGTCGCCGCGAGCGGCATCTACCTGTACATGTTCGCCGACACCGGCGTGCATGACGCGTTCGAGTCGGTCGAGGCGATCACGCATCGACAGTGGTGGGCAGGCGGCATCCTGCGCAGCATTCACCGCTATGCGTCCGACGGCATGGTGCTGACGATGCTGCTGCACCTGACGCGCCATTTCGCCTACGACCGCTACCGGGGCTTTCGCTGGTTCTCGTGGGGCACCGGCGTGATCCTGATCTGGATGGCCTACATCACCGGCGTCAACGGCTTCATGCTGGTGTGGGACAAGCTCGCGCAGTTCGTCACCGTGGCGACCGCGGAGTGGTTCGACGTGCTGCCGATGTTTCGCGGCAGCCTGATCCGCAACTTCATCAGCGAGGGCGCGGTCAACAGCCGGCTGTTCACGCTGCTCGCGTTCATCCATCTCGGCGCACCGTTCATGATGGTGGTGATCATGTGGGTCCACGTGCAGCGGGTGCCGCGCGCGCACATCAATCCGCCGCGGCCGATCGCGCTGGCGCTGACGCTGACCTTCGTCGCGCTCGCGCTGCTGCGGCCGGTGGTCAGCGTGGGCGGAGAAGCGAATCTCGACGTCGTGCCGCGCGATCTCGACTATGACTGGATCCTGCTGCCGGTGTATGCGTTGATCTACGAATGGGATCCCTGGAAGGTGTGGTATCTGTGCTGGGGCGTGACCTTCCTGCTGTTCCTGACGCCCTGGCTGCCGCCCCGGTTCCGGCGCGGCGCCCCGCATGAGCTGCACATCACGGTACATCCGGACAACGTGACCATCGCCGCCCGGCCGACCGAGACGATCCTGGACGCGGGCCTGCGCCACGGCATCGATCTTCCCTTCGATTGCCGCAACGGCGGCTGTGGCGCATGCAAGTGCACCGTGCTCGTCGGGCGGGTCGATCCGGGCACCTACCAGCCCGATGCGCTGAGCGCCGCGGAGCGCGCGCTCGGCAAGGTGCTGATGTGCTGCGCGAGCCCGATCGGGGACGTCGAGATCGAGTACGTTCCCTCGAAGGTTCTCTCGCGTGTGCCGGTGCGCGAGTACCGTGGGCGGGTGGCGCAGCTCACGCGGCTCGCGCACGATGTCATGCGCGTGCGCATCGCGCTGTCCGAAGGGGTGAAGGTTCCGTTCAAGGCCGGCCAGTACATCAACGTGCTGCTCGAGGACGGCTCCCGCCGCCCGTTCTCGTTCGCGACCCCGCCGCACCAGGAGGGGCCGATCGAGCTGCACATCCGGCTGGTGCCGGGCGGGCGTTTCACCACCCACGTGTTCGAGAAGATGAAGGAGGGCGACGAGATCCGCATCGAAGGCCCGATGGGCGACTTCGTGCTGCGCGAGTCCGAGCGGCCGATCATCTTCGTCGCGGGCGCGACCGGTTTCGCTCCGGTCAAGAGCATGGTGGAGGACGCCTTCCATCGCGGCGTCCGGCGTCCGATGTATCTTTACTGGGGCGTGCGCAAGCGTCGCGACCTGTACGCGGCCGAACTGCCCGAGGGCTGGGCACGCGAGCACGACAACTTCCATTTCATTCCGGTCCTGTCCGAGGCCGTGCCGGAGGACGAATGGCAAGGGCGTACCGGCCTCGTGCATGAGGCGATCCTGCAGGACTTCCCGAGCCTGGCCGGCAACGAGATCTATGCCTGCGGCTCGGTGAAGATGGTCGAGGCCGTGCTGCCGAAACTGCGCGGGCAGGGCGCGGAGGAAGGCATGTGCTTCTCCGACGCATTCGCCGTGTCGGCGCGCGCGATGGCGTTGCAGGTCAGTGCGGAGCCGGCCGCCGGTGTGCGTGCGGCCGAAAATCCGGGATAATCGCGTGCTTCCGCCGGCATAGCTCAGCAGGTAGAGCAACCGCCTTGTAAGCGGTAGGTCACCAGTTCGAATCCGGTTGCCGGCACCGACGACCGGTCCGCCGTACCGGCGTCCTCGCGCGGCGGCCCGTGTCGTAGGGACGCAGGCCCCGGCGTCCCGTCCGGGCGAGCGGGAAGCCGGCGACGGTCCGGCGGGTCATCGGCGCGAGGCGGGCGACGTCCCGTACCCCATCGTTGCGAGCAGGCCGAAGGCCGACGAAGCCATCCCGCGCGAAGCGCGCAGCGGACGTTCGGCGCGGTAAGAGATTGCTTCGTCGCTGCGCTCCTCGCAATGACGGGGAATGTCGCTGCGCTGCTCGCAATGACGGGGAATGTCGCTGCGCCGCCCGCGATGATCCGGCGTTCCGGGCGCTGCTCGCGGCGCGCCGCGGGGCGGCGAGACAACCGCGGGACGGCGAGGGGACAGCGAAAGCGTTCCCGGTTACCATGCGCGGCGGGGCGGGCGCCGCGCGCGCCGGCCCGCGATCGATTGCCGCCATCCATCCACGTCGCCCATCCATCCGGGGGAACGCCCATGCTGATCAACTGCGTCGCCTACCAGAACGGCAGGAAGCTTAGCGACATTCCGGTTGCGGACATCAGCGAAACGGTGACGCGGCCCGAATGCTTCGTCTGGGTCGCGCTGCTCGACCCCTCCCGCGAGGAGCTCGACGAAATGGCCGGGGAATTCGGCCTGCACCCGCTCGCGGTCGAGGACGCGCGCAAGGGGCACCAGCGGCCGAAGATCGAGGAATATGACGAATCGCTGTTCGTCGCGATGCACACGATCGAGGCGTCGCCCGAGCGCAGCGAGGAACCGCTGAGCGTCGGCGAGCTCGACATCTTCGTCGGAACCAATTACGTCCTCGCCGTTCGCCACCGCACCGCGAAGGGCTTCGCCGAGGTTCGCGCGCGCTGCGAGCGTGAGCCTGAACTGCTGCGGCACGGATCGGGCTTCGTGCTGTATGCGCTGATGGACACCGTCGTCGACCGCTATTTCCCCATCCTCGACGCGGCGGAGTCCGAGCTCGAGAAGGTGGAGGAGGAGATCTTCATGCGCAACGCCGCGCGCTCGAACATCGAGGCGCTCTATGCGCTCAAGCGCAAGCTGATGGTGCTCAAGCACGCGGTCGATCCGCTGATGGAGGCGACCGGCAAGCTCTACGGCGGCCGCGTGCCCCACGTGTGCAACGGCGTGCAGGAATACTTCCGCGACATCTACGACCACCTGCACCGGATCCACGCGACGATCGACGGCATCCGGGAAATGCTGGCCACCGCGATCCAGGTCAATCTCGGCATGATCTCGCTGGCCGAGAACGAGGTGACCAAGAAGCTCGCGGCATGGGCCGCCATCATCGCCGTGCCGACGATGGTCGCCGGCATCTACGGGATGAACTTCAGGCACATGCCGGAGCTCGACTGGACCTATGGCTATGGCATCGCCATCGCGATGATGGCGCTCGCCGATGCCTACCTGTACGTGCGTTTCAAGAAGGCGCGCTGGCTGTAACGGCTGCGCGGGTCCGCTTCGATGTCGCGAGCCCTGTGGAGCCTGCCCGCCACCGTGTGGCTGCTGGGACTGGTCAGCTTCTTCAACGATTTCGCCAGCGACCTGATCTATCCGC
The DNA here is from genome assembly GCA_037440385.1 of Rhodocyclales bacterium. Taxonomy (GTDB): domain Bacteria; phylum Pseudomonadota; class Gammaproteobacteria; order Burkholderiales; family Rhodocyclaceae; genus CG2-30-68-42. The sequence continues at coordinate 4,705 of JBBIUI010000091.1, read as the reverse complement.
TGATGCCGCTGTACCTCGCCTCGGTGCTGATGGCGGGACCTCGCGCGCTCGGCCTCATCGAGGGCGTCGCCGAGGCGGCAAACGGCGTGCTGAAACTGTTCTCCGGCGTGCTGGTCGATCGCGGACGCGCCGCCAAGCCGTTCGTCGTATGGGGCTATACGCTCGCCGCGGGCTCGCGCCCGCTGCTCGCGGCGGCCGGAAGCTGGCCGGTCGTGCTCGGGCTGCGCCTGGTCGATCGGCTCGGCAAGGGCCTGCGCACGAGCCCGCGCGACGCGATGCTGGCGGCAGCCGTGCCGGCCGCCCGGCGCGGACTGGCCTTCGGCGTGCAGCGCATGCTCGACAATGCCGGTGCCGTGGCCGGTCCGCTCGCCGCCGCCGCACTGCTCGCGGCCGGCATGTCGATCGGCGACATCTTCCTGTGGGCGGCGCTGCCGGGCGCGATCGCAGTGGCCACGGCGGCCGCGGTGCGCGAGCCGCGCCGCAGCCTTCCCGGTGTCGCCGGCACCTTCCGGTGGAATCTCGGCGAACTGCCCGCCGGGTTCAAACGCTACCTGCTGGTGCTGGCGCTGTTCTCGCTGGGCAATTCATCCAACATGTTCCTGCTGCTGCGGGCGAAGGAACTCGGGCTGGCCGAGCACGAGGTTCCGCTCCTGTGGGCGCTGACCTCGGCTTCGGCGACGCTGCTCTCGGCGCCGCTCGCGGGTCTGTCCGACCGGATCGGCCGCAGCCGGCTCATTCTGGGCGGATGGGCCGTGTATGCGGCCTTCTATCTGGTGCTCGGGCTGAGCGCCGCGCGCTGGTCGCTGTGGCCGCTGTTCGCGCTGTACGGCGTGTTCATGGCCGCGACCGAAGGCGCCGAGCGGGCCCTGGTCGCAGACTTCGTCCCGCAGCGCCTGCTCGGCAGCGCCTACGGCTGGTTCAATCTGACGCTCGGCCTGACGCTGCTGCCCGCCTCGGTGATCTTCGGCGGCCTGTGGCAGGGCGCCGGCCCCGCCGCTGCGTTCGCCTTCGCGGCCGGCTGCGCCGGTACCGCCGCGGCTGCGCTGTACGGCTGGGTCGCGCCCGCGAGCCGGCGCCGATGACCTCGCCCGCGTTTCGCCCGGGCCACCGCAGCGGCCCTTCAGGCGAGCAGCACTGCGAGGAGTCCGGTCAGGAAGATGCCGTCGAAGGTGCCGGCGCCGCCGATCGAGGCGACCGGCGCGCCCAGCGTGCCGATCTGCCGGATGCGCAGCAGATCCGCACCGATCAGCACCCCGAGCGTGCCGCCGATGTAGGCGAGCGGCGCCGCATGCTCGGGGTCGAGCACGATGGCGGTGAGCGCGGCGGTGATCGGTGCCACCAGGAAGGGCATCGCGATGCCGACTCCGCTCAGCGGTCGGCTGGTCACATAGGACACGAGGCTCACCGCCGCGATGGCCGCCGCGACGACCGATGCGTCGAGCGGATGGTGCGCCAGCAGGTAGGCGGAGAAGGCGACCGGCGTGACCGCGCCGCCGACATTCACCGCGACGATGGTCCTTCCGGTGAAGCGCAGCCGCGGCAGCCCCAGGATTTCGCGCAAGGGCCGCGGCAGCGCGTCGTCCGCAGGCTTCGCGGACCGGACGCTGAACAGCGGCACGTTGATCAGGCTGCCGAGCAGCGTCACGACCAGCAGCAGCACCGCGGAATCGCGCGAAAGCCCGAGCTTGTCGAAGGCGACGCCGAGCGCTCCGAGCTGGATGAAGACGACCGCGAACAGCAGCGCCGCCGCGAGCCACGGCAGCGAAAAGGGTGTCATGTCGCGGTACGATTGCGCGAAACGGGTTCCTGCGTTCGGGAGCGATCGACCGCCATCATGGCACAACACGTGAAACGCATCCCGCGCGCCCGCCCGATCCCGCCCGGCCGGGGCCCGCGAGGACGACGCGGATGAAGGAAGCCCCCGCGTGCCCGGTTCCCGCGCCGCCCGATTTCTCTGGCGTGACGGTCGTGGGGCTCTCTTCGCAGCCGCCGCCCAGGGACTATCTGGAAGCGATGCGCCGCGCACACGCCGAGGCGGCCGCGCGATTCGGCGAGCGCGGCTACATGCTATTGTCGTGGTACGACCGCGATCGCGGCTTCGAGTCCCCGCAGCACGCGAGCGAATGCCACCAGGGCAGTGCGGTGCCCGGCTACGTGGATTACGCGCTGCATCACGGTGCGACGCTGATGGTGCAGTTCGAAGGCGGGCGCTTCGTGTTCTTCTTCGCGCCCGTCGAGCCGTGACGAGACCTGCGGCACGCAATGCCATCGTAATCCCGCCTGCGGCCCGCCGGCGGACCCCGAACGCCGAACCGCGCGAGCGCGCCGGTCCGCCCGCCGTGGCCGGATGCCGCGCCGGCCCGCCGAAATCCTGCGCGCAATTCACGCGGGCGGGTGAGCGGCAGGCATAGCGGCGGCGTGCCTGCGGCCTTTTGCGGCTGCTAGAATGCCCGCCGTGAGCCCCCCCACAGCCCCGAGGAAGACCGCGTTCCTCGATTTCGAACAGCCGATCGCCGAGCTGGTTGCGAAGATCGAGGAACTGCGCTTCGTGCAGGACGATTCCGCGGTCGATATCTCCGAGGAGATCGGCCGCCTGGAAGGCAAGGCGCAGGCGCTGACCAAGGACATCTACGCGAAGCTCACGCCGTGGCAGATCGCGCAGGTGGCGCGCCACGCGCAGCGCCCCTACCTGCTGGACTACGTCGGGCGGCTGTTCACGGATTTCGTCGAGCTGCACGGGGATCGCGCGTTCGCCGACGATGCGGCCATCGTCGGCGGGCTGGCGCGTTTCCAGCAGCAGCCGGTGATGGTGATCGGCCATCAGAAGGGCCGCGACACCAAGGAGAAGATCCTGCGCAATTTCGGCATGCCGCGCCCGGAAGGCTACCGCAAGGCGCTGCGGCTGATGCGTCTGGCGGAGAAATTCTCGCTGCCGGTGTTGACGTTCGTCGACACGCCGGGGGCCTATCCCGGCATCGATGCCGAGGAGCGCGGGCAGGCGGAGGCGATCGGGCGCAATCTGCTCGCCATGGCCGGGCTCAGGGTGCCGATCGTCGTCACGGTGATCGGCGAGGGCGGCTCGGGCGGCGCGCTGGCCATCGCGGTCGGCGACGTCGTCATGATGATGCAATATGCAACCTATTCGGTGATCTCCCCGGAAGGCTGCGCGTCCATCCTGTGGAAGAGCGCCGAGAAGGCGCCCGAGGCGGCCGAGGTCATGGGGATCACCGCCGCCAGGCTGAAGACGCTGGGGCTCATCGACCGCATCATCGCCGAGCCGTGCGGCGGAGCGCATCGCGACCACGAGGGTGCCGCACACAATCTGAAGAAGGCGCTGCACGATGCGCTGCGGCAGGTGCGCGAACTGTCCCCCGCCGAGCTCGTCGAGCGGCGACGCGCGCGCGTGATGGCGTATGGCCGGTTCAAGGAACAGGCACCCGCCTGATCCCCGCAGCGCGGTCCGCTCGTTCCTGTCGCGGCATGTCCGTCCCGGCGAACGGGTCGTGGCGGGCCTGTCCGGCGGAGTGGATTCCGTCGTGCTGCTGCACCTGTTGAACGAGGCCGCTCCCGCCCTCGATGTGCGTCTCGAAGCGATGCACGTCCATCACGGCCTGAGCCCGAGGGCCGATGCGTGGGCCGCGTTCTGCAGCGAGCTGTGCGGGCGCTGGGCGGTGCCGCTGCGCATCGAGCGTGTCGAGATCGGCCGCTCGGGCGGGCGCGGACTCGAGGCGGCGGCGCGGCAGGCGCGTCATGCGGCATTCGCGCGCAGCGGCGCCGACTGGGTCGCGCTCGCGCACCAGCGCGACGACCAGGCCGGAACGCTGCTCTACAACCTGCTGCGCGGAGCGGGCGTGCGCGGCGCCGCGGCGATGCCCGCGGTGCGCGCAATCGGCGCGCATGCGAAGCTGATGCGCCCGCTGCTCGATGTGCCGCGCGCGGCGATCGAGGCGCATGCGCGCCGCCATGCGCTCGCCTGGATCGAGGACGAGAGCAACCTCGACTGCCGCTTCAGCCGCAACTACCTGCTGCGCGAGGTGCTGATCCCGTTGCGGGCGCGGTTTCCGGGCGCCGAGGCGGCGCTCGCGCGCGCGGCCGGCCATTTCGCCGAGGCGGCGGCGCTGCTCGATGCGATCGCCGAACGGGATGCGCGCGAGGCGGCGCCCGAAGGCCGCATCCTGCTCGAACGGTTCGTCCGGCTCGGTCGCGCGCGCGCGCGCAACCTGCTGCGCCACGTGCTGCAGCGCGCAGGCATGCGTGCGCCCGATGCGCGCCGGTTCGACGAGCTGGTGCGCCAGCTCGAGCGCTGGCGGCCAGGGGGCGGGTTGCGCTTCGAGCTCGACGGCCGGCTGCTGCGCGTGTGGCGGGGCGCCTTGATGATCGATGACGAAGGCATCGACCCGGTCGGGCCGCTCGCGTGGCACGGCGAGCGCGAACTGGCGTGGGCCGGCGGCCGGGTGCGCTTCACCGGGACGACCGGCGAAGGGCTGTCGGCGGCCGCGCTCGCGGGGGTGTGCGTCGAGCTGCGGGCGCGCTCCGGCGGCGAGCGGCTGCGGCCGCGCGCGGGCGGTCCGAGCCGCTCGCTGAAGGCGCTGTTCCAGGCGAGCGGGGTCCCGCCCTGGCAGCGAGCGTGCATGCCGCTGCTGTGGGCCGGCGATTCGCTCGCCTGGGTCGCGGGCGTGGGCGCGGACGCACGCTTCGCATGCCG
>JBBIUI010000090.1:0-8759 GCA_037440385.1 Rhodocyclales bacterium | reverse complement strand
CCTCGGGCAGGCTGGAGGGCGTCGATTTCAACGACATCGACCTGTACGTCGGAGTCAGCGCGGGCGGCTTCATCGCGGCGAGCCTTGCCAACGGCATCACGCCGGCGCGCATGGTGCGCAAATTCATCGAAAGCCGGGGTGAGCCCGGCGCCCTCGCGCTGAAACCGGAATCGCTGCTGCGTCCGGCGTTCGCCGAGTATGCCAAACGGGCCGCGGCGGTGCCGCCGCTGCTGCTCGCCTCGCTGTGGAGCTACGTCACCGACCCGTTGGGCGGCAACCTGGTCGAGTCCTTCCAGCGGCTGAGCCGCGCGATCCCCACCGGCGTGTTCGACAATGCCGGCATCGATGCGTACCTCACCGCGCTGTTTTCGACGAGCGGGCGCACCAACGATTTCCGCAAGCTGACGTGCCGGTTGTTCCTGGTCGCCACCGATCTGGACACCGGGGAGTCGGTGGCCTTCGGCGCGCCCGGCCACGACGCGGTGCCGATCTCGGCTGCCGTGCAGGCGAGCGCGGCGCTGCCCGGAATGTTTCCGCCGGTGGAAATCGACGGCCACCACTACGTCGACGGCGCGCTGAAGAAGACGCTGCACGCGTCGATCGCGCTCAAGGAGGGTGCGCGCCTCGTGCTGTGCATCAATCCGCTGGTGCCCTTCGATGCCGGGCTGGCCGAGCGGCGCGGCGCGGGCAGGCGCGCGAACCTCATCGAGGGCGGGCTGCCCGTGGTGCTCTCGCAGACCTTCCGCGCCATCATCCATTCGCGCATGCAGGTCGGAATGGCCAAGTACGCCGCCGACTATCCCGATGCCGATGTCGTGCTGTTCGAGCCGAACCGCGACGACGCCGAGATGTTCTTCACCAACGTGTTCAGTTATGCCAGCCGCAAGCGGCTCGCCGAGCATGCCTACCGCAAGACGCGCACCGAGTTGTTCCGGCGCCGGCACGAACTGGGCCCGATACTCGCCCGTCATGGCATCCGCATCCGGCTCGACGTGCTGCGGGACGCCGCGCGCAGCCTCTACGGGCACGCGCCGCCGGACGCCCCGCGCCGGCGCCCGGGTCGGACGCAGGAAGCCGTCCGGGCGCTGGCACGCACGCTGGACGATCTGGACCGCTGGATCGAGCGGGACGGTCGCCTGCAGCGCATCGCGAAGCCGCAGCGCGCGCGATAATCGCGCGATGACGCTCCGAAAGCCCAGGCGGCGCACGCGCGAACGCATCCTCGAGGCCGCACTGCGGCTGTTCAACGATTTCGGCGAGCCGAACGTCACGACCGCCGTCATCGCCGACGAGCTCGACATCAGCCCCGGCAACCTCTACTACCATTTCCGCAACAAGGAGGCGATCGTCAACGATCTGTTCGCGCAGTTCGCGGCGCAGATCGATGCGACGCTCGCAGCGCCGGTGCGCCGTCCGGCCGATGTCGAGGACATGTGGCTGTTCCTTCACCTGCTGTTCGAACTGATCCGCAAGTACCGTTTCCTCTACCGGGACCTGAACGACCTGCTGTCGCGCAACCGCGTGCTCGAGTTCGGCATCCAGAGGATCGTCGAACACGAGCTGCGCACGCTTCGCGCGCTGTGCGAGGGCCTGCTCGGCCAGGGCCAGTTGCGCGCGACGCGTGCCGAGGTCGACGCACTCGCGCTGAACATGGTCGTGGTCGCGACCTACTGGCTGTCGTTCGAATTCGTGCGCGATGCGCGCCATCCCGACGAGTCCGCCGCGCTGGCGCGCGGCATCCATCAGGTGATGTCGCTCGCCGCGCCCTTCCTCACGGGGCGCGGGCGGGAACTGTTCGACGCACTCGCGCTGAAGTACATCGCGCAGTCCGGCATGCCCGGGAACGAGGGGTCACGATGAGCAAGGCACAATGGGCGAGTTTTCCGCACGCGGACAAGGCTTATGTCTACGCGGGTGCGGCGCTGGCGAAGAACTGGGAGCGGCTGCACCGCGGCGACCGCGAACCGTTTCCGAACGCAGAGAATCTCGCGGCGCCGGCCGGGGCCGATCCGACGCTGCGCGCGAAGGGATACGATGCGGCGCACGCGGCGAGCGCGCTGCGCGACGCCTGGCGGCTGTACCACCGGGGCGAGTTCCGCAAGGCGGCCGACGCGGGCCGTGCGCTCGGCGTGCCGGGCTACACCGTCGTGAACAAGGCGACCGCGATCTACGCCAACCATCTGGAGCGCGATCCGCAGCGCAGGCTCGATCTGTTCCAGCAGGTCGCCCAGCGCTGCGAGGAACATCGCGCTGCCGCCCCGCGCTGCGCGAACGCGTTCTACCTGTATGCCTACGCGCTCGGCCGCTATGCCCAGGGCATTTCGGTCGCGAAGGCACTCGCGCAGGGCCTGGGCGGCAAGATCCGCGATGCGCTGCTCGAGGCGCTGCGGCTCGAACCCGAGCACGCCGATGCCCATGTCGCGCTCGGTGCCTACCATGCCGAAGTCATCGACAAGGTCGGTGCGCTGGTCGGCCGCCTGACCTATGGCGCGAGCCGCGACGCGGCGATCGAGCATTACGAAGCCGCGCTCAGGCTCAATCCCGATTCGGCGATCGCGCGCATCGAAATGGCCAATGGCCTGGTGATGCTGTTCGGGGCCTCGCGCATGAAGGAGGCCGAAGCGCTCTACGCGCAGGCCGCCCGGTGCACGCCGATGCCAGGCCCAGAGCGGCTCGACGTCGAGGCCGCGAAGGCCGAGCTCGACGACTGAGTCGCGGCGGCGAAGCGCGCAGCCGTCGCGCAGCCTGCCACGAGGTTGCTTCGTCGCTGCGCTCCTCGCAATGACGGGGAGGGGGAAATGCGCTCCTCGCAATGCCTTGGGGTATCGTGCGCTCCCGGCAATGACGGGAGACGGTGCGCTCCTCGCGATGAGCACGCAGGCACGGCGGACACGGACGGGTCGAGCCCGCGCGTCGGTGGCGCATCCGCTGGCCTATAATGGCGCGCCCGAATTTCGTCGCGAACCATGAGCCTGCCTGCCCGAATGGTGCGCATGATGTGCGTCGGCCTTGCCGCGGCCGCCGTCCTTTGCGTGCCCGCGGCGGCGCAGGACGGCGGGTTCCTGAAACCGCGCGCGGGCCTGCCCGCGGCATCCCCGGCGGCCGGCGCGAACGGCATTCCCCCCGAGCTGCGCGATGCCTATCAGCGCTATTCGAGTCAGGTCGCGAACCCGATCGGCACGCCCGCGGGCGTGCCGCAAGCCGCTCCGGCCGGGCCTGCCGCAGCGCAGCCGGAGGTCGCGCCGGCGGCGAAGGCCGAGCCCAACGAGTTCCAGCGCTTCGTGCGCGAGGCGACCGGCCAGGCGCTGCCGCTGCTCGGCCACGACCTGTTCGGCGCCGCGCCGAGCACCTTCGCACCGGTGGAGAACGTCCCGGTGACCGCCGAATACGTCATCGGGCCGGGCGACGAGCTGCTCGTGCGCGTGTGGGGCCAGGTCGAGGGCGACTTCCGCGCCATCGTCGATCGCGATGGAAGCATCAACCTGCCGCGCGTGGGCGTGTTCAATGTCGCGGGCGTGCGCTATCAGGATCTGCACGGCTTCCTGAAGAACGCGATCGGGCGGGTGTTCAAGAACTTCGACCTGTCGGTCAGCCTCGGCCAGCTCCGGTCGATCCGCGTGTTCGTCGTCGGTCAGGCGCAGCGTCCCGGCGCCTATACCGTCAGCTCGATGAGCACGCTGGTCAACGCGCTGTTCGCCGCCGGCGGGCCTTCCGGCAAGGGATCCATGCGGCGCATCGAGCTCAAGCGCGGCGGCGCCCTCGTCACCGAGTTCGACCTGTACGACCTGCTGCTCAAGGGAGACAAGTCGAAGGACGCACGGCTGCTGCCCGGAGATGTCATCTTCATACCGCCGGTGGGGCCGCTGGTCGCGATGTCGGGAAGCGTCAACGTGCCGGCCGTGTTCGAGCTGCGCGGCGACACGGCGCCGCTCGGCGAAGTGCTCGGCTGGGCGGGCGGGCTCGCGACGACCGCCTCTGGGCAGAACGTGGTGGTCGAGCGCATCGAGAGCCGCCGCGTGCGCAGGGTCGACGAGTTCGCGCTCGATGCGGGCGGGCTGGCGCGCGGCCTGCGCGATGGCGACGTCGTGCGCGTGTATGCGCTGACGCCGCGCTTCGACAACGCGGTGACGCTGCGCGGATTCGTGGCGCAGGTCGCGCGTGCCCCGTGGCGGCCCGGCATGCGCGTGCGCGATCTGATCCCGTCCAAGGAGGCGCTGATCTCCCGGGACTTCTGGCGCGCGCGCAACCGGACGGTCGCGGCCGACGTGGGCAGCGAGGCGCAGTTGCGAAACGAGGTCAAGCGTCTCGAAGAGATCAACTGGGATTACGCCGTCATCGAACGGCTGCGCGAGGACCTGGGCACCGACCTGCTGCCCTTCGATCTGGGCGCGGCGGTGCTGCGCGGCGAGCCCGCGCACGATCTCGAGCTCAGCGCCGGCGACATCGTCACGGTGTTCTCGAAGAACGACATCAGCGTTCCGGTCGCCGCCCAGGCGCGCTACGTGCGGCTCGAGGGCGAGGTGCGCACCGCGGGCCTGTACAAGGTGCTGCCCGGTGAGACGCTGCGCCAGCTCGTGGCCCGCGTGGGCGGGCTCACGCCGGAAGCCTACCTGTACGGAGCCGAGCTCACGCGTGAATCGACCCGCAGGACCCAGCAGGAACAGCTCGACCGATCGCTCGACCGGCTGGAGCTGGAAGCGAAGCGGCTCGCGGCGGAGCGCGCCCAGGCGGCGCTCACGGCCGAGGAGGCGCAAAGCCGCCGCGTCGAGGAGGAAGCGCAGCGCGCGCTGATCGCGAAGCTGCGCGCGATCAAGGCGAACGGGCGCATCGTGCTCGATCTGCCGGTCGAGCGTGCGCGGCTCGCGGATCTGCCCGATCTCGCGCTCGAGGACGGCGACCGGTTCTTCGTGCCCAGCCGGCCGGCGGTCGTCAGCGTGTTCGGCGCGGTATTCAACCAGAATGCGTTCGTGCATCGCGCGGACAAGCGCGTCGCCGATTACCTCGCGCAGGCGGGCGGTCCCACCCGGGACGCCGATACGAGCCAGCTTTATGTGCTGCGCGCCGACGGCAGCGTGCTGTCGAAGGAAAACCGCGGCTGGCTCTCGCTCGAGGGCGAGCGGCTGATGCCCGGCGATGCGCTGATCGTGCCCGAACGGCTCGAGCGCTTCTCGCTGGTGCGCGAACTGAAGGACTGGGCGCAGGTGTTCTACCAGTTCGCGCTCGGCGTCGCGGGGCTCAAGGTGCTCAAGGGCCTGTGACGGGGAGGTGGACATGACGCAGCGAAACCCGGCGAGCGCCGGGCTGCGCAACATCCAGGCGCACGATCACGACGACGCCGGACGAAGCGTCGCGCAGGGCCCCGTCACCGACCGCCTCGGCGATCGTCGGCGATGTGTCGGACGGATCTCTGCGTTCCCGGATGGAGCGCCACGATGACGGAAGCGACCGCGGCCGACGAGGGGGCCGACGACGAGATCAGCCTGCTAGATCTGGCGATCGTACTGGCCAGGCACAAGCGGCTCGTGATCGGGCTGCCGCTCGTCGTCGCGATCGTGGCCGCGATCGTGAGCCTCGTGATGACGCCGATCTATACCGGCACGGCGCGCATCCTGCCGCCGCAGCAGTCGCAGTCGGCCGCCGCGGCGCTGCTCGGCAGCCTGGGCGCGGCGGCGGGCATCACGGGCGCCACGCTGGGCATCAAGAACCCCAACGACCTGTATGTCGGCATGATCAGGAGCCGCACCGTGGCCGACCGGCTGATCGAACGCTTCGCGCTGCGCGCAGCCTATGACGCCGACACCGCGGACGATGCGCGCAAGGCGCTCGACAAGCGCACCTCCGTCAACGCGGGCAAGGACGGCATCATCGTCATCGAGGTCGAGGACGAGGATCCGAAGAAGGCGGCGGCGATGGCCAACGCCTACGTCGAGGAGATCGACCGGCTCAACGACACGCTCGCGATCACCGAGGCGTCGCAGCGTCGCCTGTTCTACGAGAAGCAGCTCAAGGCGGCCAAGGACGGACTCGCGGGCGCCGAGGTCGAGCTCAAGAAGACGCAGGAGCGCACGGGGCTCATCAAGCTCGACGAACAGGGCAAGGCCATCATCGAGGCGGTTGCGCGGCTGCGCGCCGAGATCGCCGCACGCGAGGTGCAGGCCGGCGCGATGCGCACCTTCGCGACCGAGCGCAACCCCGATTACGTGCGCCTGCAGCAGGAACTCGCGGGCATGCGCGCCGAGCTCGCCAAGCTGGAGAAGGCCAGTGCGGCGGGCGGCGACGTGCTGGTGCCCACCGGCAAGGTCCCTGAAGCCGGGCTCGAATACCTGCGCCGGCTGCGCGACGTCAAGTACCACGAGACCGTGTTCGAGCTGATCGCGAAGCAGTACGAGCTCGCGCGGCTCGACGAGGCGCGCGACGTCTCGATCATCCAGACCCTCGACAAGGCCGTGCCGGCCGAACGTCGCACGCGCCCGAAGCGCGCGCTGATCACGGTGCTGTCGGGCGCCGTCGCACTGTTCGTCGCGGTGCTCGCCGCATTCCTCCGCGAGGCCGCCGACCGGACCCGGCGCGACCCGGCCGGCGCGACGCGCCTCGACCAACTGCGAACCTACCTCACAGGCGGGAACAAAGGCGGGGTCGGGTCTTGACATCACGCATTCTCACCGTTGCACGCGCAGGATCCTGCTCAGCGTCGAGTCACGCACCGGGCGATCCCCGCGCCGACCGATCGCGCAAGACGTAGCGGGCGAGCTCGGGCAGATGGCTGTCGCGCCCGACGGTTGCAGCCAGCCTGTCGAGAAACGGATCGCGGTCGCGCTCCTCCAGGAACGGGTCCCGACGCGCATTGCCCCGGCCGGCGGCGTGGTAAATTGCGCCTGGAGATTCGAGTCGAAGCGGCCGGGCCATGCCCGGCGTGTAATTCGTGAATCCTCATGTCGAGACCTGATCCCTTCGCCGCGATCGTCGTAATGATGCTGATGGCATTGCTGGCCGGCTGTGCGACCGGCGATCCGGCGCTCGATGCGGCCGGACGGCTCGCGGCACAGGGCCGGCCCGAGGACAGCCTGCGCATCCTCGACGAGACGCTCGCGCGCGAGCCGGACAACCGCGCGGTGCGCGCCGAGTTCGTCCGGAGGCGGGACCGGTTCGTCGCGCAGATGCTCGCGGTCGCAGACAGTGCGCGCGCGGCCGGCGAGGCGGAATCGGCCGTCGCCGCGTACCGCAAGGCGATCGAATGGGATGCGTCCAACCCGAGGGCCGCGGCCGGCCTGGCGCGCATCGAGGCGGACAAGCGCCATGCTGCCATCATTGGCGAGGCCAGGGCGCGGCTCGACGCGAAGCAGCCCGACGCGGCCAGCGCGAAGCTGCGCGCGGTACTGGCCGAGGATCCGCGCAACCGCGAGGCGCAGGCGCTCGCGCGCGCGATCGAGGAGCGCACGCGCGATCAGGCCGCCTCCGGCGCGACCGTGCTGAAGGCGACGCTCGACAAGCCCATCAGTCTCGAATTCCGCGACGCCAACCTGCGCTCGGTGCTCGAAGTCGTCGCGCGCACCGCCGGCATCAACATCCTGTTCGACCACGACGTGCGCGCCGACCTCAAGACCAGCGTGTTCGTGCGCAACACGCGCATCGAGGAGGCGCTCGGGCTGATCCTGCTGAGCAACCAGCTCGAGAAGAAGGTCATCAACGAGAACACGCTGATCGTGTATCCGAACACGCCGGCCAAGCGGCGCGATTACGAGGAGCTGATGGTCAAGGCGTTCTACCTCGCCAACGCCGATGTCAAGCAGACGCTCGCGATGATCCGCGCGATCGTCAAGACGCGCGATGCGTTCATCGACGAGAAGCTCAACCTGCTGGTGCTGCGCGATTCGCCGCAGGCGATCCGGCTGGCGGAAAAGCTCATCGCGGCGCAGGACCTTGCCGAGCCCGAGGTCATGCTCGAGGTCGAGGTGCTCGAGATCTCGCGCAGCAAGCTGCAGGAGCTCGGCCTGCGCTTCCCGGATCAGATCGGTTACGGCGTGCTGCAGGGCTCGACGCAGACCACGACGCTCTCGGGCGGCATCTCGCAGACCGTCACCAATCCGGGTGGTGCGCTCGCGCCGGGCAACGTCGATCTGCGCAACCGCGCCGGGCTCACCACCTTCGCGGCCAACCCGCTGCTGCTGCTCAACCTCAAGAGCCAGGACGGTGATGCCAACATCCTCGCCAACCCGCGCATCCGGGTGAAGAACCGCGAGAAGGCGAGAATCCATATCGGCGACAAGGTGCCGGTCATCACGACCACCGCCGCAGTCAGCGGCGGCTTCGTGTCCTCCAACGTCAGCTATCTCGACGTCGGACTCAAGCTGGACGTCGAACCGCTGATCTATCTCGACGACGAGGTCGGCATCAAGGTCGCGCTCGAGGTCAGCAACATCGTGCGCGAGATCAAGACCGCCGGAACGAGCGGCGAGACCGTCGCCTATCAGGTGGGCACGCGCAACGCGGGCACCGCCCTGCGCCTGAAGGACGGCGAGACACAGGTGCTCGCCGGGCTGATCAGCGACGAGGACCGCGCGAGCGCGCAGAAGGTGCCCGGACTGGGCGACCTGCCGATCCTCGGACGGCTGTTCTCGAGCCGCAAGGACGAGCGCACCAAGAACGAGATCGTGCTGCTGATCACCCCGCGCATCGTGCGCGGGCTCGCGCGGCCCGAAGCGACGGTCACCGAATTACTCTCCGGCACCGACGCCTCGGTCGGCTCGGCCCCCGCGCCG
>JBBIUI010000089.1:0-9086 GCA_037440385.1 Rhodocyclales bacterium | reverse complement strand
AAGGGCGAGCGGTGGCGGGGTTTCCGGGCGGTGGTTTGCACCCCATTGCCCCAGCCAAACGGATTACGAACGCGCTCTCGCTGCAACTATCCGCAGCACGACCTGCCGGAACTCTGGACCGGCGGACACGGTACCGTTCCGTAGGAGCAGAACACGCAGCAGTCGCCCGGCTTGGGTTTGAGTACGGTGTGACAGCCCTCGCACTCGTAAAACCACTGGCACGCATCCGTCGGCATCCGCTCGGTCTTCACGTACCCGCACACCGGGCAGGTCAATGTCGAATCAAGTACCGTTTCCAAGACAGCCTCCAGAGGTGGCCAATCGATTGTTGGCCATCACGGCGCCAAGCCGCCAATCGCGTCCCGCTGCAAGTTCCAGTCATCGTGCAACGGGTTCCCGGCGAACAACAACAGCGACAGCCCCACTGGCTGCCGGCCACGCGCGATCTCCTCGGCGATGTCCGGAGCCAGCCGGGCGAGCTTCCACTTCTTGCGCATCCGCGCCGGGCCTGTACGGGCCGCCGCGTTGCCCGTCAAGACGAGAAAAGCGCCCGCGAGGGCGAAGGTGCTCGACGATGCCGCGCTCGCGGACGCGTTCGGCATCGAGACGGCCGCGGAGGATGTTGCCGCCGAAAAGGAAACGCACGGCGCCCGCCGCGAAGAAGCGGAAGACAACGGCGGAATCCGCCACGACGACCGCGAACAACGCCGTGACGAGCGGCGCGAACCGTTACCGATCGTGAGCCGGTACCCGCCTCGCATGCGCGCGACGCCGGACCACGATACCCAGCATGGCGAGCCCCGCAACCAGCATCGCGTAGGTCTGCGGCTCGGGGACGGCACCGACCAGCGCGTCGGTGTACGCATTCGCGAACGATTGCACGGCCAGGTCGGAGGGCGCACCGATCTGCGGCACCGGTGCATAGCCTTCGCGTCCCAGGTAGCTGACGTTGAGCACGATCTCGAATGAGGCCAGGATGTCGCGTCCGTCACCGTCGCGCGAGAACACGGCACTGGCCCGCGCGAGCTGCGGGTCGAGGCCACACTGCGGCAAGGCGAACAGGACGCTGCACTGGGCGTTGAGCGCGGAATCGGGAAAATGGTGAGTGCCCTGGTAGAGCACGTTGTCCGCCACCTGTTGCACACCCGACACAGTTGCGGTGAGTTTCCCGGTCGCGCCGTCGAAGGGGTAGTCGAGATCGACCTGTACGCCGCCCTCACCGGCGCCGCCGGACGAAAAGCTGCCGACACCATTGCCGCCCGGGGATGCCACGGTCGAGGCTGAAAAACTCGAAGCGGAAGAACCGAACTTGGCCACGAGATTGGGCCAGTAGACATATTGACCGGTACCGACGCCGCCCAGCCCGAGCACCCGGTCGCCGGCTATCCAGTTGCCATCTCCCGTGGCCAGCTCGAATGCGGTTCCATAGACGTCGAACGAGAAGCCGGCCGAACCGCGGATGTAGACGCCCGGTTCGAGCGAGTTGCCCTGTCTGGACCACCCATCGGCAGCCGGATCGCCGGAGATCGGCAGCGCGGCGAGCGCGCCTCCCGCCACCAGCCCGGCCGTCAGGGCAATCAACCCATTGTTACGCAATCTCCTTTGCGACATCGTTCCTCCGTATGCCCTTCGATCCACGCACCGAACCCGACGGCCCTGGCGAACCGACTCTTGCGCAACCCGCACGGCCGTCACCGTGAGGCGGGCGAAGCCCCTGTCCCCCGTCATCGCGAGGAGGCCGGAGGCCGACGAAGCAATCCCGCGCGAAGCGCGCCCCGGCGTTCGACCTGCCGACAGATTGCTTCTTCGCTTCGCTCTTCGCTGTGACAGGAAACCTCAGCCACCGTCGGGCAGGCCGGCGAATCGCGCGGTTCATGTTCCGTGCGCGGTTTCGGCCGCGCAACGGGCGGCTCGCAAGGGCTTGCGGCGTATCGCCTTCGAGCCGCGACTTCCGGCATCGGCTGCCAGCGACGACACCCGATCGCCACGGCTCACAATCTACCACGATCCGTAAACGGCCATCGACCGCTCTTCGCCTTCATCACCCCCGCATGGGTTCTGACCGGGGCCGCCTTCGACGAACGTCACCGGTCCGGCAAGCCCGCCACGCAAGTCCCGAACGCTCGCCGCCGCCCGTCGCCCCGGCCGGTGTCTTCATCATCGCGCCTGCGCCAGCGCGACCGCCCGCAGCGCGGCGCCGTGCAGTGCAGCCTTCGGGTCGAGTACGATGCGTACCGGAACGCGGCGTAGCAGCGCGGCATAGCGCCCCTTGGCGGTGAATGCTTCCAGGAAACCGCCGCTGCGCAGCCGCGCGGCCAGTTTCGGCGCGATGCCACCGGCGACATACAGCCCGCCGGTGGCAAGGCAGCGCAGCGCCAGGTTGCCGGCTTCCGCGCCCCAGGCGCGCACGAACACCTCGATCGCGCGCGACGCGACCGGATCGCGCCCGGCGAGCCCTTCGGCGGCGATCTGCGCGGCGGCGTCCGCACCCGGTGCCGGTTGCAGGCACGGTGCGCTTGCGGTATCGCCCGCCGCCTCGGCCAGATAGTGGTAGAGATCGACCAGTCCCGGACCCGAAACCACGCGCTCCCAGCTCGCGTGCCCGTACCGGCGCCACAGGAACCGCGCGAGTCCGATTTCGAGCTCGTCGCCGGGCGCGAAATCGGCGTGGCCGCCCTCGCCGGGCAGTGCCAGCCAGCCTCCAGCGAAGCGCAGCGCGACCGACTCTCCCAGCCCCGTGCCCGCTGCGATCACCGCGATCGGCCCCTCGTCCGGCACACCGGCGTTGAGCGTCTCGAACGCTTCGGGCGGCAGTTCGGGAATGCCGCAGGCGGTCGCTTCCAGATCGTTGAGCAGGGCGACGCGCGCGACGCCGAGTGCATGCTCGAGCCGCGCCGCATCGACATCCCACGGAAGGTTCGGCAGCTCGGCGCACCGGCCGCTCACCGGTCCGGCGACCGCCAGGGCCGCGAGTGCGATCGTTCCCGCATCGCTCCCGAGAAACGTGCGAACCAGGGCCTCGGCACTGGCCGCCCGCGCGCTCGCGAGGCTCGCTTCGCGCAGCGTCTCGCAGCGCCCGTTCGCGAACTCGATCAGCCGGAAGTCCGACTTGGTACCACCGATGTCCGCCGCCAGCAGCCGAGCCATGGGACCTCGCGCATCGTCGTTTCCGAACTGATAGCACAGACGGACCGCGACCGGCAAGCGCGCCGAACCCGCAGGCCGGACATGAACTACACTTGCCCGCTCGTCCCGCCGGACGGGCCCTCGCCGCGCACCATGAGAATCGGAATCCTGCTCACCGCGCTCGAGATCGGCGCGCTGCTCGCCTTCGCCGTGTCGGCCTTCATCGAGGCCGCCCGCAAGCGCCTGGATGTCGTCGGCGTGTTCGCGGTTGCCTTCGTCACCGCTTTCGGGGGCGGCACGCTGCGCGATCTTTTGATCGACCGGCGGCCGTTCTTCTGGATGGAGCATCCGGAATATGTCTGGCTGGTGTTCGCGCTGTCGCTGGCGGCGATTCCGGCATTGCGGCGAATTCGCTTCACGGAACGGGCGATCCAGGTGCCCGATGCGCTCGGGCTCGGGCTGTTCAGTGTGGTGGGCGCGAGTCAGGCACTGGAGCTCGGGGTGCCGGTATTCGTCGCCGCCCTGATGGGCGTGATCACCGGAGTGTTCGGCGGCGTCATGCGCGACATCATCTGCAACGAGGTCCCGATCGTGTTCCACGACCGGCGCCCGTACGCGGTGTGTTCGTTCGCCGGCTCGTGGGCCTTCCTGGGACTGCATGCGACCGGCGCTCCGGATCCGGTCTCGCTCGGCTGCGGCGCAGCGCTCGCGGCCGGATTGCGGCTCATCGCGCTGGCGCGCGGCTGGCGGGTCCCGGGCTGGCCGCCGTAATCGGCCCGAACCCGTAGAAGCGGCGCGCGTTTCCCGACAGCGCCGCTTCGGCGAGCGGCTCGCCGAGCGCTTCGCGTACGAGCTCGATGTCGCCGGCTGCGAACGCCCGCGGCGCGCGCGTCGAGGGCAGGTCGGTGCCGAACATCAGGCTGTCGGGATTGGCCGATGCGATCTCGCGCAATGCCTGCCCGACATCGAAATCCACCCGCCCGAAGCCGCTCGCCTTGACCGCGACGCCATTCGCGGCGAGCCGCAACACCGTGGGCAGTCCCGAGCGCGTCAGTCCGAGGTGATCGATCGCCAGCCTGGGCAGTTCGAGCAGCTGCGGTAGAACCGGGGCGAGTTCGGCGGCATCGGCGTACAACTCGACATGCCAGCGCGCCAGCTCCCAGACCCGGTGCGCGGTCGAGACGATTTCGCCGATCGGGCGCGAGGCACCGCGGCGCAGGTTGAAGCGCAGCGCGCGCACGCCGGCGCGGGCGAGGTGCAGGATCTGCTCGTCGCTCGCGTCCTCGGCAAGTTGCGCGACGCCGACGAATGCCGCGCCCAGACGGCGCAGTGCCGAAAGCAGCCAGCGCGGGTCGGTTCCCTGGAACGATGCGGCGACGACCGCGCCGCCGGTGATGCCGAGCGCCTGCGCGCGGGCGAGATAGTCCTCGCACGAGAATTCGTCCGGAAGGTAACCGTGGTTCGGCTCGAGCGCGAAGCGCCCGTCGAAAATGTGGAAGTGACAGTCGAACAGGCCCGCGCCGGGCGGCGCGCCGCTCGCCGCGCGGGTCACGCGTGGCCCGCGAGCAGCCGCGCGACGCCTGGGTCCTCGGCGAAACGCCGGATCAGTCTGACGTTCTCTTCGATGTGCCGCTGGATGTGGGCCAGCTGCTCCTCATCGAGATGGCGGTACTTGCCCTGGGCCTCGACGTATTCGGCGATCGGCCGCGGGTGATCCACCGGGTGCGTGAGCCGCAGGCCCGCTTCCGGCGTGTATTCCCACAGCATGACGAAGTTGGTCTCCACCGCCTTGCGCGCGACCTCGATGTTCTTCTGCGCGGGAAAGCGCCACCCCGTCGTGCAGGGCGAATAGACGTGCAGGTAGGCAAACCCGCGCTTCGAGGCTGCGATCGCCCGTTCCAGCTTCGCGTAATAGTCCTCCATGAAGGCGGTCGAGGCGGTCGCCACATACTCGCAGCGATGCGAAACCATGATCAGCGGCAGGTTCTTCGCATCCTGCGTCTTTCCGTGCGCCTCGCGACCGACCGGCGTGGTGCTGGTCCAGGCGCCGTAGGGCGTGCAGCCGGAGCGCTGCATGCCGGTGTTCATGTAGCCCTCGTTGTCGATGACGATGAACAGGATCTCCTCGCCGCGCTCGGCGGCGCCCGACAGCGACTGGAAGCCGACATCGGCCGCGCCGCCGTCTCCCGCGAGCGCGAGCGCGGTGATCTCGCGCCCTTCGCGCTTGTAGTGGCGCTTGATTCCGGTGAGCATCGAAGCGGTGTTCGTGAGCAGCGGATGGAACACCGGCACCTTCGAGCCGGTGAAACCGTTGTAGCCCACCGAGCCCATGCCCGGCACGCAGCCAGGGGGCGTCGCGAGCACGCTCTGCGGGCCGACCCGGCGTAGCGTGTGGCGCATCAGCAGTTCGGTATTGCAGCCCTGGCAGCCGGCGAGTCCGGGAACGAACAGGTCCTCCCGGTCGCCGAACTCGTTGTACAGGCGCGCGCTGGTCAGGTAGCGCAGCGCCCCTTCGCCGCACGCCCGCACACAGGCCGGATCGCCGCCGCAGGTGTCGCACTTGATCACGTGCCCCGCGAGCCCGTCATGAACGATGCCGCCATAGGCGCAGCCCACCGTGCACAGCAGGCAGCCGATGCAGCGCTCGGCGCTCCAGTCGATGACGCCGGTCAAGGCGTTCTTCGCGAGCGCGGCGGCCGGACACTCGAGCACGCATTGCGGGTCGCCGCACTGCCGGCACATCGCCAGCTCCCAGCTACCCTCGCGCTCGCCCTCGACGATGTGGATGCGCGAGTGCGCGCGATCGCCATCTTCCGAGTGCCGTTGCGCGCATGCGTCCATGCACTGCGCGCAGCCGGTGCACCGGTCGGCACGGAACGAAATCGTGTTGTAGCCAGGCATGCCTCGGTCCCCTCAGCGCCAATGCTTGGACATCAACGAGCGCGCGGTGGCCTGCGGATCGTCGAGAAAACGGCGCTTCACCGCAGCGAGATCGATCTCGCGCAGGATCAGCTCCCACATGATGCCGGCATCGAATTCGACGTTGATGCCGAAGATGCCGGCGAGCCGGCCGTTGCGCAGCACGATCTTCAGGTAGCGACCCTCGCCGGGCTCGACGCGCCGGACCACTTCGCAGTCTTCGCCGGACAGATCGGCGCCCACCGACAGCGCGTGGTTGCCGAAGAACGCATAGGTGTTCAGCGGCACCGTGCCGCAAAACGCCCTCAGGCCCGGATCCCCGCTCATCGCCATGCCGGCGATGCGTCCCTGCTCGACCGCGTAGGGCACGATGCCGCTGACGATCTTGGCGGGCGTGAAGAATCCGCGCGCCTGGGCGACATCCCCGGCGGCCCAGACGTTGCCGACATTGGTGCGCATCTGGTCATCGACGAGCACGCCGCGGTCGATCTCGATAGGGGAGCCTTTCAGGAAACCCGTCACCGGTACGACGCCGGTACCCACGAGCAACAGATCGCCGGACACCCGCGAACCGTCCGACAGCGCGAGCGTGAAGCCCTCGCCGTCGGAGTGCACGCGCTCGACGGCGCAACCGGTGCGCATCGCGACGCCGGCGCGCACGAAGGCCGCTTCGATCAGCCCTGCGGCCTCCCGGTCGAAATAGGCGGGCAGCACCTGCGCCTCGCGTTCGACGACGGTGACGCTCGCGCGCGCGTGCGCCAGGTTCTCCGCCGCGTGCATGCCGATCAGGCCGGCTCCGAGCACGACCGCGCGCTCGGTGCGCTCCAGCGCCTTGCGCAGCCCGAACGCATCCTCGAGCGTGCGCAGCACGTGGTATCGGACGCCATCGAGCCCCGGTATCGGCGGGCGCACGGGCGCGGCGCCGCTCGCGACCAGCAGCTTTTCGTAATGGATCGCCTCGCCC
This sequence comes from Rhodocyclales bacterium, assembly GCA_037440385.1. Classification (GTDB taxonomy): domain Bacteria; phylum Pseudomonadota; class Gammaproteobacteria; order Burkholderiales; family Rhodocyclaceae; genus CG2-30-68-42. Next base: position 2,077 of record JBBIUI010000089.1, on the reverse strand, counting down.
GAGGCGAGCTCCGCGACGCTGGCGGCGGCGTCCACCCGGCACACCTCGTGTGCGGACAGGAACCGGACCTTACTCGTGCGCAACCAGTCCTCGTCGCGCAGGAACACGCTGCCCGGATCGGAGCGCCCGGAAACCACATAGGGCAGCACGGTGGGCGAATAGGGCAGCGCGCCGTCGCGGCACACCATCGTGATGTCGTGCTCCGCATCCGTCATCCGGATGGCATGGATCGCCGAGAGCGCGGCGTGGCTCGCGCCGACGATGAGATAGTGGGTATGCCGCATGCCCGATCCTCGCTGGTATTGCTGGTGTTCGTCGACTATTCGTTCAGCCAGACGGTGTGTCCCCAGGGCGCACCCTTCATCAGTGCGGCCGTTTCCTCGATCACGCGATGGAAGTGCTCGACGGTCAGGTCGGCGCCCGCCAGCCCGCCGATGAACGAAACCGACGGCACGCGGTGCTCGAGCCGATAGAGCGCACCGAGCGCGTCGCGGTACATCGGCCCGCAGCCGCCGCCGAAATCCACCGAACGGTCGACGACCCCCAGCGCGCGAACTTCCGAGAGCGCCTCGGCCAGTGCGAGCGTCGGAAACGGGCGATAGGTCTTGACCTTGACCAGGCCGACCGGAACGCCGGCATCGCGCGCCTCGTCGACCGCGTCCTTGGCCGCGCCCGTCATCGACCCCAGCGTCACGATCGCGAACTGCGCGCCCTCCATCCGGTAGCGCTCGATCAGCGCGGCGTGCCGGTGGCCGGTATGCGTTTCCCAGTCGCGGTGGACGTCCTCGATCACGCGCAGCGCGCTGTGCATTCCCGCGCAATGTCCCTTGCGGTAATTGACGAACATGCGCGGGCCCGGGCCGCCGGCGCCGCCGGTGAGCGGATCGACGGCCATCGGCCGATCCGGATCGAGCGCGACATGCCAGTTGACGTTCTTGTCGCCGAGGAAGGCCCGTACCCGGTCGCGTTCGGGCAGTTCGATCCGGGCCGCCCCGTAGGACAGGTAGTTCCCGTCGTGGCACACATTGACCGGCAGCATCACGTCATGATGCTCGGCGATCCGATAGGCCATGACGACGGTATCGAGCACCTCCTGCACGGTCTCGCAATACATCTGGATCCAGCCCGCCTCGCGCACGCTCATCGCGTCCTGATGGCCGCCCCAGACGCTTTGCGGGGTCAGCGTGTCTCGCGTGACGATCGACATCACCATCGGCAGGCGCATGCCGGGCCCGCGCAGGTAGGGCTCGAACATGAACGCCAGCCCCGGTCCGCAGGTCGCCGTGTAGGTGCGCGCTCCGGCCAGAGCCGCGCCCTGCAGCACGGAGAGCACCGAATGCTCGCCCTCGACATCGACCAGTTGCGCGTCGAGCTTGCCCTCGGCGATGAACTTGGCCAGATATTCGACCAGCGAGGACTGGGGCGTGATCGGGTACACGGCGACCATGTCGACATCGGCGAGCGACACGCCCCAGGCTGCCGCCTGGTTGCCGTCGCACACGAGGACTTTCGGTTTCGTCCCGTCCGGACCACGTTCGTCCGGACGCCGTACCGCTGTCGCTGCCTGAATCGAGTTCATGCCGCCTCCGTCCCGGACGGCCGATGACGCAGGGCCGACCCGTCCGTCCCCGGCCTTCCGCTGCCTGTCCGCCGAGCCCTCATGCCGTTTCCGCCACCATCGTGATCGCCTGTTGCGGGCACTCCTGCGCACAGATGCCGCAGCCTTTGCAGGTGGCATAACCGATCTCGAACCAGGCGGGCTTCTCGACGATGCATTGCACCGGACAGTACAGCCAGCACACGGCGCACTTGACGCACTTGTCCCGGTCGACGATCGGACGCATGCTTCGCCAGTCCCCCGGCAGCATCGGGCTCGGATTCACCGCGATCGGACACAGATCGTCCGGAATGCGCGAAGCATCGAACATCGGTTTCGCCTGCTGTTTCATGCTGCCGCCTCCGAAGCGGTCCCGGAATTCAACCATTCATGGGGTCGGCGGCGGGCGGCGTTCGCGGGCGGTCGCATCTCGGCTGCGCGGGGCCCTGGCTGCCTGCTCACTTGCGCCGCCTCCGAAAC
>JBBIUI010000088.1:0-9244 GCA_037440385.1 Rhodocyclales bacterium | reverse complement strand
GGCCGGTCGGGTCGCCAGGGCGACCCCGGCTCCAGCCGCTTCTACCTGTCGCTCGAAGACCCGCTGCTGCGCATCTTCGCCGGAGAGCGCCTCAACGCGATCATGATCCGGCTCAAGATGCCCGAGGGCGAGGCGATCGAGCATCCGCTGGTCACGCGTTCGCTGGAATCGGCCCAGCGCAAGGTCGAGCAGCGCAACTTCGACATCCGCAAGCAGCTGCTCGAATACGACGATGTCGCCAACGACCAGCGCAAGGTCATCTACCAGCAGCGCAACCGGCTGCTCGAATCGGAGGACATCTCCGAGACCGTCACCGCGATGCGCCACGGGGTGCTGCACGACACCTTCCGGCTGTTCGTGCCGGCCGAATCGGTCGAGGAGCAGTGGGACGTCGCCGGGCTGGAGAAGGCGCTCGCCTCGGAATTCCTGATTCAGGCGCCGGTCGGCGAATGGGTCAAGGCCGAGCCGACCCTGTCGGACACCGACATCCTGAAGCGCCTGGTGGAACTGTCCGACCGGCGCTACCAGGAGAAGGTCGGGCTGGTGGGCGCGCAGGCCTGGCACCAGTTCGAGCGCAACATGATGCTGCAGATCCTGGACACGCGCTGGCGCGAACACCTGGCCGCGCTCGACCAGCTGCGCCAGGGCATCCATCTGCGCGGCTACGCGCAGAAGAATCCGAAGCAGGAGTACAAGCGCGAGTCCTTCGAACTGTTCGACGAACTGCTGCAGGGGGTGCGCGGCGAGCTGATCCGGTTGCTCGTCACGGTCGAGGTCCAGACCGAGGCGCCGGTCGAGCAGGCGCCGCCACCGCCCCAGGTCGACAACGTGCGCTACCAGCACGCGGACTACGACGAGGCGCTCGCCGCGGCACCGGCCGACCAGCCGGAGCGCCCGTTCGTGCGCGCCGCGCACAAGGTCGGCCGCAACGATCCGTGTCCGTGCGGCAGCGGCAAGAAATACAAGCACTGCCACGGCAAGCTGAGCTGACATGGCGGTCGATCTCGCCGCGCCGCGCGCCGGCGCGCTGCTTCCCGTCGAAGGAGTGCGTCTGGGCTGGGCCGAGGCGGGCATCCGCAAGGCGGGCCGCAAGGACCTCGTCGTCTTCGAACTGTCGCCCGGCAGCCGGGTGGCCGGCGTCTTCACGCGCAACCGCTACTGCGCGGCGCCGGTGATCGTATGCCGTGAGCATCTGTCGCACGGCGACGTCCGCGCGCTGGTGGTCAATACCGGGGTGGCCAATGCGGGTACCGGCGAGGCCGGACTCGCGGCTGCACGGAGCGTCTGCGATGCGCTCGCCCGCGCGCTCGCCTGCGAGCCGGCGCAGGTGCTGCCGTTTTCCACCGGCGTCATCCTCGAGCCGCTGCCCGTCGACCGGCTGCTCGCCGCAGTGCCCGCCGCGCTGGCGAGGCTCGCCGCGGACGGCTGGCTCGATGCCGCCGAGGCGATCATGACGACCGACACCGTGCCCAAGGCGGTCTCGCGCCGCGTCGAGATCGGCGGCCGCGAGGTGACGGTGACCGGCATCGCCAAGGGCGCCGGCATGATCCATCCGGACATGGCGACGATGCTCGGCTTCGTCGCGACCGACGCGGGGATCACGCAGGATGTGCTGGAACGACTGGTGCGCGAGACGGCGGATGCGTCGTTCAACTGCATCACCGTCGACGGCGATACCTCGACCAACGATTCCTTCGTCGTCATCGCGACGGGGGGCGCCGGAGCCGCGCGGATCGCGGATGCCCGCTCGCGCGAGGGCCGCGCGCTCGCCGGTGCGCTCACCGAGGTGGCCTCGGCGCTGGCGCAGGCGATCGTGCGGGATGGCGAGGGAGCGACCAAGTTCATCACGATCACGGTCGCAGGCGGCCGCGACCGCGCCGAGTGCAGGCAGGTGGCCTTCGCGATCGCGCACTCTCCGCTGGTGAAGACCGCGTTCTTCGCCTCCGACCCGAATCTCGGCCGCATCCTTTCTGCGATCGGCGCGAGCGGCGTGGCGGATCTCGATGTCGCGCGCATCCGCGTGTGGCTCGACGACGTGCTCGTCGCCGAGTGCGGCGGGCGGTCCGCGGCCTACCGCGAGTGCGACGGCGCGCGCGTGATGAAGCAGGCCGAGATCGCGGTGCGCGTCGAACTGGGCCGCGGCGACGCCGCCGCCACGGTGTGGACCTGCGATCTGTCGCACGGCTACGTCAGCATCAACGCCGACTACCGCAGCTGAACCCCCGGCTCGGGGTTCATTCCTTCCTGAGCCGGATCAGCCGGAACCAGCCGCGGGCGAGCGCCGGCTCGTCGCGCAGCACGGCGAGCCCCGGTGCGGCCGCGGCTGCGTCCTCGAACACCACGTCGAGCCGGGTGGCGACGCGGCGCACGAGCGGGTTGAGCGCGCGGCGCAGCCGCGCCGGTTCGCCCGGCCGGAGGAACTTGTCGAAGACCAGCAGTTCGCCGCCGCTGCGCACGACGCGCGCGGCTTCCGCGAGCGCGCGCCCCGGCTCGGGGACCACCGCGAGGATCAGGTGCAGCACCGCCGCATCGAAGCGGCCGCTCGCGAACGGCAGCCGTTGCGCATCGCCGCGCACCGCGGCGAAGGCGAGCGACGCGCAGCGGCCGCGCGTGCGTGCGAGCATCGCGCCGGTCAGGTCGAGCCCGACGTAGCGGTGCCTGGGCGCGAGCAGCGGCAGATCGAGCCCGGTGCCCACCCCGGCCAGCAGCACGTCGGAATCGGGCAGCTCGTGCAGCCGTGCGAGCGAGCGCGCACGCGCGGGGCGCGTCGCGGCCTCGATCAGCGCGTCGTAGAACGGCGCGATCAGCGTGTAGGTGTGACGCAGCGACAAGGCGCGGGCCGCGGGTTGCGCTCCGGTGCAGCCGGAACCGTCAGTGCAGCACCCTGGGCAGTGCGAGGGTGAACTCGGGAATGGTCGCTTCGAACTGCGTGCCGTCCTCGGCCACCATCTGGTAGGTGCCGCGCATCGTGCCCACCGGCGTGGGCAGCGCGCAACCGCTGGTGTAATCGAAGTGCTCGCCGGGTTGCAGCAGCGGCTGGTAGCCGATCACGCCCAGCCCGCGCACTTCCTGGACCTGCCCCTGGGCGTCGGTGATGATCCAGTGGCGCGAGATCAGTTGCGCGGCCACGTTGCCGGTGTTGCGGATCGTGATCGTGTAGGCGAACACGTAGCGTCCGGCGTCCGGATCCGACTGGTCCTCGAGATACTCGGGCACCGGAGTGACCTCGATTTCGTAATTCCTGCCTGCGGCCATGCGGGTATTGGAACGGATTTTCGCGCGACCGGCAAGCGTAATGAAACGGGGTCCGTCCGGCCGATAAAAAATCTTTCGCCGGCGCGCCATGCCGCTCGCCTACAATCGGGCTTTCAACCGCGACCGGGGAGGGAACGACGATGCACGTCATCGCGCCAAGCATCCTGTCTGCCGATTTCGCGCGGCTCGGCGAGGAGATCACCGCCGTCATCGCCGCGGGCGCCGACTGGATCCATTTCGATGTCATGGACAACCATTACGTGCCCAACCTGACGATCGGGCCGCTGGTGTGCGGGGCGATCCGGCCGCTGACGGGCGCGACGATCGACGTACATCTGATGGTGAAACCGGTCGATCGCATCATCCCGGATTTCGCCAAGGCCGGCGCGAACCTGATCAGCTTCCACCCGGAGGCGTCCGAGCACATCGACCGCACGCTCGGCCTGATCCGCGAGTGCGGCTGCCAGGCGGGACTGGTCTTCAATCCGGCCACGCCGCTCGACTACCTGGAGCACGTGCTGGACAGGCTCGACCTGGTGTTGCTGATGTCGGTCAATCCGGGCTTCGGCGGGCAGAAGTTCATCCCCGAGGCGCTCAACAAGCTGCGCGCGGCGCGCGAGCGCATCGATGCGCACCGGCGCGCGGGCGGGGGCCCGATCCGGCTCGAGATCGACGGCGGCGTCAAGGTCGAGAACATCGCATCGATCGCGCGCGCCGGTGCCGACACCTTCGTCGCGGGCTCCGCCGTGTTCGGCGCCGGTCGCGCCGAGGATCCGAACCGCTACGACACCGTCATCGCCGCGCTGCGCGCCGAGCTGGCGAAGGTCGCTTGAGCGCGGCGATGCCCGGGGCGGCGGTTCGCGGCGTGCTGATCGACCTCGACGGCACGCTGCTCGACACCGTGCCCGATCTGTCGGAGGCGGCCGATGCGATGCTGCGCGAGCTGGGCCGTGCGCCGCTCGGTGCCGCGCGCATCCGCGCGTTCGTCGGCAAGGGCATCGAGAACCTGGTGAGCCGCTGCCTGGGGGCGGATCGAACGGACCGGGCGGATCGAACGGATCGGGCGCACGGGCAACTCCACGAGCGCGCGATGCTCGCGTTCCGGCGCCGGTACGCGGCGGTCAATGGCACGCACACGTCGATCTATCCCGGCGTCATCGATGGGCTCGAGCGGCTGCGCGCGATGGGGCTGCCGCTCGGTTGCGTGACCAACAAGGCGGGCGCGTTCGCGCGTCCGCTGCTCGCGATGAAGGGCCTCGACCGCTATTTTTCGGCGCTCGCGTGCGGCGACACGCTCGCACGCAAGAAACCCGATCCGGCGCCGCTGCTGCACCTGTGCCGGGCGCTGGGCGTCGAGCCGCGCGACACGCTGCACATCGGAGACTCGATCAACGACGTGCAGGCCGCGCGCGCGGCGGGCATCCGCGTGCTGTGCGTGCCTTACGGCTACGACGAAGGCCGCGACGTGCGCAGCCTCGATTGCGATGCTATAGTGGCGAGCCTCGACGACGCGGCGCGGCGCATCGAGTCGATCAACCGCGCGGCGAGCGGGGAGTCCTGCAGCGAGTCCGAACGCACGTGACACACACGCAACTGAACGACGCGAAGCCTGCGGCCGCCGACCGCATCCGGCCGTGGCGCTGGCGCCCCTGGCGCCGCTAGCCCGCCGCCGGCGCGGCGCCTGCCCGCGCACCCGTCGTCCAGTCCTCGTGGAGTCGTCATGACCGAATCGGAATTCAATCGCCTCGCCGGCCAGGGATACAACCGCATCCCGGTCGTTCTGGAAACCTTCGCCGACCTCGACACGCCGCTGTCGATCTACCTCAAGCTCTCGCGCGAGCCCTACACCTATCTGCTCGAATCGGTGCATGGCGGCGAGCGCTTCGGCCGCTATTCCTTCATCGGGCTGGCTTCGCCCACCCGCATCGCGGCCTACGGGCGCGACGTGCTGGTGCTCAACGGCAACCGAATCGCCGAGCGGCGCGAGGATTGCGATCCGCTCGCCTTCGTGGCCGAATTCATGGCCCGTTTCCGGGTTGCCGCACGGCCCGGACTGCCGCGCTTCTGCGGTGGCCTGGTCGGCTGCTTCGCCTACGACACGGTGCGCAACATCGAGCCGAAACTGGCTGCGACCGGCAAGCCGGACGATCTCGGCACGCCCGACATCCTGCTGCTGCTGTCGGAGGAGATCGCGATCGTCGACAACCTCTCGGGCAAGCTGACGCTGGTCGTGTATGCGGAGCCGGGCGTGCCGGGCGCCTGGCACAAGGCGCGCGAGCGGCTCGCGTCGCTGCTCGAGCGGCTGCGTGCGCCGGTCGACGTCCCGCAGGAGCGCCCGTGCGTGCCGCAGCCGGCGCATTCGGGCTTCGGCGAGGACGCGTTCAAGCAGGCGGTCGCGCGCGCCCGCCAGTACATCATCGACGGCGACATCATGCAGGTCGTGCTCTCGCAGCGGCTGTCGAAGCCTTTTGGCGCCGAGCCGCTCGCGCTCTACCGGGCGCTGCGCACGCTGAACCCCTCGCCCTACATGTTCTATTTCGACTTCGACGACTTCCAGGTGGTCGGCGCCTCGCCGGAGATCCTGGTGCGGCTCGAAGGCGATGCGGTGACGCTGCGACCGATCGCCGGCACGCGGCCGCGCGGGGCGAGCGCGGCCGAGGATGCGGCGCTCGCCGAGGAACTGGCCGCCGACGAGAAGGAGCGCGCCGAGCACCTGATGCTGCTCGATCTGGGCCGCAACGACGTCGGGCGGGTGGCGGTGACCGGCTCGGTGCGCGTGACCGAGCGCTTCGTCATCGAGCGCTATTCTCACGTCATGCACCTCGTGTCCAACGTCGAGGGCCGCCTTGCGCCCGGCCTGGACGCGCTCGCGGTGTTGCGCGCGAGTTTCCCGGCCGGCACCGTGTCGGGCGCGCCCAAGGTGCGGGCGATGCAGATCATCGACGAACTCGAACCGGTCCGGCGCGGAATCTATGCCGGCGCGGTCGGCTACCTCGCCTTCAACGGCGACATGGACCTCGCGATCGCGATCCGCACCGCGCTCGTCAAGGACGGCATGCTGCACGTGCAGGCGGGAGCCGGCATCGTGTTCGACTCCGACCCGGCCGCCGAATGGCAGGAGACGCGCAACAAGGCCCGCGCGCTGCTGCGCGCCGCGGAGATGGCCGAGGCGGGGCTGGATACGCGACTGGATTGATGCGATGAACCGCACGGTCACGGCGAGTTGCCTCGACGCGGCGGGCCGTCGACGCGGGGTCCGCGGTGATCCGCGCGGGGATCGAAGCGGATCGTCCGGAACCATCGCCCTACGAAACGACAGGACCGCCGCACCATGCTGCTGATGATCGACAACTACGATTCCTTCACCTACAACCTCGTGCAGTACTTCGGCGAGCTGGGCGCGCAGGTGAAGGTGTTCCGCAACGACGAGCTGGTGCTCGCCGAGATCGCCGCGCTGCGCCCCGAGCGGATCGTGATCTCGCCCGGACCGTGTGCGCCCGATCAGGCAGGCATCTCGGTGGCGCTGATCCGCGAGTTCGCCGGCACGCTGCCCATCCTCGGCGTATGCCTGGGGCATCAGGCGATCGGTGCCGCGTTCGGCGCGCGCATCGTGCATGCCGCGCGGGTCATGCACGGCAAGCGCTCGCAGATCGGGCACGATGGCCGCGGCGTGTTCCGCGGCCTGCCCGATCCGCTCGCGGCCGTCCGCTACCACTCGCTCGCGATCGAGCGCGCGTCGCTGCCGGAGTGCCTCGAGGTGAGCGCATGGAGCGAGGACGGCGAGATCATGGGCGTGCGTCACCGGACGTTCGAGGTGGAAGGCGTGCAGTTCCACCCCGAATCGATCCTGACCGAGCACGGCCACGAGCTGCTGCGGAACTTCTTGCAGCCGTAGAGGGAACCTCGGATAATCTGGCTATCTAGATAGCCATGTCGGAACTCACCATGGACAAGACCTACTCCATCGCCGAAGCCCGCAACGACCTTTCCAACGTCGTCCGCGAAGCCGAGGCTGGCCGCCCGGTCACGCTTTCCCGGCGGGGGCGGCCGGTAGCGCTGGTAATTTCGGCCGCAACGAACCAGGCTGTCGATCCAGGACGCATGGCGCGTACCGTCGCCGAGTTGCGCGACTTCCGCGCCAACTGCCGAACCGGCAAGATCGACCTGCGCAGCATGATCGAGGCGGGGCGGCGCTGATGGCGTTCGTCGCGGACTGCTCCGTCGTGGCGCGCTGGTTCCTGCCCGACGAAGCGACCCGCTACAGCGAGACGATCCTCGACCGGCTCGGCTCGGAAACCGCCCATGTCCCCTCGCTCTGGGTATCCGAATTCACCACCGTCGTACTGAAGCTGGAGCGGCAGCGCCTGCTCAAGGCCGGCTTCGCCGCCGGCATCCTGGCCCGAGTGGAACTGCTAGGTCTCGTCGTTGACCACCAAGCCCCCACTCCAGCCCGCCTGCACGACCTGGCCAGGCAATTCAACCTTTCCGCGTACGACGCCACTTATCTCGAACTGGCGCTGCGTCTCGGCATCCCGCTGGCCTGCATCGACGGCGGCCTGAAACTGGCGGCACGCAAGGTAGGCCTACTGCTCTCCATCTAAACCCGACTATCGGACATCGACCATGATCACCCCCCAAGAAGCCCTGCAGCGTACGATCGAGCACCGCGAGATCTTCCACGACGAGATGCTGCAACTGATGCGGCTGATCATGAAGGGCGAGATTTCGCCGGTCATGACCGCCGCGATCCTCGCCGGGCTGCGCACGAAGAAAGAGACCATCGGCGAGATCGCCGCGGCCGCCACCGTGATGCGGGAGTTGTGCACGAGGGTGGAGGTGCCGCACGATGCGCACTTCCTCGACGTCGTCGGCACCGGAGGAGACGCCGCGCACACCTTCAACATCTCCACCGCGTCCGCCTTCGTCGCCGCGGCCGCCGGCGCGACGGTGGCCAAGCACGGCAACCGGGGCGTGTCGTCGAAGTCCGGTTCCGCCGACGTGCTCGAGGCCCTCGGTGCGAAGATCGATCTGCACGCGCAGCAGGTCGCCGAATGCATCCGCGCGACCGGCATGGGCTTCATGTTCGCACCCAACCACCACCCGGCGATGAAGAACGTCGCACCGGTGCGACGCGAGATGGGCGTGCGCACGATCTTCAACATCCTCGGGCCGCTGACCAACCCGGCCGGCGCGCCGAACACGCTGATGGGCGTATTCCATCCGGATCTCGTCGGCATCCAGGTGCGGGTGATGCAGCGGCTCGGCGCGCAGCACGTGCTGGTCGTGTGGGGCAAGGACGGCATGGACGAGATCTCGCTCGGCGCGGCGACGATGGTCGGGGAACTGCAGGACGGAGACATCCGCGAATACGAGATCCATCCCGAGGACTTCGGCCTGCAGATGGTCTCGAACCGCAGCCTGCGGGTGTCCGGCGCCGAGGAATCGAAGGCGATGCTGCTTGGCGCGCTCGGCAACGAACCGGGCGTGGCGCGCGAGATCGTCACCTTCAATGCCGGCGCGGCGCTCTACACGGCGAACCTGGTCGGCGATATCGGCGCAGGCATCCGGAAGGCGCGCGAAGTCATCGCCAGCGGCGCGGCGCGCGCGAAGCTCGACGAGTTCGTGCGATTCACGCGGAAATTCGGGTAAGGCAAGACTCACCGCAAAGGACGCAAAGAGCGCAAAGGAAATTCTTGATGAATGCCAATGAGGCGTCGAAGGTCGTCGTCGACTCGGTGATCAAAGTCCATGGCGCACCCGGTCCGGGACTGCTTGAATCGGTTTATGAAGCCTGCCTGGCATATGACTCTCGAGCAGCGCGGCATCAAAGTCCAGCGGCAACTTGTCCTGCCAGTTCACTACAACGGTAAAACCATCGAAGCGGGGCTGCGTGTCGATCTGCTGGTGGATGAATGCCTCGTGCTCGAGCTGAAAGCCATCGAGTCCTTGCAGCCGGTCCACACCGCTGAGCTTCTTACCTGCCTGAAAC
>JBBIUI010000087.1:0-9458 GCA_037440385.1 Rhodocyclales bacterium | reverse complement strand
GCGCATGGAACCCCTTGTCCAGCAGGCACTTCGCGACGTCCATCGCGCTGACGCCGGTTTCGTCCTTGAGCCCCTTGAGGCTGACGACGAACTCGTGGCTCGCCCGCCGCTCGGGGAAGAATGCCGTCAGTCCGATGCGCGCGAGCAGCGCCATCAGGTAGTTCGCATTCAGCGTCGAATACTCGGCGACCCCCGCCATGCCCTCGCGCCCGAGCATGCGCGCATACACGTAGGCTCGCAGCAGCACGCCGGCATTGCCCATGAAGGCGGACAACCGCCCGATGCTTTGCGGCCGGTCGCGCTCGGTGATCCAGCCGTAGGATTCTCCCTGCCGGCCGACGATGGGTACCGGCAGAAAGGGCAGCAGCCGCTCGGACACGCCCACCGCTGCGGCGCCGGGACCGCCGCCGCCATGCGGTGTCGAGAAGGTCTTGTGCAGGTTGATGTGGATGGCATCGAAGCCCATGTCGCCCGGCCGCACCTTGCCCAGGATCGCATTGAGGTTGGCACCGTCGTAGTAGGTCAGGCCGCCTGCGGCATGCACGAGACGCTGGATCTCGTCGATGTTGGCCTCGAACACGCCGAGCGTCGAGGGGTTGGTCAGCATCAGCCCGGCCGTTTGCGGGCCGAGCGCGGCCGCCAGCGCGCCGACATCCACATTGCCCTGTGCGGTGGTGCGGATCTCGCGCACCTTGTAGCCGCACACGGTGGCGCTGGCCGGATTGGTGCCGTGCGCCGCGTCCGGCACGATGATCTCGGTGCGCCCGACGTCGCCGCGCGCCGCATGGCAGGCGCGGATCATCGCGACTCCGGCGAACTCGCCCTGCGCGCCCGCCATCGGGGTCAGCGACACGCCTGCCATGCCGGTGACTTCCCGGAGGATCTCCTGCAGCTCGTACAGGCATGCGAGAAACCCTTGTCCGGAGCTCGCCGGCGCGAGCGGGTGCCGCGCGATGAACTGCGGAAGCATCGCCAGCGCGTGCGAGGCGCGCGGGTTGTACTTCATCGTGCACGAGCCCAGCGGATAGAAATGGGTGTCGATCGAGAAGTTGAGCTGCGACAAGCGCGTGTAATGGCGCACCGCGTCCAGTTCGGAGACTTCCGGCAGCATCGGCGGCGCCCGGCGCAGCGAATGTGCAGCTACAGCAGGGACGTCCTCCCGGCACGCCGGCGCGAGGTGGGCGCTGCGACGACCCGGCTCGGACAGTTCGAAGATCAGCATGATTTCAGCGCCGCATCGAACGCGGCCATATAGCGATCGAGATCGGGCTCGGTTTTCGTTTCCGTCGCGCACACCAGCAGCGCATCGCCCAGTTCCGGATACTCGTTCGACAGGTCGTAGCCACCCAGGACACCGGAGCCGCCCATGCGTTCGAGCAGGCCGGCGGCTGCGACCGGCAGCCGCATCGCCCGTTCGTGGAAGAAGGGTCCCGGGAAGAGCGGCTCGACGCCGGTCGATGCGGCCATGCGGGCGCACAGCTCCCGCGTGCGAGCGTGGCTGGCGGCGGCGATCCGGGCCAGCCCCTCGGCGCCGGTCAGCGCGAGGTAGATCGTCGCGGCGGCGACCATCAGCCCCTGGTTGGTACAGATGTTGGACGTCGCCTTCGCGCGGCGGATATGCTGTTCGCGTGCCTGCAGCGTCAGCGTGTAGCCGGTCCTGCCGTCCAGATCGACGGTCCGGCCGACGATCCGTCCGGGAAGCTGGCGCAGCAGCGGCTGCTTGCAGGTCAGGTAGCCCAGATACGGTCCGCCCCCCGACAGCGGGATGCCGAGCGGCTGCGCATCGCCGCAGCAGATGTCGGCACCCGCGCCCGACCCCCACCGCCCGGGCGGCTCGAGCAGGCCGAGTGCGAGCGGGTTGCAGGTGGCGATGGCGAGTGCGCCGATCCCGTGGGCCTTGTCCGTGAGCGCATCGACGTCCTCCAGCACGCCGAAGAAGTTCGGCTGGGGGATCACCAGCGCGGCGACGTCGCCGGCAGCCGCATCGACCGCCGCGACGGGCGTGGCGCCCTTGCTGTCGTCATAGGGTAGCTCGGCGAGCTCGATGCCCTGCTGTGCGACGATCGTGCGCACCACGCGGCGAACCATCGGGTGAACAGTACGCGGCACGAGCACGCGCCGCGCACCGCGCTTCGCGCGCACCGCCATCAGGATGGCCTCGGCCAGTGCGCTGGCACCGTCGTACAGGCTGGCGTTGGAGACGTCCATCGCGGTGAGCGCGGCCATCATGGTCTGGAACTCGTAGAGCAGTTGCAGCGTTCCCTGGCTCGCCTCCGCCTGATACGGTGTGTAGGACGTGTAGAACTCGCCGCGTCCGACGATCTGCCAGACGGCGGCCGGGATGTGATGTTCGTAGGCGCCCGCGCCGGCGAAGCACAGCGACCGGCCGTCGGATTGCGCCCGCGCTTCCATCAGGCGCGTGATTCCGGCTTCGTTCATCGCGGGCGGCACCGCATCGAGCGCCCCGCATCGGAGCTGCGCCGGAATCTCGTCGAACAGATCCTCGATCTTGCCGGCGCCGATCGCGGCGAGCATCTGGGCCACGTCGCGCGCGGTGTGCGGAATGAAGCTCATGTCAGTGCTGCTGCTCGCTGGCGAGCTGCCGGTATCCGGCGGCATCGAGCAACCCGGCCATCTGCGAGGCATCGTCGGGGCGGATCCTGAACAGCCACGTGCCATAGGCATCGTGGTTGACGCTCTCGGGGTGCTCGGCCGCCTGCGCGTTGATCGCGACGATCTCGCCGGCGATCGGCGCGTAGATGTCGGATGCGGACTTGACCGATTCGACGACCGCGCATTCCTCGTCGCGCGCGACGCGCCTGCCCGGCTGGGGCAGTTCGAGAAAGACGATGTCGCCGAGCAGTTCCTGCGCATGGTCGGTGATGCCCACCGTGACCAGGCCGTCGCCGTCCGCGCGAGCCCATTCGTGGGTGCGGGTGTACCGGAGATCCTCGGGTGTATTCATACGCGTTTCCTCCATCGGATTGGTCAGACCAGCGCTTTTCCGTGCCGCGCGAAGGGCGGCTTGACCAGACGAGCCTTGAGCCGCCGGTCGCGCACTTCCACTTCGACTTCCTCGCCCGCCCGGGCCGCCGCGGGCACGCGTGCCAGCGCGATCGACCGGCCCAGCGTCGGGGCGTAGCTGCCGCTCGTGGTCTGGCCCTCGCCGTGGGCGGTGAATACCTTCTGGTGCGAACGCAGCACGCCCTTGTCGAGCAGGACGAGGCCGATGAGCTGGCGCGTCACCCGGGCGGCATCGAGCGCCGCGCGGCCGATGAAATCCCGCGCTCGCGAGCGATCGACGGTCCAGGCGAGCCCGGATTCGAGCGGGTTGACGCTCTCGTCCATGTCCTGCCCGTACAGGTTCATGCCCGCTTCCAGGCGCAGCGTGTCGCGGGCCCCCAGCCCGGCAGGCTTGACGCCCGCATCGAGCAGCGACTGCCACAGTGCGCCCGCGTCCTCTGCCGGCACGATGAGCTCGAAGCCGTCCTCGCCCGTATAGCCGGTGCGCGCGATCAGTACCTCGCCATGCGGTGCGGCGTGAAACGGTTCGAGTCCGCCGCTGGCCTGTTGCGAGCCCGGCAGCGCCTTCCAGACGAGCTCGCGGGCGAGCGGTCCCTGCACGGCGATCATCGCCCGATCGCGCCGCGGCGAGAGGTCCAGCACCCCGGCGAACGGCCCGGCCTGGCGCTTCATCCATGTGACATCCTTGTCGGCGGTGCCGGCATTGACGACGACCCGGTAATGGTCCGGTCCGAGCAGGTAGGTGATCAGGTCGTCGATCACGCCCCCTTCGGAATTCAGCATGCACGAATACAGCGCGCGGCCCGTGGTCCGGAGCCTGGCGACGTCGTTCGCGATGAGCCGTTCGAGAAAGGCCTTCGCGGCGGTGCCGGTGATGTCGACGTTGAGCATGTGCGAGACGTCGAACATCCCGGCGGCGGTGCGCACGGCGTGATGCTCCTCGATCTGCGAGCCGTAGTGCAGCGGCATGTCCCAGCCGGAAAAGTCGACGATGCGCGCGCCCAGCGCGCAGTGCGAGTCGTACAGCGGAGTGCGTTTTCCCATCGTGGCGGCACCTGTCGTCGGTGGTTCGGGCGGCCGCGCGACACGGGCGAAGCCGCACTGCTTCACCCCTCTGTCCTTGGTACCTGAGAGATTGCAACGGCGGCGCCGCTGCGTGCCCCTTCGGTGGGCGCCGTGACGCGATGCGCCGGACGCCACTCTCCAGATCGTGTCCCTCGGTCGAATGCAGGGAGCGCTCGCGGTCCTGTTTGCCTGAGCGATTACGGGTGCTGCGCCTTCGGCGGCGTACCGCGCTGTCGCGGCCGCGCTCTCCCGCGAGAGCGGCGGAACTATACCGAAGCGCCGCGCGGGCCGCAACCGCGCCGAGCACCGCGATCACCCCGAACCCCGAATCACTCCGATCACTCCGATCACTCCGATCACTCCGATCACTCCGAACCCCGGACGTTGACGAGAGCGTCGTCCCGGCATAGCATGCGGGCCGTGGGAAACAATCCCACGAAATGATCCGGAACGACCCGGCACACGAACCGTCAGGAACCGACATGGAAACGGGCGTACTCACGGCGGCACGGCGGCTGGGCTTGCGGCACGCGCGCGCATGGCTGGCCGCGTCGGCATGGCTGCTGGGCGCCGCCGGATGCGCGACGCCGGTAGGGCTGTCCATTCTCGGCGGCGGCACGTCGGCGATGGTCTCTCACAATCTGAACGGATCGGCCTCGCGTACCTTCACGGCGTCGATGCCGGCGGTACGCAACGCCGCGATCCGGGCGCTGGAGACGATGGGAGTCGCCATCGACCGCCACGAATCGGACGGCGAAGCCGATCCCGTGCATGCCACGGCGGGCGATCGCGCGATCCGCATCGAGTTCGAGCGCCTCGGCGACAACCTCACGCTGATGAGCGCAACGGCCAGCCGGTCGGAATTCCTGCGCGACACCGCCACGGCGAAGGAGGTCGTCGCACAGACCGCGCAGGCGCTGGAGGCGTCGCGCGCGATCGCGGGCGCCTCGCCGCACGCCGCGAGGCGGACGAAGGCCGTACCGGCACGGCCACCGGTGCCGGCGGGGAGCACGGACATGGGCTACATCCTCGTGCTGGAGAGTGTCCCGGCCGGAAAGGCTCGCCGCCACAAGCCGATGCCGGCGAGCCTGCAGCAGTACGTGCTCTACACCAGCGAGTCGGGGCCGAAAGACAAGCGGATGGTGCAGCTCAATCTCGGATACTTCGACAGCGAGGCACAGGCCGGCGCGGCCCGAAAGGCGCTACGGTCGTCCTATCCCAGGGCGCGGGTCGTGCGCGTCGTTCCGGAACGGGACGTGCCACGAGGGGCCGACACCGCTGCGGTTCATGCCGGTCCGGCGCTCGCAGGCGAACCCGCGCTGTAGGCCCCACGACGCCGCGGACATGCGGCGCGCCAGTCCCGACTCGACCGCGACGATGCGTCGGGCGCGTGGCACAATCACGCCTTTTCCTCGTGCGAAAAGGTTCGACCCATCGTCGCTCGTCCGTGAATCCCTCCCGATCGGAATTCGTTGCGTTGAACGGCGTACGCCATCACGTGCGCATCTGGGGTGACGCTCGCGCCCCGAAGCTCTTCGCGCTGCATGGCTGGATGGATTGCTCGGCCTCGTTCCAGTTTTTGGTCGACGCCTTCGCTTCGCCGTGGCAGATCATCGCGCCGGACTGGCGCGGATTCGGTCGCAGCCAGTGGCTCGGACGGCCCTACTGGTTCCCGGACTATCTCGCGGATCTCGATGCGCTGCTCGCTCATTACTGCCCACATGAACCGGCCCGGCTCGTCGGGCACAGCATGGGCGGAAACATCCTGTGCCTGTACGCCGGAGCCCGCCCCGAACGGGTCGGCGCGCTGGCGAGCCTCGAGGGCATCGGGCTGCCGCCGACGCAACCGGACGACGCGCCCGGACGCTATCGCAAGTGGCTCGACCAGCTGGGCGAGCCGCGCCGGCCGAGGGTGTATGCGGATGTCGCAACGCTGGCGGCGCGGCTCGCCGAGGGCAATCCACGGCTCACCGATGCGCGTGCCAGTTTCCTCGCGGAACATTTCTCGGCGGCCGGCCCGCACGGCGGTGTCGTCGCGGCGGGCGACCGCTGGCATCGCGTGACGTATCCGGTGCTCTACCGGCTCGAAGAAGCGAAGGCGTGCTGGCGTGCGATCACGGCACCGGTGCTGTGGGTCAGTGCGACGCAATCCTCGATGATGAAGATGTTCGCCGGACGCGAGGAGGATCTCCGGGCACGGCTCGCGTGTTTCCGCGACCTGCGGGAAGCCTCGATCGAGGACTGTGGCCACATGATGCAGCACGACCAGCCCGAGGCGCTGGCGCGCATTCTGGAGGCGTTCTTCCGGGAATCGGCTGTGCGCGGGTCTGCGCGACGCGGCAGCGCTGCGGCCTCGCCCGCGCGAGCCGCATGAACGCCGACCTGCATTGCCACTGCGCGGTTTCGGACGGGGTGCTCGACGCGGGAGCGCTCGTGCGCAGGGCGGCGGCGAACGGCGTGGCGATGCTGGCCCTGACCGACCACGACCAGCTCGCGGGACTCGCGCCGGCGCGCGAACAGGCTGCCGAATCCGGCGTGCGTTTCATCGACGGCGTGGAAATCTCCGTCACCTGGGAAAGGCGGACGGTCCATGTGGTCGGACTGGCGCTGGACCCTTGCGGCGCGGCGTTGTGCGCGGGACTTGCCGGCATCCGCGAAGGCCGCCGCGCGCGGGCGCAGGCAATCGCCGAGGCGCTTGCGAAGATCGGCATCGAAGGTGCGCTGGAAGGCGCGGCGCGCCACGCGGCGAATGCGGGCGTCATCGGCCGTACCCATTTCGCGCGCTATCTCGTGGAATGCGGCGTCGCACCCGACGTGCGCAGCGTCTTCGACGCTTATCTGGTGCGCGGCAAGCCAGGTTACGTCGCCCACGAGTGGGTGCGCCTGGACGAAGCGGTCACATGGATCCGCGCCGCAGGCGGTGTCGCCGTGCTCGCACATCCCGGCCGTTACCGGATCGGTTCTGCGGCGCGCGCGAGACTGTTCGGTCAGTTCAGGGAAGCCGGCGGCATCGCGATCGAGGTCGTATCGGGAAGCCATTCCCCCGAGCACACGAGGCTGTTCGCGCGCCTGGCGCGCCGGTACGCGTTTCTGGGATCGTGCGGATCCGATTTCCACGCGCCCGGCGAGAGCCGCTGCGACGTCGGCCGCGCCGGACGGCTGCCCGAGGACGTCGTCCCCGTCTGGCATCTGTTCGGCTGAGCGAGGCGGCGCGATGGCCCAGTATTTCTCGATCCATCCGGTGCAGCCACAGCCGCGGTTGATCCGGCAGGCGGTCCAGATCGTTCGCGAGGGCGGGCTGGCTGCGTTTCCGACGGATTCGGCCTATGCGCTAGGCGGGCGCATCGGCAATGCCGATCTGATCGAGCGCATCCGCAGGATCCGGCAGATCGACGAACGGCATCACTTCACGCTGATGTGCCGGGACCTGTCCGAGCTCGCGACCTACGCCCGCGCGGACAACGCGCAATACCGGCTGCTGCGGGCGGCGACCCCGGGCAGCTACACCTTCATCCTCGAAGCGACCCGCGAGCTGCCGCGCCGCATGTTGCATCCGAAGCGGCGCACGATCGGGTTGCGGGTGCCGGATCATCGGCTGGTTCAGGCGCTGCTGGCCGAACTGCAGGAGCCGCTGCTGTGCGCGACACTGATCCTGCCCGGAGAGCCGCAGCCGCTGACCGATCCCGAGGGGATACGCGAACGGCTCGGAAAGGTGCTCGACCTGATCATCGACGCCGGCCCGTGCGGAGCCGAGGCGACCACGATCATCGACCTTTCCGGCGCGGCGCCCGAGGTGCTCAGGAAAGGGCGCGGCGCGCTGGCTCCGCTCGGATTCGCGTGATCCGCGTCGATCCTGCCGAGGCGCGCGGGCGGCTTTGATACAATCGCCGCTTCGCCCGCTTCCATCCCATGCACGATCTGATTCCGACCCTGGTGATCTGGGCCTTGCCGGTCATTTTCGCCATCACGCTGCACGAAGCCGCACACGGCTACGTCGCGCGCCATTTCGGCGACGAGACCGCCTATCTCGCGGGGCGCATCAGCCTGAATCCGCTGCGCCATGTCGATCTGGTGGGTACCCTGCTGGTGCCCGGCGCGATCCTGGTGCTGGCGAAGATCATGGGCGGTGCCCCGGTGCTGTTCGGCTGGGCCAAGCCGGTGCCGGTCGATTTCGCGCGGCTGCGCCGGCCGAAGCAGGACATGCTCTGGGTGGCCGCCGCCGGCCCGGGTGCGAACCTCGTGATGGCGGTCGGGTGGGCGCTGTTGTTCAAGCTGGGCACGGTCGCGCCCGAGACCAGCTATACGATCCCGATGCTGAAGATGGCCGACGCGGGCATCGAGATCAATGCCGTGCTGCTGCTGCTGAACCTCGTCCCGATTCCGCCGCTCGACGGCGGCCGCATCGCGGTGAGCCTGCTGCCGCATCATCTGGCCGTCGCGTTCGCGCGAGTGGAGCCCTACGGGTTTCCGATTCTGCTGGTGCTGCTGTTCACCGGCATTCTCGGCAGCGTGCTGCTGCCGCTGGTCGCGCTGTTGCGCTTTGCGCTCGCCGTTCTTCTTCAGGTCTGATCATGTATCAGGAACGCGTTCTCTCCGGCATGCGGCCCACCGGCCGGCTGCACCTCGGCCACTACCATGGTGTGCTGAAGAACTGGGTCCGGCTGCAGAGCGAATATCCGTGCCTGTTCTTCGTCGCCGACTGGCACGCACTGACGACCGACTACGACGATCCGCAGGCCATCGAGGGCAATGTGTGGGACATGCTGATCGACTGGCTTGCGGCCGGCGTCGATCCTTCCCAGGCGACGCTGTTCATCCAGTCGCGGGTGCCCGAGCACGCCGAGTTCTTCCTGCTGCTCTCGATGATGACGCCGCTCGGCTGGCTCGAGCGGATTCCGACGTACAAGGATCAGCAGGAGAAGCTCGCACACAAGGATCTCGCGACCTACGGCTTTCTCGGCTACCCGCTGCTGCAGGCGGCAGACATCCTGATCTATCGCGCCGACCGGGTTCCCGTCGGAGAGGATCAGGTGCCGCACGTCGAATTCACGCGCGAGACGGCGCGCCGTTTCAACCATCTGTACGGTCGCGAGCCCGGTTTCGAGGAAAAGGTTCGCGAGGCGGTGAAGAAGCTCGGCCACAAGCGCGCAAAACTCTACGAACAATTGCGGGTGCGCTTCCAGCGCGACGGCGATACGGCGGCGCTCGATCAGGCTCGCGCGATGCTCATCGAGACGCAGAACCTCAGCCTGGGCGACCGCGAGCGGCTGTTCGGTCATCTCGAAGGAAGCGGCAAGATGATTTTGGTCGAACCGGATGCGCTGCTCACCGAGGCGGCGCGCATGCCCGGCCTCGACGGGCAGAAGATG
>JBBIUI010000086.1:0-9524 GCA_037440385.1 Rhodocyclales bacterium | reverse complement strand
CGAGGCCGGCACTTCCAGCGCCGCGGCGATGGCGCCGGCATTCATGCCGGCGTCACCCGCCACCACCAGCAGGCGGAAGATCTTCAGCCGGGTCTCCTGTGACAGTGCGGACAGCTTGACGGCCATGTCACGAGTCTTCATTCCATGATTCCACGATCATCGAAACGTGCGCGAGTGTAACACGAAACGAAAATCGGCGGGCAAGGGGGCGGGCCCGGGTTCCCCGAGTGGCGTCGGCGCTCGACGCGGCGGGCGCGGGTTCGCCGACGGGCACGGCGAGGCCTTCCCTGTGCACTGCGGCGCGACCGGCCGCAACGCGCAGTCTGCCTCCCGTGTGCCCGAACCGCATGCGGGCCGGCCGGGCGTTCAGGTACGAAGGTACGCCCGGGCCGCGTGCGCGGCCGCCACGCCGCTTCGCACCGCCGCCTCGATCGTGCCGGGGTAGGGCGACGCAACGTAATCTCCGGCGAGCAGCAGCCCCGCGACGCCGGTCTGCATCTCGGGGCGTGCGAGTCCGGGAACACACGAGAAGGTGGCGCGGCGTTCGACGATGGTGAAGCTCGATGACGGCGGCGCGAGCGGCCCCAGCATCCGCTCGAGCGCGCGGTGCGCACGCGCGGCGATGTCGCGGCCCGCGGATCCGATCCGCACCGGATCGGCGCTGATGACCGCAGCGATCCGTCCGGGCGTCGCCTGGAGCGCGCCGCGGTCGAAGAACCAGTCCACGGCGCCCGACTCGTCGCCCATCATCGGCTCGGGAAGGCGCACGCCGGGACCGTATTCCAGGTAGCAGGTGGCGATCGGCTGATAGCGGAGCCGCCCGACCTGGTCGAGCACCGGGGCGGCCGCGGGCAGGGGGGCGAGCAGGCGGGCGAGCGCGTGCGGGGCGACGGCCGCGATGACGACGGCGTAACGACCGTAAGCCCGATCGCCGGCGAGCGAAAACCTTCCGGATTGCGCCGCGATGCCGGCGATCCGCACCCCCGTGCGCACGCTGCCGCCGTGCCGCTCGACGAAGCGCGCCGCCGGCGCCGGAAACAGCCCGGTCAGCGAGCCGCGCGGCAGCAGCAGGTCGGATGCCGCCCGCGCCGCGCACAGCGTGTCGCGCAGCAAGGTGACGAACACGCGAGCCGACGCCGCCGCCGGCGGCGTGTTGAGCGCAGCCCGGCACAGCGGCTCCCACAGCCGTTGCGCCGGGCCACCGTGTTGACCGCAGCGCGCGAGCAGCGCCGCGACGCTCTCGTCCGGGCCGGGCGACCCGCGCCGGAGCGCGGCGACGAAACGCGCGGCGGCGAAACGCTCGCGCAGCGTGAGGCCGCCTGCCGTGGCGAGCGCCGCGATCAGGTGCAGCGGCGCAGGCAGCCGCGCGGCGCGTAGCCTTGCCCGACCGGGAGTGTGCAGCGACAACGGCAGCCGCATCAGCGCCTGCCGCGCATCGACGCCGACCCGGCCGATCGAGCGCAGCGTCTGCTCGCAGGCGCCCACCAACACATGCTGGCCATTGTCATACAGGCGCCCGCCGCGACGCACTTCGCGCGCGCGACCGCCGAGCACATGGCCGGCTTCGAACACGTCCACGATCGCGCCCGCGCCGGCGAGTTCGACGGCGGCCGCCAGCCCCGCATACCCCGCGCCGATCACCGCGACGCGCACGCGATCACCGATATGCGAACCAGGTGCGCCAGGCGATCCACAGCTTGCGCGCCGGTGGCAGCAGGATGCGCCGGTCGAGCACGCGGCAGCCGTCGCGGCGTATCTCCTCGAGCAGCGTGCGGTAGATCGCCGCCATCACCAGGCCGGGGCGCTGCGCGCGGCGGTCGGCGGCGGGCAGCGTCCCGATCGCGCGTGCGTAGTACCCGCGAGCGCGTTCGATCTGGAACTCCATCAGCGCGCGGAACGCTTCGCCATGGCGCGAGCGCAGGATGTCCGCGGGCTCGACGCCGAAGCGCCGCTGCTCGTCCTCGGGCAGATAGATGCGACCGCGCCGCGCATCCTCGCCGACGTCGCGCACGATGTTGGTGAGCTGCAGCGCGATGCCGAGGTCATGCGCATAGTCCAGGGTCGCCGGATCGCGGAAGCCGAAGATCCGCGCCGACAGCTGCCCGACGACGCCGGCCACGCAGTGGCAGTACGGCAGCAGTTCGGCGAAATCCGCATACCGGCTGCGGTCGAGGTCCATCCGCATGCCCTCGACGATCTCGGCGAACTGCGCCTGCGGCAGCGCGAAACGCACGACCGCGGGAACGAGCGCGCGCGCGACCGGATGGCTCGCCGTGCCGTCGTAGATCGCGGCGATCTCTGCTCGCCACCATTCGAGCTTCACCCGCGCGAGGTCCGGATCGCTGCATTCGTCGACGACGTCATCGACCTCCCGGCACAGCGCGTACAGCGCCGTGATCGCGCGGCGGCGCTCGCGCGGCAGGAAGCGAAAGCCGTAATAAAAACTCGACCCGCTCGCGGCCGCCTTGTGCTGGCAATACTGCGCGGGAGTCATGGTCGGCTTCGCGCCCATCCGGCCGCGAGCGCCCGCCAGGCGAGCAGCGGCCAGTCGAGCGCGCGCAGCACGGGCCTGCGGCGGAACACGTCGCAGCCCTCGGCCTCGATTTTCTCCAGGATGCGCAGCCCGCCCGCGACGATCATGCGCAATTCCAGTGAAACGCGTCCGGGCAGCCTGCGGGCGAGCGGTGCGCCGGCGAGCAGCAGGCCGCGCGCGCGCGCGATCTCGTGCGCGAGCAGCGCGCGGAATCGCTCGTCGCAACGCCCTTGCGCGATGTCGGCCTCGTCGACCCCGAAGCGATCGAGGTCTTCCGCAGGCAGATAGATCCGGCCCTTGGCCAGGTCGATCGCGATGTCCTGCCAGAAATTGACGAGCTGCAATCCGGTGCACACCGCGTCGCCGTACGCGAGGTTGCCTTCGTCCGCCGCGCGGTACAGATGCAGCAGCAGGCGGCCGACCGGATTGGCGGAGCGGCGGCAATACGCGGCCAGCTCGTCCCAGTCGCGGTAGCGTTTCTGGACGACGTCCTGGGCGAAGGCATCGAGCAGGTCGTGAAACGGTTGCAGCGGCAGGTCGTGCGCGCGGATCGCCTCGCCGAGTTCCTCGAACAGCCCGATTCCCGCGGGCTCACCGCGCGCGATGCGATCGAGCTGCGCGGAATACTCGGCGAGTCGCCGCAGGCGCTCCTCGGGGGCCGCATCGCCCTCGTCGGCGAGGTCGTCGGCGCTGCGGGCGAACCGGTAGATGGCCGCGACCGGCGCACGGAGCCGGCGCGGCAGCAGCCGGGAGGCGACCGGAAAGTTCTCGTAGTGGCCGACCGGCATGCGCGCTCAGGCGCCGGCAGCGCGCACCTGCGCCACCGGCGGGCGGGTGCGCGCCGCGGCACGCTCGTCCAGCCAGTTCTTCCCCGCGATCAGGCAGCCGAGCAGCAAGAAGGCACCGGGCGGCAGTAGCGCGACCAGGAATCCGGGGTAACTCTCGGGCAGGATGCGCAGCGGCTGCGCACCCTCGAAGATCATGTCGATGCCGGACAACAGCGTGCCGCCACCGATCAGCTCGCGCAGTGCGCCGAGCACCGCGAGCACGAGGACCAGCCCGCTGCCCATCATGATGCCGTCGTAGGTCGAGTCCCACACGGGGTTCTTGGCGGCGAACGCCTCGATGCGCGCGAGCACGATGCAGTTGGTGACGATCAGCGGCACGAAGATCCCCAGCACCAGGTACAGGGAATGGAACCACGCGTCGAACGCCATATCGATGACCGAAACCAGCGCCGCGATGATCAGGACGAAGGTCGGGATGCGGATCTCGTGCGGAATCAGGTTGCGCAGCGACGCGACCGCGAGGTTGGCGACGGCCATCACGAGGATCGTCGCCAGGCCGAGGCTCACCGCATTGACGACGTTCGTGCTGATCGCGAGCAGCGGGCACAGGCCGATGAGCTGCGCGATGCCCGGATTCTGTTTCCAGAGGCCGTTCCGGGCGATCCTGAGATAGTCGACGGGCTGCATGATCGTTCAGTCTCCGTGGTTGGTGCGCTTCATCCGCCGGGAGCCAGCTTGGCGCCAATCGCCGCGGCGAACAGCTCCTCGCGATGCCGGTCCGCGAAGGCGAGCGCGCGCGCGACGGCTCCGGTGACCGCACGTGCGCTGATCGTCGCACCGGTGACGTAATCGAAGCTGCCGCCGTCCTTCCTGACGCGCCAGCGCTCACGCGCGAGCTGCGCGAATCCGCGGGTGTCGAACTGTTTGATCCACGGCTGCGCCTTGTTCCGGTCCTTGCGCGGATCGATGTAATCGCCCAGCCCCGGCGTCTCGCGGTGCTGCGTGACGCGCACGCCGACGATCCTGCCGTCCGCGCCCGCCGCGACCAGCAGCCGGATCGCGCCGCCGTAGCCGTCGGCCGCCTGCGCTTCGAGCACGAGTGCAACCGGCACAGCGCCGCGCCGCGCGCGGAACACCTGGGTCGGTTCGTCGAGTCCGAGCGGCGCGCTCGGCGCGATCTGCACGTGATCGGAAAGCAGGGGGTTGTCATAGGTTCCGGGCGGGAGGACCTCGTTTACCAGCTTCATCTTCTCCGCCTCGACGCTGGCGCGGATGATGTCGCGTGTGGCCCCGTACGTGAGCGCCATCAGCGCCGTGAACACGAACGTGAACGCGAGCAGCACCAGCGCGCTGCGCGCGGAGACGGCCAGCGCTTTCGCTTCGCTCATGGCGCCGCCTGCGAACCGGTGTGGCGCGTGAGCCATCGTCGTGGACGGCGGCTGGCGCCATTCGCGGGTGGTCGCATCTGGGCTGCGCGGGGCCGCTGCTGCCTGCTCATGGCGCCGCCTTCTTGTCCGCCGCCTTGTGCCCGAACACCGCAGGCTGCGTGTACAGGTCGATCAGGGGTACGCACAGATTCATCAGCAGCACGGCGAAGGCGATGCCATCGGGATAGGCGCCGAACGTCCGGATCAGGTAGGCGAGGCAGGCGATACCCGCCCCGTAGATCAGTTTGCCGCGCGGCGTGGTCGCGCCGGTGACCGGATCGGTGGCGATGAAGAAGGCGGCCAGCAGGGTCGCGCCACTGGCCAGGTGGAACGCCGGCGAGGCGTAATGCGCCGGGTTCGCGAGATGGAACGCACCGGCGAGCGCCGCGAATGCGGCCAGGAATGCGACCGGGACATGCCATGTGAATACCTTCTGCTGGAGCAGCCACAGTCCGCCGAGGCCGTAACCGGCCGCGACCCACTCCCAGCCGTGCCCGCCGAACGCCCCGAACGCAGGGCGCGAGGCGAGCACCGATGCGACCGAGCCGGCGGCGCCCGCTTCGCGCAAGGCGGTGCGCAGCGCATCGAGCGCGGTGGCGGCTGTGACCGCGTCGAGCTGCCGCTGCCCGCCCAGGATCAGCCCGAGCTGCGTCGAGAAGTCCAGGCCGGTCGCCGGCCATTGCGACATCGCCGCCGGGAAGGCCACGATCATCACGGCGAAGCCGGCCATCGCGGGATTGAACGGATTCTGCCCGAGACCGCCGTACAGATGCTTGACCACGACGATCGCGAACAGGCTGCCGGTGACGACGATCCACCACGGCGCGATCGGAGGGAAGGCGAGCGCCAGCAGCCACGCGGTCACCAGCGCGCTGCCGTCGCCGAGCGAAGGCGCCAGCGGCCGGCGGCGGGCGCGCAACATCGCCGCCTCGCCTGCGAGTGCCGCGAGGCTGGCGATCGCGAGGGATACGAGGATGCCGGCACCGAAGAACCAGACATAGGCCGCGATGCCGGGCAGCAGAGCGCCGAGCACCTTGAACATCAGCACGCGCAGGCTGGTCGCCTGCGTGATGTGGGGGGACGAGAACATTGGCACCTGTCGCACCGGTTGCGCCTATTGCCCCTGTCGGTCCGGCGGGCGTGACCCACTCGCGGCCTCTTGCGCGGATGTCGGCGCGCCGGCTTGCGCCTGCTGCGTGCGCACGCGCTCCATGGCCGCCTCGATCAGCGCCTTGTCCGTGCTATCGGCCTGCGGCGTCCCGGCCTGTGCGGCGAGCCGGGCCGCCGTCTCCCGCGCCCTCGCGGCGGCGGCCGCGAGCCGCTGCGCCTTCTCCTGCGCTTCGCGTTCGAGCCGTGCGCTGCGCAATTCGAAGCGGCTGCGCGCGGCTTGCGCCGCCGCCTTGTCGCGTTCGCGGGCGCGGATCTCCGCCTTGGCATAGCGGTAGTAATCGACCAGCCGGATGTGCGCCGGACACACGTACGCACAGCAGCCGCATTCGATGCAGTCGAAGATCGCGTATTCCTGGCACTTGCCGAAATTGTGCGAGCGCGCGAACCAGTACAGCTCGAACGGCTGGAGCTCTTCGGGGCAGGCCGCCGCGCAGCGGCCGCAACGGATGCAGGGCTGCTCCGGCGGCGGCGGCGGGAACAGCCGGTCGCTGGCTGCGAGGATGCAGTTGGTCGCCTTGACGACCGGCACGGCCTTGTCGGGCAGCGCGATGCCCATCATCGGGCCGCCCATCAGGACGCGATCGGTGTCGGGCAGCGGGCCGGCCAGTGCCAGCAGCTCGGCTACCGGCATGCCGATCGGCACCTCGTAATTGCGCGGCCGCTCGACGTTGCCCGTCACCGTCACGACGCGGGAGATCACCGGCTCGCCCAGCTCGAGGGCACGCCACACCGCGTGCGCGGTGCCGACGTTGAAGCACTGCACGCCGAAGTCCGGACCGAGTTTGCCGTAGGGGATCTCGATTCCGGTCAGCACGCGGATGAGCTGCTTCTCGCCGCCTGCCGGATACAGCGCAGGCACGGCCACGACCCGCCCGGGCACATCGGCGGCGGCGAGTGCCTCGCGCATCGCCGCCATCGCGAGCGGCTTGTTGTCCTCGATGCCCATCAGCACCGTTCTGGCCTGCAGCAGGTGGGCGAGGATCAGGATGCCGCGCGCGATGCCTGCGGCGCGCTCGCGCATCAGCCGGTCGTCACAGGTGATCCACGGTTCGCATTCTGCGCCGTTGATGATCAGGGCTTCGCAGCAGTCCCTGCCTGCGCGTCCGAGCTTGATGTGGCTGGGAAAGGCCGCGCCGCCCAGCCCGACGACGCCCGCATCGCGCAGATGCTCGCGCAGCAGATCCGGTGCGGTCGCGCGCACGTCGACCGGTTCGCGTTCGATCCAGCGCTCCTCGCCGTCGGGCTCGATGATCACGCAGCGCCCCGCGAGGCCGGAGGGATGCGGCAGCGTGCGCATCTCGATCGCGCGCACGGTGCCGGAGGTGGGGGCGTGCACCGCGGCCGCCCAGGGACCTTCGGCGGCGCCGATGCGCTCGCCCTTGAGCACGTGCTGGCCCACGACGACCCTCGCGACGCTCGGGCCGGTCGTCTGGCGCAGCGGCACGGTGAGCAGCCGGGGCAGCGGCGCGGCTGCGATCGTCTCGCCGGCCGATTCGTCCTTGTGCGAATGCGGCTTGACTCCGCCTCGGAACCGGAACAGCGGCGCGTTCATGCGGCGCGTCCGATCGGGACGACCGGATACTTCCACTTCCAGGTCTCGACCGCCTCCGGCACCGGCTGCATGACGATGCAATCGACCGGGCACGGGGGCAGGCACAGCTCGCAGCCGGTGCACAGCCTGGCGACGACCGTGTGCATCTGCCTGGACGATCCGACGATCGCATCGACCGGACACGCCTGGATGCACAGCGTGCAGCCGATGCAGGCGTTCTCGTCGATCACGGCGACCTGTTTCGGTTTCTCGGTGCCGTGTTCGGCATTGAGCGGCTTGAACTCCCGCCCGAGCAGGTCGGCGAGCTTGCGGATTCCCTCTTCGCCGCCCGGCGGGCACTGGTTGATCTCCGCCTCGCCGCTGGCGATCGCCTGCGCGTAGGGCCGGCAGCCGGGGTAGCCGCACTGGCCGCACTGGGTCTGCGGCAGGATCGCATCGATCTTGTCGACGAGCGGATCGCCCTCGGCCTTGAAGCGCAGCGAGGCATAGCCGAGCGCCGCGCCCAGCACGAGCGCGATGCCCGCCATCACCGACAGCGCGGCGATCATGATGCGTTCGCGGCGCATCGCGTGCGGCAATGCGCGTGTGCGGCTTGCGGGAGTGCCACGTTCAGCGAACCCGGTCGAGCCCGGCGAAGCCCATGAACGCGAGGCTCATCAGACCGGTGGTGACCATCGCGATGGCGGTGCCGCGAAACGGCGCCGGCACGTCGGCGCCCTCGAGCCGCTCGCGCACGCCTCCGAACAGAATCAGTACGAGCGAGAAGCCGACCGCCGCGCCGAAGCCGAACAGCAGCGACTGCAGCAGGTTGTGCCGCAGCGCGACGTTCAGCAGCGGGATGCCCAGCACGGCGCAGTTCGTCGTGATCAGCGGCAGGTAGATGCCCAGCACCTGATGCAGCACCGGAGCGCCCTTTTCGAGGGCCAGTTCGGTGAGCTGCACGATCGCCGCGATGACGATGATGAACGCGAGCGTGCGCAGATAGCCCAGGTCGAAGGGCGCGAGCAGGTATCGGTCGATCAGGTAGCTGGTGCCGGAGCCCAGCGTCAGCACGAAGGTCGTGGCCGCGCCCATGCCGAAGGCCGTCTCCAGCTTGCGCGACACGCCCATGAACGGGCACAAGCCGAGGATGCGCACGAGCACCACGTTGTTGACGAGCACGGCGCCGAGCAGCAGCAGCAGGTAATCCGTCATGGCGGCGGGATGAATTGAACGGTGGATTATCGCTCGTCGAACCGGTGCGCTCAACCGCGCCGCATGCGCGGAATTCCCGCGGTTGGGCGGTTCGTCGCCACGATGGCCTCGCGGACGAGCCGGGGCCCGCGGTAGATCAGCCCCGTGTAGAGCTGCACCAGTTGTGCGCCGGCGGCGAGCTTCGCGGCGGCCTGCTCGCCGTCGAGGATGCCGCCGACCGCGATGACCGGAATCTCGCCCGAGAGCGCCGCGACGAGCCGCGCGAGCACTTCGGTCGATCGTTCGAACAGCGGCGCGCCGGAC
Source organism: Rhodocyclales bacterium (assembly GCA_037440385.1). Lineage (GTDB taxonomy): Bacteria > Pseudomonadota > Gammaproteobacteria > Burkholderiales > Rhodocyclaceae > CG2-30-68-42. The sequence goes on along the minus strand of JBBIUI010000086.1, from coordinate 557 downwards.
AGCCCGCCGTCTTCCCGGGCGTGGGGCGATCCCTCGACGCCTTCACGCGAGACGGTGGTGTTGGTCGCGATCAGCGCATCGATGCGATGGCCGCGTGCGAGCACGGCGATCGACGCGATCTGCGCGGCGCTCAGGTCGGGGGCGATCTTCAACGCGAGCGGCACGCGCTTGCCGTGCCGGTCGGCGAGCCGCTCGCGCGCGCCGGTGAGCGCGGCGAGCAGCCCATCGAGTGCGGCATCGTCCTGCAGGCTCCTCAGCTCGCGCGTGTTGGGCGAGGACACGTTGATGGCGACGTAGCCCGCGTACGGATAGACGCGCTCCAGGCAGGCCAGATAGTCCTGCGCCGCGCGTGCGATCGGCGTGTCGAAATTCTTGCCGATGTTGATGCCGAGGACGCCATGAGCCGGGAAATGGGCGCGCCGGACGTTTTCGATCAGCGCATCGACGCCGCGGTTGTTGAACCCCATGCGGTTGATCAGCGCCTGGTGCCGCGGCAGCCGGAACAGGCGGGGCCTCGGGTTGCCGGGCTGGGGCAGCGGCGTCACCGTTCCCACCTC
>JBBIUI010000085.1:0-9671 GCA_037440385.1 Rhodocyclales bacterium | reverse complement strand
GTGGCCCGGGTCGAACCGAGGTGTCCGCCAAGCACGTTTTCTATCCGGGTCTTGGCGGCCTGACCGCTTTCATCGTCGCTGAACTGTATGCCGATTCCCTGGGCCTTGTTGCCCTGGGCGCCACCGGGCGTCACCCAGACGACCCGTCCGGCGATCGGCAGCCGTTCCGGATCGTCCATCAGCGACAGCAACATGAACACCTCGTCGCCCAGGCCGTAGCGTGGTAAGCTCAAAAACTTCCTTGCCCCCCGACTCAGAAATGGCATGTAGGCCGCGAGCAGTGCCGATTTGGACTGGATGTTCAGCGACAAGACGCTGGGCCGTGCAACGCTTTGCATTTTGGCTACGTTGCCCATCAGGCGGGCGCTCCGGCGAGAAGCGCCCTGGCATAACGGTTGAGCATGTCCTCTACGAACAACCGAGCGTTGAGCGGGTGTTCACCAATCCGCCGGAATTCCACGAGGTCATTGTAGCAACCAAACAGTGCTCCGGGCGCACAACGGCCGGCAATACGACGCTGGATGACCTCGGTGGCAACGAAATAGGTTGTCCGCACTCCCATGCGACAGGAAATCAGGTCGAAGACCCATTTCTGAAGCCAGCCCGCCAGCGTCGCTACGGTCACGCCGGAAGCCGCAACGCCGCGCGAACGCTGCCGCGCATCCCACGCAGCCCCCACCCCGACGACATCGATCTCCCGCCCCTGCGCGAGTCGTTCGGAGAACCAATCGAACAGCTCGCGATACTCGTCGTCCGCCCATTTGGCAGCCTCCAGCGGCATGCCGCCGGCCGCGCACAGCGCGAGCTGCGGCTGTCTCACGTTCTGGCCGGTCAACCATTGGATCGCGAGGTCCCGGTCCGGTTTGGGGAAGCCGACCGTGAAACAGCGACTGCGCAGCGTGGGAAGCAATCGGCTTGGAACACTAGATACCAATATAAAATATGTGTTTGATGGTGGTTCTTCGAGTAATTTGAGAAGTGCATTCGCGGTATGCGGGTTCATCGCTTCCGCCGGGTAGGCCAGAATCACCCGGCGTCCCGATTGGTGCGCTCCGACCGCCGTGAAGTCCCCCAACGCACGAATCTGATCGATGCGTATCTGGCTGCTACGGGGCCGACGTGCCTCGGCGGAACCGATGCCCGGCGATTCGCCCCCGTCTGCCACGTCGGGTTCCGTCATCGCTTCCGGAACGATGCGGCGGAAATCGGGATGGTTCCCCATTTGCATCCAGCGACAGGCAGGACACTCGCCACAAGCCGGGCCCGACGAGTCCGGCCGTTCGCAGAGCAATCGCCGTGCAAACTCCTCGGCGAAGGCCACTTTCCCGATCCCGGACGGCCCCGTCAGCAGCACGGCGTGATGCAGCCGGCCGAGACTTCCGGCCAAGTCCTGCCAGTGCTTCTTGTGCCAAGGATACATCTCTATAAACCGTTTGTTAGCACGATCTGCTCAAGCTGTTTGTGAATATGATCCAGCGGCTGGTACGCGTCGATCATGCGAATTCGCGCGGAGAATTCAGCCGCTCGCTGCCTATATACGGCGCGAACCCGCTCGAAGAACAGGGTTGTTTCGCGTTCGAAGCGATCCGGACCGGTCCCGGACGCGGCTCGTCGAGCACAGGCCACCGCCACCGGACAGTCGAAGATCAAGGTCAGATCGGGCTGCAACCCCCCCTGCACCCATTGCTCGAGCGCGGCGATGCGCGCCCGATCGACGCCGCGGCCGCCGCCCTGATAGGCGAAGGTCGCATCCGTGAAGCGATCGCACAACACCCATTTTCCGGCTTGCAAGGCCGGCCGAATCAGACGCTCGATATGCTCGCTGCGTGCCGCGAACATCAGCAGCGTCTCCGTCTGCAATGACATCGGTTCGTGCAACAGCAATTCGCGAAGCCGTTCCGCGAGCGGCGTCCCGCCCGGTTCCCGGGTCTTCACGAGATCGATGCCCCGCTCCGAGAGACGATCGGCGAGCCAGGACAGGTGGGTGCTCTTGCCTGCCCCGTCGATGCCTTCGAAAGTGATGAACTTCCCTGCCATCTATCGCTTCTGGTAGCGGGCCACTGCCCGGTTGTGCTCGTCCAGCGTACCGGAAAATACGCTCGATCCGTCGCCCCGTGCGACGAAGTAGAGGTAATCGGACCGAGCCGGGTGCAGCGCGGCGCGGATGGATGCGATGCCCGGAAGGGCGATCGGGCCGGGCGGCAGGCCCGCCCGCGTGTAGGTATTGTAGGGAGTATCGCGCGCGAGATCCTTCCGGCGCAGATTCCCGTCGAAATCCTCGCCCAGGCCAAAGATCACGCTCGGATCCGTCTGCAGCGGCATGCCCTTGCGCAGCCGGTTGGCGAACACGGCGGCGACGAGAGGCCGGTCGGATGTTCGGCCGGTTTCCTTTTCGATCAGCGACGCGACGGTCAATGCCTGTTGCGAGTCTGCATAGGGTAGCGCCGGGTCCCGCAGTTCCCATTCCTGCTGCAGGACCCGCTGCATCGCACGGTACGCGCGCCCCAGCAGGTCGATGTCGCTGGTATGCCGGTCGAACAGGTAGGTGTCGGGCAAGAACAGACCTTCGGGCGAGCGCTCGCGAACACCGACCCGGTCGAGGATCTCCCGGTTCGAGAGTCGCTGGCTGTCGTGCTTGAGGTCCGGTGCGGCGTCGAGCGCGGCGCGCAGCTGCCGGAAGGTCCAACCTTCGATGAATACGATTTCACCCTGGCTGACGTCGCCGCGCGTGAGCTTCGACAGCAATTGCAATGGCGTGACACCCTCTCCCACCTCGTAGCTGCCGGCCTTGATTCGGGTCGACTCGCCGAGCACGCGTGCGAGCAGTTCGAACTGCCACGGCGCGAACCCGATCCCCGCCCGTGCCATTTCCCGCGCGGTGCCGCGCAGCCCCGTACCCGGCGCAATCGAGAACTCGAGCGGCGTCGCGCGCAACTCGACCGGTGTGTGCGCAAACCAGGCCATCCATGCCGCAAACGACGCGGCCAAGACCAGCGCGAAGACCGACAATCGAAGCAGAACGCGGAACATGGAGCCGGCCCGATCGGGGCGCCGGAGAAGCCAACCCAGGGCGGATCATACTTCAACCCGGATCGTCCATCGGGTCACGCGAGGATGGCGAGGCGGTTTGCGAGCGTATCGGCACACGGGCGACAGACCCGGAACCGTGCCTGCGGACGCGAAGCATGGGCGACGAGGCACCGCAACACGACCGCCGGCGCTTCGCTCCCACCTGGCCCGCGATGAGCTTGCCCGCCATGAGCCGACGGGCTCGCAAAATCCTTCGCCATCGCCGCCCGTCCTCATGGATAATCTCGTCTCGACGAATCCTTGACCCCGGATATCCATGAACGCAGCCTTCCAGCAGCACTTGCGCGAGCACGGTGCCCGGATCGAGGCTGGGACGGTGATCGATTTCGGTTCGCCGGAAGTCGAACTCGCCAGTGCGGACACGGCTGCGGTCGTCGTTGCGCTCGGTCACCTGTCCGCCCTTCGCATCACGGGCGCCGATGCCGGCGTTTTCCTCCATAGCTTGTCGACGAACGACGTACGCGGGCTCGCCGACGATCGCGCGCAATACAACGGCCTGTGCAATGCGAAGGGCCGCATGCTCGCCAGTTTCCTGCTGTGGCACGATTCGGACGGTTACCGGTTGGCGGTGGCCCGTGACCTCGGCGAGGCCCTTCGGCGCAAACTGGCAATCTTCGTGCTGCGATCGAGGGTCGCGCTCGAAGATGACACCGCGAACCACGCGCTGATCGGCCTTGCCGGACCGGATGCCGTCTCGGCACTGGAACGGGCGCAACTGCCAGTGCCTGACGAGCCGATGAAAGTCGCCCGGATCGCGGGCGGCTGCGTGATCCGGCTCGATGCCGCGCGTTTCCTGCTGAGCATCGGCGCGCACGACGCACCCGGGCTGTGGGACCGCCTCGCCCGCACGGCGCGGCCCGCCGGCGAGCGCATCTGGCGCCGGTTCGACATCGATGCGGGCATTGCCTGGATCGTCGCCGCGACCGCAGAGCAGTTCGTGCCCCAGATGGTCAACTTCGAATGCATCGGCGGCGTGAATTTCCACAAGGGATGTTATCCCGGGCAGGAAATCGTCGCGCGATCGCAATATCTCGGCAAGCTCAAACGCCGCATGTACCGCGCGCACGTCGAGGACGACATCCTACCCGCACCCGGTACTCCGCTATACAGCCCGCAGCTTCCCGATCAGTCGTGCGGGACCGTGATCGATGCCGTCACCGCTGCGGGCGGCGGATACGATCTTCTCGCCGTGATCCAGACGTCGTGCGCCGAAGACGGTTCGCTTCGCCTCGGGCGCGCGGACGGTTCGCCGCTGCACCTGGAACCGCTTCCCTATCGGGCCGACTCAGCGGCCGACCGAGCGGCCGACTGAAACGCACCGGCCGCGCGTGCCGCGGTCCCTCCGTCGAGGTTTCGTCGCATGTGTCTGATTCTGGTGGCATGGCGCGCCCACCCCGATTTCCCGCTGGTCGTGGCCGCCAATCGCGACGAGTTCCATTCGCGTCCGAGCGCTCCCGCCGCGTTCTGGCCGGAAGCGCCCGCGATACTTGCCGGACGAGACCTCCAGGCCGGTGGTACCTGGCTGGGCGTGACCCGCAGCGGGCGTTTCGCCGCGCTGACGAATTTTCGCGATCCCGCGCGGCTGCGGCAGGACGCCCCGTCTCGCGGCACACTGGTACAGCGCTATCTGGCCGCTGACGCAGCAGCGCCCGCGGCGTATCTGGCGTCGCTCGGTTGCGTTGCGGCGCACTACAACGGATTCAATCTGCTGGTTGCCGACCGGGCTACGCTGGGCTATTTTTCGAACTGTGGCGGACGCGAGCCGCGGCGGCTCGATCCCGGCCTGTACGGCCTGAGCAACCATCTGCTGGACACACCCTGGCCCAAGGTCTCGCGCGCGAAGTCTTCGCTCGCTGCCGCCCTGAAGGCGCTTCCGGAGTCCGGCCCGCTGTTCGACATGCTGCTCGACGACACGCCCGCACCCGAACGGGAACTGCCCCGCACCGGGGTCAGCCGCGACTGGGAGCGGCTGCTGTCCTCGGCCTTCGTCCGCTCGCCGACGTACGGCACGCGCTCGTCGACGGTGATCGTGCTCGACCCTCGTGGACAACTGACGTTCGAAGAGCGCGCGTTCGATGCCCTCGGCGCACCGGTGGCGAAACGGCGGTTCGAACTCGATCCTCGCCCGTTCATGCCGAACGCGTAACGGCTGCCACCGGGGTGGAAGCATGAGCGGACACAAGCAACCCGACACCGCCAGGCTGGACCGCGTCGTGGCCGACGCGCGCCGGCATGCCGCCGAGCGCGAACGCAGCTACCGTGAACAGGCGCTCAAGCTGTTCCCCTGGATCTGCGGGCGCTGCGCCCGCGAATTCACCCGCGCCAACGTACAGCAGCTCACGGTGCACCACCGGGACCACAACCATGACAACAACCCGCCCGATGGCAGCAACTGGGAGCTGCTCTGCGTCTATTGCCACGACGATGAGCACGCCCGGCAGCTCGATTCGGCGAACCGGGCGCAGGCGACGGCGACCGGCATGCCATCCCGTGCGGCGACCTACCAGCCGTTCGCCGAACTGAGGAACAGGCTGCTCAAGAAAAATCCGCCGGGCGGCGAAACCACGTGACCGGCTGGCATATCCGAATGCCTTGCAAGCGGATTGGTGGGCGGTACTGGGATCGAACCAGTGACTTCCACCGTGTGAAGGTGGCACTCTACCGCTGAGTTAACCGCCCCCGAAGGGAGCGTGGATTTAACCATATCGGGTCGCGACCGGTCAATGCGGACTCGTGGGCGCCGAGCCGTTCGGTACAGCGCGTGCTGCGGAGGTCAGCGCCGCCGTGCGGAGTCCGCAGGCGGGTGATTCGCGTTTTTCCGGACCGCGAGCCCGTCTCCAGCCGCCTGACGCGCCTGCGCGAGCCCATTGGCCGTCTGCCGGCCCAGATCGGAATCGGCATCGACGAGCGTCGCGAGCCGTTCCCACTTTTCCAGCGCGCCGGCCCGGTCCCCGCGGGCCATCGCCTCGGCACCTGCCAGCCAGAGCGCCTTCGGGTGGGCGGGATCGAGCTTCAGCGCGGTGGCCAATGCGGCGCGCGCCTCGTCGGTCCATCGTTCTCCCGAACCAGAGACCAGTACATCGGCATACTCGGCCCAGATCTCCGGATCGTTTTTCACGAGCGTCACGGCCTTCGCGTAGGCGGCGGCCGCCTGAACGGGGCGTTTGAGCTCGTTGTGCGCTCGCGCGAGGAGGACCCAGCCCGCACCGTCATCGGCCTGACGCTGCAGCCTGGCCGCCAGGCGCATGGTGAGCGGTTCGAGATCCGACTTCGCGCCTTGCGTACCTTGGCCTTGACTCGGCATCGCTGCCGTCGCTGCCGATTCGACACCCGATGCGGCAGTGGGCGCGGCGGCCACCGGGACCACGGTCGGGACGGCCGGGGTCTGCCACCTCGCATAGAAATACCCTCCGGCGGCTGGAAGGACCACGGCCAACATTGCCACCGCGACCCATATCAACTTGTCCTTTCGCACCGCGTTGCCGTCCGACGAACCGCCGCCGGATGGCGCGCGCGAACCGTCTGCCTCCAACGCATCGGCCGCGTCGCCTCGCGGGATCCATCCGAACCGCGTGTGAATCAGCGCCGAGGCGGGTCCTGCATCGAATCCATGAATGCCCATGTCATCTCCTCCTTCGCTGGGCCGGTCGTCACGGCGACACTCGCGCCCGAGCATGCACCGCCGCGGCGCCGGAACGGATTCAGATGAAGTCCCATCTGAATCCGAAGTTGAAAAAGGACCGTCGCGTCCGGTCCTGCGTCGTTGGGGAAACGTTCCTGGTATCCTCGATGCCGGCCTCCACTTCGAGCAACAGCGTTTGCCTGACCTGGTAGGCGAGCTTGAAGGTCGGTGCGATGCGCTCGAGCGTGGCGTCGAGGTTCGTGCGCTGCGTGTAATAGCGAAGCGCCGAATCGAGCCGCCATTTTTCGAAAAACGGAAATACGTGATTCAGCGACCACGATTGGCCGTGGAACGTCGCGCCATCGAGGTAGCTGACATTGACGACGCCGGTGTCGCGGGTGCCGAACAGGCCGGTGCGGATCATCTGTCCGGAATAGACATACACGTTGCCCGTGCCGGGCGCGGCGGGAATGATGCCGCTTGCGCCGGTCGAAGAAACGTTCGACACGCGAAAATCGGCACCGACCTGGAACTGCTGCGTCACCGGATGGGTGAAGCCGATCTGAAGCAGCGTGGAGGTCGGCGTCAGCGCCTTGGCGCCCTCGCGCAAATCGGCCTCGGCGCGTCCGCTCTCGACCAGCGCTTTCACCGACTGGACCGCCTCGCCCGGCAGCACGTTGGTGAGCTGAAGCACGGGGACCTTGCGGTGGTCGAGCAGCATCGTGTAGGTCGTTCCGCGCGAGTCGGTCCAGTTGCCTTGCATCATGAAGATGTTCAGCGAGCGGAAGACCAGGTCGTAGTCGATCAGGGCGAAGAGATTCTTCACGGTATCGAAGTAGCGCAACTCGCCACCGGTGGCGCGCCGGTCGACGCGGCCGTCCACGCGCTGTTCGATCAGGAACAGGTTGCCGTTCCAGCGTTCGGCGATCGGCCCGAGGTCGAGGTGCGTGCCATACACGTGCTTCTTCTGCGTCGCGAAAAACTCGACTGGAGAGCCCGCCACGACATTCCACCGAACCAGCGGGGTCAGCGCGAGGCGTCCCCAGGCGCCGTCGAACCGGCCGAGCAGCCCGCCGGTCGTGCCGGGCTGGCGGCCCAGCCTTGCGAACAGCAGCGAGTCGAGATCCTGATGCTCGAAGTACAGCGACGAAAGCCGATTGACGTCTTCCTGGTTCGGCAGGAAATTCTTCGTATGGGTGTCGCGCAACACCAGTCGATCGTCGTTTGCACCGCGCCGGTAACGTGCGGTGACGTCGAGATTGCTGATCAGCGCGGACTGATCGACCGTCGTCAGCGAGACCTGGTCGAACTTCAGTCCCGGTGTCGGCGGTGCGAGTGTCGCGTCGAATTTCGAGGCACCACGGTAGTAGTACTGGGACAGGCCACCATAGACGGAGAACTCGGGCTCCGCCGGGCGCGGCGCGCGGCGCGACGGCGCCGCTCCGATTTTCTCCGCGGCGGGTAGCGCGGCCAATCGTTTCCGCACCCGCTCTGCCCCCGCGCCGGCTGGATAGAGCTTCAGGTACAGCTCGTATTCGGCGCGTGCCTTGGCGAACTCTCCGTTTTTCTCCCGCGCCTCACCGATCAGCTCCTGCGCCTGCTCCGACACGGAAGTCGGCGGCAGGTTGAGCACGCGGTTCAGCGCGTCGGTGGCGGCCAGCGGATCGTTCCGGCCCAGCGCTTCGCGTGCCTGGGCGAGTAACCGGACCGCCTGTTCCTCGGTTTCTTTTGGCGAGCGCGGTGGCGGCGCCGCCGCGGGAGCCGGCTGCGGCCGCGCGCTCCCGTCCGTGGCGGCCAGCGGCACATGCAGGCTGATGCTGCGGCCATCCGCGCCGGTGCGTACGCGCAGCCGGACGCTCGTCTGGAAACGCACGCCGATGGTCCCGCCCTCCTCCGGATAGGTGATCAGGACGCTCGGTGCCAGGCCATTGGTCGGCGGCGTGTAGGTTTCGCGCGCAACCCCGGAAACATTGCCTTCGGGGCGCCCGCCGAGCCTGAAGAACACCCGGTAGAAATCGGAATCGGCCAGCGGGAAATGCCGGGTGTATTGCACGGTCTCGTTGAAATGGATGCGGATCTGTGCCTCGTCGCCGGCGGCGACGACGTCTACGCGCTCGATGACCTGCGCATGCACCGGCCCGAGCAGCATGAGCGCGAGCAGCGCGACGAAACGGACGACGCATTTCGGAAAGATCGGCACGTGCATGGATTCGGGTCCTCATGAAATAGTTGGATCTAAGTGCTCGTCTCGGGCCGGACAACGGTCTGCCGGCGGTTCAGAAACCGCCGCCGGTCGGACGATGCTCTCCGCTGCGGGTCTTGGTGATTCGCGTCATCGTCGCATCGGCATAGGTATGACAACTGCCGGAGCAATCCTTGAGCTCGGCCACCGTGTAATAGACCGTCGGGCTGGCGATTTTCTTGTGTTCGCCCGGCTTGAACCGGCTGGCGTGGCAACCGGCGCAGTCCGGCTTGTATGCCGCATACGGCCATGCGAGCACTTCGCTGTTCGTGGTGTGACAGCCGTTGCAGGTCACCGAACTGCTGTGCGCGCGATAGAAAGGTGAAACGTGGCTGTAGGCGATCACCGGCGTCCATGCGGCGGTTCGGTGGCAGGAATCGCACGACTTCGTCGTGACGAAGTGGCCCGAGGACTTGCCGGATGCATAGACGCCGTTATGGCAGCTCGCACAGGTACCGGGAACGACACTGGTGTGGCTCATCGATGCCGGTTTCCAGGTGGTCGTACGGTGGCAGGTGTCGCATGATTGCGTGGTCGGCAGGTGGCTGCCCGGTTTTCCGGTCGCGCTCGAACCGTTGTGGCAGGTCGCGCAGGTGCCCGGCGTCACGCCGGTGTGACTCATCGTCGCTGGCTTCCATCCGGAGGTGCGGTGACAGCTGTCGCAGGACTGCGTGGTCGCGATGTGGCCGCCCGGCTTGCCGGTCGCAGCGGAGCCGT
>JBBIUI010000084.1:0-9674 GCA_037440385.1 Rhodocyclales bacterium | reverse complement strand
CGAAACGGCGGTCGCCGATGATCATGTTGCAGCGGGTGCAGGTGTCCCGATCCCACCGGATCTCGATCATGCCCTCCGGCAGGCTCGATCGCCTGCATGCCGAGAGCATCGCCGCGAGCGGCGTCAGCGCGAAGCCGGCACCGGCCAGTGTGCCCAGTGCCCTGCGGCGCGCTCCGGGCACCGGACTAGACATCGCGTTCCTGCGGCGAGACATCGCGTTCCTCCAACGAGACATGGCGGATGATCGCGACGTAGCGCGAAATCGTGCCGAGGAATCGCAACCGGTCGGGGCCCGCCACCACGCCCTCCCATTCGAGCCCATCGCCCACCTCGCACAGCTTCCACGCCGACAGGGCGCGGGCGAGCGCCGGATCCGCGCGCCTGGCGACGACCCGGCACGCGAGCAGGCCGGTCAGCGCGAGGTCATCCGCGACGCGATCGTCGAGCACGACCTTTCCGAGATCCATCTCGACCACGCGGTTGACCAGCGACGAGATCTCGTTCAGGCGGTGGCTCGAGATCAGCATCAGCGCATCGTCCTGGCGCTCGGCCAGCAGCTCGAAGAAGACCTTGCGCGCCTCGGGATCCAGGCTGGCCGCCGGCTCGTCGAGCATGAGGATCTTCGCATCGCGCCCCAGTGCGATGACGATCAGCAGCTTCTGCTTCATGCCGCCCGAGAGCTTGACGAAGGGCCGCGACCACAGCGCATCGAGATTGAGGCCGAGCCGGCCGGCCAGTGCGGACATGCGGCGCGCATCGCTGCCGCACAGCGACGCGGCGAACTCCACCAGTTGTCCGACCGGCATCTTCAGCGGCGGCGGCTGCTGCGGAACGAAACCCACGCCGGCGAGCACCCGCGTGCGATGCTCGCGCGGCGACAGTCCGTCGATGCTCACGCTGCCCTCGTGCGTGTATTCGCCGAGCAGGCAGCGGATCAGCGTCGTCTTGCCCGCACCGTTCGAGCCGATCAGCGCGACGCGCTCGCCGATTCCCAGCTCGAGGTCGATTCCGTCGAGAACCTTGTTTCGCTTGAAGGTCTTCGAGACCTCGCGCAGGCGGATCATCGGGCGGCACCGGTTGCCGTTCGCAGGCATCACAGCAGCCGGGAGAGTCCCTTGATTTCGAATTTCAGCGAACCGGTCGGGCAGGCATCGACGCAAAGCCCGCAGCGCGTGCAATCCGGACCGATCGCCACTTCGGTGTCCTGCGCACGGCCCTTGATCACGGGATCGAGCACGTGCGGGACGAGGCAGACCTTGCGGCAGTCGCCCTCGTGAAAGCAGCTTTGCAGCGTGTACTTGACGCGCACCGGCGAGAAGATGCCGACCACGCCGTAGGTCAGTCCGATCGGACAGACGTAGCGGCACCATGCGCGCCTGGAGAAGAACACCTCGAACACCAGCAGCGCGAGCACCCACAGCAGCGCGAGGCCGGGCCCGTAGATCAGCGCGCGCGACAGCATGCCGGTCGGCGAGATGGATTCGAAAACCGTGTACCCGGTCGCGAACGCCAGCACGGCGAACACGACCCAGAATGCACTGCGCAGGCCGCGGTGCATGTTCTGGTCGGTGACGAGTTTCTCCCGGACGAGCAGCACGTGCAGCTTGTCCGCCCACTCCGCCAGCAGGTGATAGGGACAGACCCACGAACAGAAGGACCTCCCGCCCAGCAACAGCCAGAAAACGAGTACGGTGCCGGTGCCGATCACGAGGTTCACGATGATGTGCTTGTGTGCCAGCATGACCTGCAGCGCGGAATTCAGGTCGATCATGTGGAAGCCGACGAAACGAGAGGCCGTCAGTGCCCCTTCGAGAATCTGGATGTCGAAGTAATAGGACACGACGAACAGCAGGTTCACGGCGACCAGCGTGGCCCAGCGCCGGTTTCGCCACCTGTTCGACTTGACTGCACCCGCGCGCATGCGTTCGCGCGCGGCCGTCAACTCGGCTTTGTTGGTGGCGCGCTTCAGTTCATGGACTCGTTGCGCGCGCTCGCTGATCGGGCCGCCTTTTCGCGGAGCGCGCCCCAGCATGACGAGGATCGGGTCGAGAAAGCGCCGGCTCGCGACGTCGTTCATGTCCGCCAGACCTCACGCTGTTCGACGACGATCGCCGCCGGCTCGACCGGGCAGATCATCTCGCACACGCCACAACCGACGCACGGTTCATGCACCACGGGCTGTGCGCGTCTCGATCCATCGGGCGCGAGCATCATTTCGATGGACAGCGCCCCCTCGATCGGACATTCGCGCACGCACAGGTCGCACCGCGCCACGTCGTAGGGGTGATCGCGGATCGCGATCGGCTTCCAGCGATCGACCTCCATGTAGCGCATGCGCCCCTCGAACGCGTCGCCGCGTACCCGCCCCTTGAAGCCGAGACCCTTCACCGCCAGACAGCTGCTGGGGCGCACGAGGCCCGCGACGCCCATGCGCTCCCTGAAGTTCAGCGCGCTGTCCGGCTCCTTCTTCCTGGCCTTCAGGATCGGTTTGGCGGCAAGGCGTGCGCCCTCGCGCACGGAAAGGAATTCCGGCTTCACGTACGTCAGCGCACCGGTCGGACAGGCGAGGATGCATTGCCCGACGTCGCACGAAAAATCGCATGCCTGCGCGCGCGCGTCGATGTAGGGCACGCCGACACCGTAGCCGTCGACGAGATCCGCGAGCTTGATCGCCTGCACCGGGCAGACCTGCACGCACTGGCCGCATTTGATGCAGGAGGCGAGGAAGTCGTGCTCGTCGAGTGCGCCGGGCGGGCGCAGCCGCGCCTTCATCGCATAGGCGCGCGGCAGATAGCCCGACACCGCGCCACCGAGCACCCCGCCGGCGAGCAGCACCGTGCGCAAGAAGCGGCGGCGCGCCTGGCGGCGGCGCTCCTGGGAAACCGGCGACGCGGGAGCGGGTTTGCGCGTGGCGGCCGGCTCGCTCACGTATCCCCCCGTTGCGGCTTGCGCAATACCGGCGCGTCGTCACGCACCAGTACGTCGGGCATCGAGAAAGGCGCCAGCCTTTCGAGGAAGTCGAGCAGCTCCATCACCGGCGCATTCTTGAAAAAACGTGCGGCCGGGATCTCCATCCAGATGCGGTCGGCGAAGGCCAGCAATCGATACGGAGTGTCGCCGATGCCGTCGCCGTCGCGGTCGAAACCCTGGTAGTCGTCCCAGTAGTTGCCGCGCCACTCGTTCAGGCCCGAGGCACTGTGGCCGCCGAGGGCGACGTGGATGATGTTTCCCTCGAAGCGGTTGCCGGTCATGACGCTGCCGCCCAGTTCGCTGTTGAACAACATGCCGATGCCGTTGTAGGCGAAACGGTTGTTGCGCACGAGGATCTTCGAGCCCGGTTGAAACGGCGACAGGTCGGAGCCGATGCCCACGGCGCAGTAGATGATCTCGTTGCCCTCCACGATGGCGTCCGACGCTTCCTTGAAGCCGATGGCCATGCCCGCCGCGCCGGTGGCGTGCGAGATGACGTTGTCGCGCACATTGACCCGCTCCGTGTACATCAGGTAGACCCCAACGGCATTGTCGTAGAAGCGGTTGCCGACCACCTCGTTGTCGTACGAGAACATGAAATGCAGCGAATAGCGGCTGCGCCGACCGACGTTGTCGCGAAACAGGTTGCCGTTGGAATACCACACCACCATGTCGCGCGAATCGGACACCTCGTTGGCCTCGATCCGGTTGCGCATGCTGTACCACAGGCGCAACGCGTCGCCGCGCAGGCCCAGCCCGAACGGCTTGGACGATATCCGGTTGCGGAGCACGGCGTTGTCGTTCGACTGCTTGAGGTCGATGCCGAACAGGCAGTCGTCCATGACGTTTCCTTCGATCGTGTTCCGGTGGCCGCGCACGTTCAGGCATCCGTCGTCGCTGTCATGCGAATCACCGGAGCCCTTGAGGTGCACGCCGCGCAACGTCGCACCGTCGGTCCGGAGCATGAATACGCTGCCCTTGCCGCCGCCGTCTATCGTCACGCGGCCGCCGCCGTCGATGACGATCGGCCGGGTCACGCGCACCGGGCCGGCATACACGCCGGGACTCGGCTTCAGGACCGAACCGTCCGGCGCGGCATCGACGAGGGACTGGAAAGGAACCAGGCCGCGGATGCGCCCGTCGCGGCCGTGCACCGCCGTCGCGACCTCGGGCCCGCCGGCTTCGGCGCGGGGCGCTTCGTGCGCAGCCGCGCCCGGCTGCCCGGCCGTGCCCTGCGCGGTGCTGCCGCCCGAGGCGAGCGCCAGCGCGAGCAGCACGGACCAGGCTTCGATGCGCACCCGCGAGACCATCGCTGCGCCTGCGTCAGGTTCCGGCCGCACCTTCCTGCCTCAACTGCTTGCGCCGGATCAGCAGCGCGGGCAGCAGCGTCACGAAAACGATCGTCAGCAGCCCGTAACCCCAGTAGGGATACGAGTACGTGGAGAACTGCGCGACCTTCCCCTCACCGAATACCGTCGGCATGAACGGCTTGACCGTGAAGGCACCCCACGGATGCAGGTTGTGACCGAAGAACCACAGCCAGCCGGCGTAGTCGATGACGAAGAATACCGGCAACAGCGCCGGGACCAGCGCCAGCAGGAGCTGGAAATTGCGCATCTTCCACACGCCGAGCCACACGATGATCATCGCCACGACGAGGCCGGCCATCGTGGCCAGCGTCGCGAACTTCAGGTTGGCCACCCAGCGCGTGAGCACCTCGGGCTGGTTGAAGAAGGTGCTCGCCTCGCTGTAGTAATGGGCCGCAAACGCATCCAGATGCCCCAGCAGGATCTGGTCGACGACCATCCATGCGGTGACCGCGGCGAAGCCCGCGCCCAGCATCATCATCTGCCGGCGGCGCTGCGTCGAGAGGAATCCCAGCAGCATCACGCCGAAGAACCCGAAGATGAACTTCGACAGCCGTAACTCGACCGGGGAACCGGTCGCGATGGGATACATGCCGACGTAGTGGTTGATCGTGTTCATTTCGTGCAGGCAGTCCAGTCCTTCGACTTCCTTTTTCGCCCCCTTGCCCTGATCGAGGATCGGGTTGTAACGCTCGGTCTGCGCGCCAAGATCCTCCTGCAGCGTCTCCTTGCCCACGCGCGTTCCGGCCCCGCCCGCCTTGCAGCCGTTGTAGACCCCGTCGAAATGGAAATGGATGCGAATGCCATCGGGGAACGCATCCTTCGGATAATTCGGGGCGGTCAGAGACACCCACCAGATCGGCGAGAAATAGGCGGCGATCATCGCGACGAGTGCGATCACGGTGAGCACCCTGGCGATGCTGGTGTGTCTGCTCTGGGCCGGCATGTTCGGATTTCCTGTCGCACACCGGCTGTCGCGGCTCAGCCGGTTCGGGCGGGCAACGAGCCCGCGTGTCAACGAAGACACCCGCCGCGCAGCCGCGAGACACGGGCTGCCGGCGGGTGCTGCCTGCGGTTTATTTCTTCTTCGCGCCGGCCTTGCACATCGAGCCGGGCATGCTCAGGCTCGACTGGTAGGCGGAGATGGCGACCAGTTGCGCGTTCGTGTACGGCTTGATCACCTTGACCATGTCCGGATTGGCGTTACGCCTCTTGCCGTCCCGGATGTCGGTCATCTGGCGCAACAGGTATTTGTAATGCTGGCCGGCGATGACCGGGTAGAACTTCTCCTTGTTTCCCTGTCCGTTCGCGCCATGGCATTCCTTGCACTGCTTCTCGTACAGCGGCTTGCCGTCCGAAATCTGCCGCGCGGCGTCCCGCCCCTCGTAGCGGCCATGGTCCAGCGGAATGCACAGACTGTTGATGTAGGCGGCCGCATTGGCCAGCGCCTGCGGATCGGTCAGCTCTTTCGCGAACGGGTACATCGTCGGGTTGTCACGCAATCCGGCCCGGATGTCGGCCATCTGCTTGATCAGCACCGTCGCGTGCTGGCCGGCGAGCTGCGGGAATGTGCCATCGGGACGGCCCGCACCCGATGGCAGGTGGCAGGCGCCGCAGACCTCATAGTCTTCCTTGCCCTGCTTGACGTCACCCTTGAGCCTCAGGGCCTCGATCTTCTCGCCTTCCTGGGCATTCCACTTGTAATCCTTGGACTCGATGCCGCTCCTTTTCGGAGCGGGCGCCTGCGCAAGCGCAAGCGATCCGGCGAGCGACAACGACAGCGCTACGATGACGACCTTGTGCATTTACGTATCCTTTCGTTTCCGTCCTGCGGGCCGGCATTTTCCCATGGAACGGCCGGCACGCCTTGACATGCCTCAATCGATGCCCGAATCGATCCCGTGACCGGAGTCTTGCCCCGCGGACCGCCGGACGGCTCAGGGCTTGAGCTTGGACAGATACTCCGCGAGTTGCTTGATCTCGGCTTCGCTCACCAGGTGCATCACACCCTTCATCGCCGCCGAATTGCCGTTCGCACGGGCCCCGCTCTTGATGTCGAGCATCTGCCGTTCCATGTACTTCGCGTTCTGCCCCGCCAGCTTGGGATAGTCCGGCTGGAGCGGCTTCTTGGCGTCCTTGCCGTGACAGGCGATACAGGTTTTCTCGGCGAACAGTTTTGCGCCGTCCGCCAGTGCGGCACCGCTGAAGACCATCGCGACCGCCGCCGCGAGCATCGTCGTTCGTTTCATCAATTCCCCCGTCGTCCTCCGTCGGAAAAAAATCGTGGGGCAGATCCGACTCTGCCCCACGACCCAGCGCGGTCAGTCCGAGCTATTTGCCAACCTTCTTCGCACCGTGCTGCTCGAGGTAGGTCTTCGCGCGCAGGCCGATGTCCGCGGCCTTCACCTGATACTGGAAGACCTGCTCCGCCCACAGCGTGGCGTTCTGCCAGTCGCCCTTCTTCGCCGCTTCCTCGTGCTTGGCTTTGGCCGCCGGCATCTTGCCGAGCTGATCCGTGGCATCTTCGACCAGCGCGACGACATCCGGGAAGTCCTTGTAGTTGACGCTGGTGATGTAGCCCACCACGGAGTCGATGACGGCCTGGGTGCCGGCGATCTTCTTCACCTGCTTCTCATAGTCGGCCTTGGTGTAGATGGCCTTCTCGGCGACGACCTTGGCCGGCTTCCACCCCTTCGGCTTGACCAGCAGATAGCCCTGCATCTCCAGGTGCAGCGCCGAGCAGAACTCCGTGCAGTAGTACGGATAGACGCCTTCCTTGTCGGCCTTGAACTTCACCGTCACCGTCTTGCCCGGCTCGATCGACGCGTGCGTGTTGTACGTCGACACCGTGAAGCCGTGCGTCTCGTCCTGCGCGCGCTCGAGATTGGTCAGGTGGATCGTCACCTCGTCGCCCACTTCGGCCTCGATCGTCTCGGGGGTGATATGCGAACGCACCAGCGTGGCGAAGACCTCGAGCTTGTTGCCCTTCCGGACGACCTTCTCTTCGCCGGCCCTGACCATCCCCGGATTCGGCGCATCGGCGCGGCTGTTCGTGCCCACCTTGTAGCGCACCGCCGGCTTCAGCTTGGAGGCCGAAATGGCGACTGCATAGTGCGGCTCGCCCAGCGGTACCGGCATGTCGTAGAGCAACTGCATCTTGTCGTTGCTGATGTCGATCAGCTGATGGTTCTGCGGATGCAGCGGCCCGACCGGCTGGAAGCGGTCGATCGCCAGCTTGTTCAGCGCGACGAGGTAGTGCCCCTTCGGATCCGCCGAGTCGCCTTCCATCGTCATCAGGTGGCCGATGTTGTAGTGGATGTTGATCTTGTCGAGCACCTTGCCCTCGCAGTAGTTCCACTTCGCCACCTGCGAATCGACGTACATCGACGTGTAGGCGACGCACGGCTTCGAGTCGTACTGGGTATGCAGCGGACCGAGGCCGAGCGACACCTGCGTGTGCAGCGTGTCCTTCAGGCTGAGCACCGGGATGCCGTACGGATCCTTCGATTCGAACTTGCCGGCCTTGATCGCCGCCATGATCTTTTCGAAGCTGTACACGGAGGCGTGCGTATCGAGCTTGCCGGCGACGACGATGTACTTTCCGTCGGGGGACACGTCCGCGCCGTGCGGACTCTTCGGCTCGGGGATCAGGAACAGGATGCCCTCCTTGATCGCCGTTTCCATCATGATGACGTTGTGGCCGTTGATCTTCTTCGCCTTCCCGGCCTTGACCAGTTCGGCGGCCTTCTTCCAGTTGATGACGTGCAGGTAGTCGGTGTCCTTCGCCGAGCAGCCCGCCTCATACGGCGGGCGTCCCTTCTCGATGCCTCCGACATAGCGCTCGGCACAGAACGAATTCGTAAACGACCAGCCGTCCGACGGCCCCTTGCCGGCGTCGGAAAGATCCTGCGAGTATGGCGGCAGTTCCAGCGAGAACGACTGCTGCGGGACGATGCGGCCGGCCTTGCGGTCGAACTTCCAGTAGGTGACCCCGCCGCGGTACTTCTCGTTGAACTGCTCGAGCGGAAAGAATTTCTTGTTCTCGAGCGGAGCCGCGTACTGCGCGGCTTCGATGATGTAGTCGGTGTTCGGGGTCACGAATGCGCCGCCGTGCTCGTTCTTGAAGATCGGATTGACGACGATCTGCTTGGTCTCGAAGTCGCGCAGGTCGATCACCGCGATGCGCGGATTGGCCTTGTCGTTGATGAAAAGGAACTGGCCGTCATACTTGCCGTCGGTCTCCGAGATGGCCGGGTGGTGCGCGTCGCCCCAGTCGATCGGCTTGCCGTCGATGTTTCCCTGCCGCAACACCGCTTTCGATTCCTCGTCGAAACCATAGCCCTGCCACGGTTCCGGCGTGAATACGCCGATGTACTTGAGGATGCGCATCGAGGGGATGCCGTAGACGATGACCTGACCGCTCTGGCCGCCAGAGCTGAACACGACGAACTCGTCGCGCTTTCCGGTCGGCACGTAGGTCTTCGCCGCTGCCAGCAGATCCTGCTGCGACAGGCTGCGGCGTTTCATGACATCCTGCAGCGACTCGGCGGACCAGCCCGCCGTAGCACCGATCCCCAGGCCCGTCGCCAGCAGCAGCGGTACCGCGTTACTCGCAATCCTTTTCATGAATTCCCCCTTGGAAAGAAAAACCAAACCTGCCGATCACCCGCGAACCGGGCCGCGCCCCCCTGCGGCGCTTTGCCGCACTGTAGGGCGATCGCGCATAGAATCCTTGATCTCGATCAAGTTTGTGCGGGCGCCGTCCCCGGCACAATCGCGTTCGCCCGAGCTTCCCGATTCGATGCCCCACACGCCACAGCATTGCGCCGCGATCATCGCCGGCGACCGCCCGGCGACGCGAACGGCCGCGCGCAAATCCGGCCGCATCGGCGCCGTGGCGCTCGCCTGGGCCGGCATCGCGCTGATGCTGCTCGCGGCCGGCGCGCTGGCACCGGACACCGAGACGGTGGTGCCGGTCGAGCCCTGTGATGCCGGGCTGCGGCGCTGTACGGCCGAATTGCCGCAGGGCGGGAGGATCGAGCTCGATCTGACGCCGCTGCCGGTGGCCGCGTCGCGGCCGTTACACTTGCGCATTGGCGTGTCGGGCACTCCGCCGGACGGTGTCGAGGCGGTGCTGACCGGTGTGGGCATGAACATGGGCGAAAACCGGATCGTGCTGACGCGCACCGCAGCACGTGTCTTCGAAGGCGACACGAATCTGGCTGTGTGCGTCACGGCCCGCATGACCTGGCAGGCCAGGGTGCGGGTGCGCTACGGCGGCAAGATCGTCGCCGTCGCGTTCCGCTTCGGGACGGGTCCCGCATGATCCCAGATTGT
>JBBIUI010000083.1:0-9801 GCA_037440385.1 Rhodocyclales bacterium | reverse complement strand
CGCGCGAGCGCGCCGGGCTGCGGCAGCGGGATCCACACCGCCGCCGCGAGCTCGTCGCTCGCACGCCGCGTGCGCCCGGGGCCGGCGAAGAACGCGCCGAGCGGCACCTCGCGCCGCACGATCGCACCGTCGCGCGCGCCGGCGAGTTCCACCGCCGCATCGAGCACGAGCAGCGGGACCAGCAGGTCGCCCGCAGGCGAGGCGTTGCACAGGTTGCCTCCGACGGTGGCGACGTTGCGGATCTGTCCGCTGGCGAAATGGTCCGCGGCCTCGGCGAGCACGGGCACGCGCTCGCGCACGATCGCATCGTCGAGCAGCTCGGCGACCGTCGTCAGCGCGCCGATCCGGATGCGCCCGCCTTCCACGCCTATGCCTCGCAGCTCGGCGACGTGGCGCAGATTGATCAGCGTCGGCCGCAGCTTCAGCTTGCCGGCCTGGCTCGCGGGCATCAGGTCGGT
The DNA here is from genome assembly GCA_037440385.1 of Rhodocyclales bacterium. Classification (GTDB taxonomy): domain Bacteria; phylum Pseudomonadota; class Gammaproteobacteria; order Burkholderiales; family Rhodocyclaceae; genus CG2-30-68-42. The sequence continues at coordinate 9,343 of JBBIUI010000083.1, read as the reverse complement.
GCCCCCCGCGAGCAGCGTCGCCTCGCCCGAGGCGAGCCCCGCGAGCGCCTCGCCGAGCGAACGGGGCGCAAGATAGCGTTCGATTCCCGTCACGTCGTGTCCCCGTTCAGAACCGGATCGGTTCCTTGTACCGGCCGAACGCCCCGACCAGCTCGCCGGTGATCTCGCCCACGGTGCAGTACGCCTTCACCGCCTCGACGATCGCCGGCATGACATTGGCACCGCTGCGCGCATCGGCGCCGATGCGTGCGAGCGCGCGGCCGGCGGCTTGCGCGTCGCGGCCCGACCGCACCTCGTCGAGGCGCGCGATCTGGCGCCGGGCGTCCTCGTCGCGGTACGGGTGCATCTGGACCGCATGCTCCTCCTCGTGCTCGCTGCGGTAGCAGTTGACGCCGACCTTGCGGATCTTTCCGGATTCGATGTCGCGCTGGCGCCGGTAGGCCTGCGCCGAGACCTTGGCCTGGATGACGCCTTCCGAGATCAGCCGCACGATGCCGCCGGCCGCGTCGGTCTCGGCCATGATGGCCTGCATTTTCTGGCGCATGCGGTTGGTCAGCGTCTCGACGTACCACGAGCCGCCCAGCGGATCGACGGTGTCGGTGAGGCCCATTTCCTCGATCAGCAGCTGCATCGTGCGCAGCGAGATGCGCTGGGCATATTCGCTCGGGATCGTGTAGGCCTCGTCGTAGCAGCACAGCGCCATCGTCTGCGCACCCGACAGCGCGGAGATCAGCGCGTAATAGGCGCCGCGCACGATGTTGACCTCGGGCTGCTCGAAGGTCAGCCCGCCGCCGCCGCCGCCCGCGATCATGCGCATCCACATCGAGCCCGGTTTCTGCGCCCGATAGCGCTCCTTCATGATCTTCGCCCACAGGCCGCGCCCGGCGCGGAACTTCGCGACCTGTTCGAACAGGCTGCCGAAGATGTTGAAGTTGAACGACAGCCGCCCGGCGAACTCGTCGACCGGCAGGCCGCGCCGGATCACCTCGTCGGCATAGGCGCAGGCGATGCAGAAGGCATAGGCCATCTCCTGTGCCGGGTCGGCGCCCGATTCGCGGATGTGGTAGCCGCACACCGAAACGGGGCTGTACTTCGGCGCGCGCCTCGCGCAGTACTCGATCGTGTCGCCGACGAGCCGCATCGAGGGTTCGACCGGGAAGATCCAGGTGCCGCGGCCGACGAATTCCTTGAGGATGTCGTTCTGCGCGGTGCCGCGCAGCCGCGTGACATCGACGCCGCGCTTTTCGGCCATCGCCAGATACATCGCGATCAGGATCGCCGCGGCGCCGTTGATCGTCAGCGACACGGTGATGCGCTCCAGATCGATGCCCTCGAAGGCGATCTCGAAGTCCCGCAGCGTATCGACCGCCATGCCCACGCGCCCGACCTCGCCCTCGGCCAGCGGGTCGTCCGAATCGAGCCCGCACTGCGTCGGCAGGTCGAAGGCCACGTTCAGTCCGGTCTGCCCGTTGGCGATCAGGTACTTGAAGCGCTCGTTGGTCTGCTCCGGGTTGCCGAAGCCCGTGTACTGGCGCATCGTCCAGGGCTGCTTGCGGTACATCAGCCGGTGGATGCCGCGGGTGAAGGGGTACTCGCCCGGCGGGCCGACCATGGCCAGCCCGCCGCTCGCCTCGACGTCGGCCGCCGTGTAGAGCGGCTCGATGACGACGCCCGATTCGTTGATGACCGGCTTCGGGTCGGCCGCGCCCTCGCCCTTCACGCCCTCGCCCTTCATGGAAGCCGTTCCTTGATGAACTTGCCGATGTCGTCCAGCCGCGAGCCGGTCGGGAAGATCCCGGCAAAGCCCAGCGCGCGCAGCTCGGCGTGGTCGGCCGCCGGCAGGTTCCCGCCGATCACCCACAGCTTGTCGCCCAGCCCGGCCTGTTCGAGCAGCGGCTTGAGCCGCCGGCAAAACGGCAGGTGCGAGCCGGCCATGCTCGACAGCGCGATGACATCGACGTCCTCATCGAGCGCGATGCGCACGATGGCCTCCGGCGACTGGCGCAGCCCGGTGTAGATGACCTCCATGCCGGCATCCATCAGCGCGCGCACGACCACCTTGGCGCCCTGGTCGTGGCCGTCCAGGCCGGGCTTGGCCAGCACGACGCGGATCGGCCGCGATCGCGCATCGGTCACGAAGTCACTCCCTTGGCGATGATCAGCCGGAGGATCTCGCTGGTGCCCCCGCCGATCAGCGTGAAGCGCACGTCGCGCAGATAGCGCTGCACCGGGTAATCCATCGCATAGCCGTAGGAGGCGAGCACGCGCGCCGCCTGGTCGCACACCGAGGCCGCGGTCTCGGTCGCGAACAGCTTGGCCATCGCCGCTTCCTTGTGGTGGTCCCGGCCGGCGTCGTGCAGCCAGGCCGCGTAATACACGAGACGGGTCGCCGCCTCGACGCCGGTGGCCATGTCGGCGAGCTTGAGCTGGATCGCCTGGAAACGGTCGATGGTCTTGCCGAACTGCTTGCGCACGCCGGCATAGCGCACCGCCTCGGCGAGCGCCGCCCGCGCCACCCCGAGCGCCATCGCGCCGGTCAGGATGCGGATCTCGGCCAGCGTCTTGCGCAAATGCGTCTCGCCGTCGCCCTCCTCGCGCGAGAGCCGGTGCGTTTGCGGAACGAAACAGCCGTCGAACGCGACCTCGGAGGTCGGCAGCGCCCACACCCCCATCTTGCGGATCTCGCGTCCGACCGTGAGCCCGTCGAAGCCTCGCTCGACGAGGAAGATCGTCAGCTTGCGCTCCTCGCCCGAGCGCGCGAACACGGTGAAGAAGTCCGCGACCGGCGCATTGGTGATCCAGGTCTTGCGGCCGTCGAGCACGTAGCCGCCCTCGACGCTGCGCGCCCGGGTGGCGATCGAGTCGAGATCGGAACCGGCATTCGGCTCGGTCATGCACAGCGTGCCGATCTTCTCGCCGGCGAGCGCCGGTTTGAACAGCCGCTCGCGGATGTCCGCGGTTCCGAGCATGTGCACGAACTTGGTGCCCATCAGCGACTGCATCGCACAGGCGCCGGCGAGCGACATCGACCCGCGCGCGATCTCCTCGATCGCCAGGCAGAATTCGGTCAGCGCCAGTGCGCTGCCGCCGTCGCGCTCGGGATAGCGCATGCCGAACAGGCCGAGCGCCGCGATCTCGCGAAACAGCGCGCGGGGAAATGCGTGCGCCTCGTCGATCGCCGCCGCCTGCGGCGCGATGCGCTCGTCGCACACCCGCGCGAAGGTGTCGCGGATCTGGCGCTGCTCGTCGGTGAGATCGAAATTCACGACCGGACCCTCATGGTCTCAGCACTGCGCGAGCTGCTCCTCGGTCATGCCGTAGTCGCGCATCGCCGCCTGCTTCGAGATCACGCCGTTGCGCACTTCGGCGACGAGCAGCGTGCGGTCGCGGTTGCGCGGATCGCCGTAGCCGCCTCCGCCGCCGGCCTGCTGGTGGTAGACCGTTCCCCTGGGTACGCCGGTGATCAGATCCTTGTTCTTCGGCACCACGGTGCGCCCGTCCGGATAGGTCAGCCGGATGAAGTTCAGCGTGCCGCTGCCGCCGCCGAACAGCCCGAACGCGGGTTCGAAGTCCCCGTCGCCGAAGGTCACGAGCTGGGTGTCGTCGGCGCCGATCTCGAAGATCGTCTCGACGCCCAGGCCGCCGCGCCACTGTCCGACTCCGGCCGAATCGGTCACGTATTCGTGCTTGATCAGCCGGTGGGGCGTTTGCTGCTCGAACATCTCGTAGTCCTGGTCGAGCACGCCGCCGGACGCGTCGATCATGCCGATGTGATCGTAGCCGTCGGTGCCGCGCATCGCGCCCGAACCGCCCTTCAGGCCCATGAAGCCGATGTCGACGTACTTGTCGTTCTTCTGCGGGTCGATGCCGGTCGTCAGCGAGCACAGCAGGTTGTTCCAGCCCGCGGTCACCCGCTCGGGCATGACCGGGGCGAGCGCGCGCTGGATCGCGTCCGCGTTGGGCGGGCACAGGTGATTGCCGAAGGTCGTGGCTTTCGGGTAGGACGCGTTGAGGATCGTACCCTCGGGAATGACGATCTCGATCGGCTGCACCATGCCCTCGTTGTGCGGGATGTCCGGGTTGACCATCTGCAGCAGCGTCAGGATCGTCGCCGAGGCGCTCGAGGTGAAGGTGCCATTCACGAAGCCGTTGGTCTGCGCGTCGGTACGCGAATAGTCGAAGCGGATCGAGCGGTCGCGCACGTCGATGTCGACGCGGATCGTGAAGGTGCTGCCGGCGTTGCGCCCGTCGTAATACACGTGCCCCTCGCCATGGTAGCTTCCGTTCGGGATCTTCTCGATCTCCGCCTCCATCATCCTGCGGGTCGCCTCGAACAGCGCCTGCTTGTGCGCCGCGTAGCGGTCGATGCCGTACTTGTCGATCAACGCGAGCACCCGGCGCTCGCCCACCGTGCATGCGCCGATCTGCGCCTTCATGTCGTGCTGCACGATGTCGAAGCGGATGTTGGCGAAGATCAGGTTCCAGACGTCCTTGCGCAGCACGCCGCGCTCGAACACCTTGACCGGAGGGATCCGCAGCGCCTCCTGCCAGACCTCGACGGCGTTCGGGTTGTAGCCGCCCGCGACGGCACCGCCGATGTCGGCCTGGTGGCCCTTGACCGCGGTCCATGCGACCAGTTCGTTCGCGCGGAACACCGGCTTGTAGACGGCCACGTCGTTGTTCTGGTTGCCGAGCGAGAACACGTCGTTGTGGAAGATCACGTCGCCCGGATGCAGGTCGTCGCCGAAATACTTGCGGATGTACTTGCACACCGGCGCGAGCGAGAACGCGAGGATCGGCAGGTTCTCGGTCTGCTCGAGCATGTTGCCTTCGGCGTCGTACAGGCCGGTGACGTAATCCCTGGCCTCGCACAGGATGGGCGAGCGCGTCGTCTTCTCCATCGAGATGCTCATCTCGTCGGTGATCGACTTGAAGGTGCGCGCATACACCGAAAGCAGGATGGGATCGATCCGGTTCATGCCTGTGCCTCCGCGATGCGCAGGCAGCCCGCCACGAGGTCCTCGCGCCCTTTCAGGTACAGCGCGAACGAACCGCGGCGATCCACCACGCAGTCATAGGACTCGCTGACGAACACGGTCGTCGTCTCCTGCTCGATCAGCGCCGGCCCGGCGATGCGGTTGCCCGGCCGCATGCGTTGCCCGTCGAAGACCGCGATCGGGCGAAACTGCCGGCTCTCGGGCAGGTAGGCGCGCCGTTCGCCCTTGCGCGCCGCGCCCGCGTCCTGCGACACGAAGGCTTCCTCGCGGTGGCGCGGCTTGTCGACGAGTCCGATCGCCTGCACGCGCACGTTGATGATCTCGACCGGCGTGTTCTCGGCTTCGAGCGAGTAGCCGTACAGCCGGTTGTGCTCGGCGTGGAAGCCTTGCGCGATGCCCGCCGCATCGCCGCGTTCGATCGCATCGAGCGCGACCGCGTAGGACACCTCGTGATACTGCTTGACGTAGCGGCAGTCCAGCCTGACCTCGAAGCGGCGCCGGCTCGCCCCGATGCGCTCGTCTTCGAGCTGGCGCTCGCCCTCGGCGATCATGGCCGCGAGCGTACGCCGCAGCCCGTCCCAGTCGAGCGCATCGAGGCGCGCGACGAAGGTGCGCACGAAATCGTGCCTGAGATCGCTCATCAGCATGCCGAAGGCGCACAGCACCGAGGCTTCGCGCGGCACGATCTGCAGCGGGATCTCGAGCTCGTGCGCGATCAGGCACGAATGGATCGGGCCGGCGCCGCCTGCGGCGACGAGCGGGAATTCGCGCGGATCGTAGCCGCGCTTGATCGTCACCTCGCGAATCGCCTGCGCCATGTTGTTGCAGGCGACGCGGTACATGCCGGCGGCCGCCTCCTCGACGTCGAGGCCCATCGGGCCGGCGATGTCCTTCGCGATCGCCGCGCGCGCCGCCTGCGCGTCGAGCGGCATGCTGCCGCCGGCGAAGAATGCCGGGTCGAGATAACCGAGCACGACGTTGGCATCGGTCGTCGTGGGCGCCTTCCCGCCCCTGCCGTAGCAGGCCGGGCCCGGATCGGCGCCCGCGCTGTGCGGTCCCATGCGCAGCAACCCGCCGCGGTCGATCCAGCCGATCGAGCCGCCGCCCGCGCCGATGGTGTGGATGTCGAGCATCGGCAGCGCGATCTTCAGCCGCGCGATCTCGCCGTCGTTCTTGAGCATCGGAGCGCCGGAGGCGACCGACGCTTCGAAGCTGGTGCCGCCCATGTCGGTGGTGATGCACTGGTCGCGACCGTGCAGCCGGGCGTGGAACAGCCCGGCGACCGGCCCGCCCGCCGGTCCGGACAGCAGCGTCAGTGCCGCCTTCTCGCGCGCGGCCTGCGGCGAGATCACCCCGCCGTTGCTCTGCATGACCAGCAACAGGCCGCGGAAGCCCGACTGCGCGAGCCGGCCGACGAGCCGGTCCAGATAGCCATTGAGCTTGGGACCGACATAGGAGTTCAGCGCGGTGGTGCTGACGCGCTCGTAGAACCGGATCGAGGGCAGCAGCTGCGCCGACACCGTCAGGTAGGCACCGGGCAGCTCGCTGCGCACGAGCGCGGCGGCCGCCAGCTCGTGGGCCGGATTCGCGAACGAGTTCATGAAGCACACGGAGACCGCTTCGACGCCTTCGCGGCGCAGCCGCCCGATCGCCGCTCGCACGTCCTCCAGGCTGAGCGGTTCGAGCTCGCGCCCGTGCCGGTCGAGCCGCCCGCGCACTCCCTCGCGCAGATGGCGCGGCACCAGCGGCTCGACATTGGTATAGCGGTTGTCGTACTGGCGCTCGCGGATGCCGCGGCGCATCTCGAGCGCGTCGCGCACCCCCGCGGTGGTCAGCAGCGCGCACTTCGCACCGGTGCGCGTGAGCGTCGCGTTGGTCGTCACCGTCGTGCCATGCACGATGGTGTCGATGCCCGCCGCGAAGCGCTCCAGCGGCAGCGCCGGCTGCTGTCCGGCGGCGATGCGGGCGAGCCCGTCGATCACCGCGATCGAAGGATCCTCGGGCGTCGAGAGCGTCTTGAAGATGGCCGGCTCGTCGCCGTCGCGCGTCACGACGAAGTCGGTGAAGGTGCCGCCCACATCGATTCCGATCTTCAGCGCCATCGCGAGGCTCTCCCGGTCAGGCGCCGTGCGGCGCGGCCTGCTGCACCAGCTCGCGCACGTCTTCCTTGCGGATCTTGCCCAGGGCGGTGCGCGGCAGCCGCTCGGCGAACAGCACCCGCCGGGGCTGCTTGTAGCGGGCGAGCCGTCCGTCGAGCAGATCGAGCACCTGGCGCTCGGTGAGGCGGGCGCCATTGCGCGGCACCACGACCGCGACGACCGCCTCGCCCCAGCGCTGGTCGGGCGCTCCGACGACCGAGACCTCGGCGATGTCGGGCGACTCGGACAGCACGTTCTCGATCTCGGCCGGGTAGACGTTCTCGCCTCCGGTGATGATCATGTCCTTCTTCCTGCCGTTGATGTACAGGAAGCCTTCGGCATCGAAGTACCCCATGTCGCCGGTATGGAACCAGCCATCGCGCAGTGCCTCGGCGCTCGCCTCGGGCTGGTTGCGGTAGCCGAGCATCACGTTGGGCCCCTTGACGAGCACCTCGCCCGAGATCCCCGCCGCGACCTCGCGCCCGCGCTCGTCGACGACCTTCACGCGGCAATGCACGGCCGCACGGCCCGCCGAGCCCGGCTTGCGCATCGCGTCCTCGGGCAGCAGGTAGGTGGCGATCGGACAGGTCTCGGTCGAACCGTAGATCTGCACCAGCGGAATGCCGCGGGCATGAACCGCGCGGCTGATCCGCTCCGGGATGATGCACGAGCCGGTGGCGATCATGCGCAGGCTCGCGAGCCTCGCGTCGGGCCAGCGCGGGCTCGCCATCATCATGTCGAGCTGGGCCGGAACCAGCACGGTCAGCGTGATCGCATCGCGTTCGATCGCGTCGAAGGTGGCATCCGGATCGAACCGCGCGTGCAGCACCACGGTCGCGCCGGCGTGCAGCGCCGGCAGGGTCTGGTTGTTCAGCCCGCCGACATGAAACAGCGGCAGCGTCGTCAGCACCCGGTCGGCGCCCGTCAGCGCGTGCAGGTGGGTGCTGTTGATCGCGTTCCAGAACAACGCACCCTGCGTGAGCACCACGCCCTTCGGCCTGCCGGTCGAACCGGACGTGTAGCAGACCAGCACCGGGCTGTCGTAGCCGACCGCCGGATCCTCGGGCGGCGGCTCGTCCGCGCCGGCGACGAACGCGGCCCAGCTCATCCATCCGGCATGGGCGTGCCCCAGCGTCACCAGCTTGATGCGCTCCAGGACCTCGAACAGGCAGTCGATCCGGTCGACGAAGCCCGACTCCACGAACAGCAGCCTCGGCGTCGAGTCCCTGAGCACCTGGCAGTGCTCGGGCGGCGCCAGCCGCCAGTTGAGCGGCATGAAGATCGCACCCAGCCGCGCGCAGCCGAACAGCAGTGCCAGCATCGCCGGGCTGTTGCAGCCGAGATAGGCGACGCATTCGCCGCGATGCACGCCGGCGCGCGCGAGCGCGGCCGCGGCGCTGCGCACCTGCTGCGCGAAGCCTGCGTAGGTGAGGTCGCGGCCCTCGAATCGCAGCGCGACGCGCCCCGGCGCGAGCCCGGCCCAGCCTTCGATCCAGCCCGACAGATCCATGTCCTCCTCCCGCCGTGACTGCCCGGGCGGGCGCGTCTCAGCGCGCGTCGCCCACGTGCAGCACCACCGCCATCGCGGTGTCGCCCGCCGCGCAGCCCGCGAACAGGCCGTAGCCGCCCCCGCGCAGCGCCAGCTCCTCGATCAGCTCGATGATCGAGCGCGTCCCCATCGGGGCCTGCGGATGTCCCCAGACCAGCGAACAGCCGTAGCGGTTGATCGCGGCGAGATCGGTTCCGGTCTCGCGCGCGAATACGATGTCGTTGATCGCGAACGGATCGTGGAGCTTGATCGCATCCATCCTGCCGATCGCCAGCCCCGCCTGGTCGAGCGCGCGGCGCGCGGCCGGCACGCTCGCCTCCGGCATGTAGGCGAGCTCGGTGCGCGCCTGCCCGAAGCCGAGCAGCCGCACCGCGATCTTCGGGTCACGCGAGAGCTCTCGCGCGCGCTCGGCCGTCGTGACGACCAGCGCGGCATTGCCGTCGGCCGGATGGGTCTGTCCGCCGTAGGTCACGGTGCCGCCTTCGAGCACCGGCCGCAGCCGCGCGAGGCCTTCCGCGGTCGAATGATTGACACCCTCGTCCGCATCGAGCCTCGCGACGGTCTTCCGGAAAGCCGGATCGGGGACCTCGAAGGGCAGCGCCATGAAGCGGCGCAGGAAGGCGGCGCCGTCGGCGAGCGCCGCCCGGTACTGTTCCTCG
>JBBIUI010000082.1:0-9933 GCA_037440385.1 Rhodocyclales bacterium | reverse complement strand
ATCAACGGTGACGTCACCAACCAGCCCGGCGCGACGATGGCCGCCCACTCGACCGAGGTGCTGATCAACGGCACCCTGTGGAACGGCGGCGCGTACACCAGCGATCCTTCCGTCAACACCTTCGCCAACCTGGTGGTGGCCGACACGGGTTATCTCGCGGGAGGTCCGGGCGATCAGTTCCGCATCGGCGGCAAGCTCGAGTCGACCAGCACGCAGAACGCCCTGTGGGACACCCAGAACGCCCAGCTCATCTTCTTCGGCGTCGGGGACCATCCGTTCTGGATCACCGGCGCGGACCTCGGCCCGAGCACCGCGGGCTATGACCACAACTTCGGCTGGGGCGACTTCCAGATCGCCGGCGGCCAGGTCGCCCTCACCGACGGGAACGGCACGGCGGGCGGCGCGCTGTATGTGGGCACCATCTCCGGACTGGTCATCGCGGGCGGCACGGTGACGAACCTGCACGGCAACGGCCTGAACGTCTATTACGAGCCGCTCGCCAATCCGGGGCTCGGCGGCCAGACCTATGCACTGGCCGACGGCGGCAGCCTTGCGCCGGTGCCCGAACCCGGAACCTGGGCGATGTTCCTGTCCGGACTCGGGATCATCGGATTCGTCGCCATCCGGCGCATGTCTCTGGCATAGCCGCGCGCCCGCGCGCCCGCGCGCCACGACTTGCCGATCAGGCGGGCCGCGGCGCGTGCAGTGTCTCGGACGGCAGCTCGGCGAACATCTTCCGGTAGTCCGCCGCGAAATGGCTCGGGTGCCAGAAGCCCCAGCGCGCGGCCACGTCCTGCACCGAGGTGCGTAGCGGGTCGCCCGCCTTGAGCTCCCGCCTGACACCCGCCAGCCGGATCGCGCGCAGGTAATGCACGGGGTTGACGCCCAGCACTTCCTGGAAACAGGTTTGCAGCGTCCGCCGGCTGACCGCAGTCACGGCACACAGTTCGGCGACCGTGACCGGCTCGTCGCGATGCGCGAGAAGATACTCCCGCGCCCGCTCGACGAGCCGCCGGCGTACGGAATAGCTGAATGCCGGCGCGGGTTCGCCGCCCGCCTCGCACACCGCGGCGAGCAGCCGCGACAGCAGCGAATCCTCGAGTATCTTCTGCGCGTGCACGTGACCGAACATCGCCGGGCAGCCATCCAGCACCTCGAACACCGCGCGCAGGATGGCGCGCAGCTCGTCGATGCGCTCGAATGACATCGGGATCAGCCGTCGCGTGCCGAGCGACTGCTCGACGTCGCACCCCTGCACGCGCTGCCCAAAGCGTTCGAACACCGGCGCGCGCACGCAGATCCCCACGAGGTCGAGGAAACGCGGGGTGCGGAAATCGAGCTCGTCACCGCCGGAGAGCGTCAGCATCATGTCGGCACTCATCGGCCGGCCGCAGTAGGCCGCATCTCCCGCGAGAGCCAGAGGAACACCGAAGGTGCGCGAACCCTGCCAGCACGTCCCGGATTCGCGCACCGACTGATTGGTCACTTCGCGGAACAGTTGCAGCGAACCGAACCAGGCTTCGCTGAGGCTGCCGCGAAACCGCCCCGCCGAGAGCTGTTCGTAGGATTGATCCCAGCGGCGGAGATTCTCCGCCTGCTCGTCGGCATCGTGCGTTTCCAGCCGGGACAGCATGTAGCCGGTCGTGCCGTCGGCCACTTCCTCCCCCCTGCCGTCCGGCGACCCGCACCGGCACTCCCCCATCGATGCTGCGTTCAATGCATCCCCCTCGGCGTCCGTCGGATCGCTTCGTCGTTCGCGAAAGGCTACTCCGAATGCACGCCGCGCACCAGACACCGGACGGGCCGGCGTCCTTTGCGGCCGTTGCCGATTTGGGATAACGGCCCCCGCGGCAACCTGCCTAGAATCGGCGCAGCCCGGCGAGGACGGGCGTTCGGACGGATCGCGACACATACGAGATCGCGACCGGCCCGGCATTCGAAAAATCGGGAGGAGCAACGGTGAAGGGACTCGACCACGGCGGCTCGCAGGCCGCGCCCGATGCAGCGCAGCCGGTCGGCGTCGCGGCGTGGTCGCGGCTCCGGTCGGTGTGGGGCGTCTGGCACGGCGCCGCCGGCAGGACATGAGTGCCGCACCGCGCCGGCGTGGCGATCCATCACATCCGTTCGTTCAACAGGAGGACAGGAACATGTATCGAACAACCCGAATCGCGGCGGCGGTCGTTGCGGTTTTTTCCGCAGCGGGCGTGCTCGCCGCGGCCAGCGACCAGGAAGTCGCGCGTCTCGGCAAGGACCTGACGCCGGTCGGGGCCGTGCGGGCCGGCAACAAGGAAGGCACGATCCCGGAGTGGAAGGGCGGTGACCTCAAAGCCCCGGCCGGCTGGAAGGCCGGCCAGAAACGCCCCGACCCCTACGCCGCGGACAAGAAGCTGTTCTCGATCGACGCGAGCAACGTCGACAAGTACGCCGACAAGCTGTCCCCCGGTCAGCTGGCGGTCGTGAAGTCGCTCAAGGGCTACCGCATGGACGTCTATCCGACGCGGCGCACCTGCGGGTTCCCGGACTTCGTCTATGAACGCACGCGTGCCAACGCCAAGGAGGCGAGGCTCGCCGCGAACGGATGGGGGCTGGAGAAGGCGATCGGCGCCGCGATCCTGTTCCCGATTCCGAAGAACGGCGCGGAGGCGATCTTCAACCACAAGGTCCGCTACATGGGCGAAGGCCGTATCGAATACTACGCCACCATTTTCTCCAACGAACGCAGCTTCACGCCGCTCGCCCAGGATCAATGGACGATCGTGCCGATCCACGACCTCAAGAGCAAGGGCGTCGGTGATGTCAAGGGCGTCGAGATGAAGCTGCTCAACGAAGTGGTCTCCCCGCCGGCACGTACCGGCGAGCTCATCCTCGCGCACTGGTTTTTCGACAAGACCTCGGATGCCTGGTTGTACTTCCCCGGCCAGCGCCGCGTGCGCCGCGCGCCCTCGTTCGCCTATGACAACCCGATTCCCGGTTACGAAAACCTCGAGACCGTCGACCAGTATCCGATGTTCGCCGGCGCGATGGACCGGTACAACTGGAAGCTCGTCGGCAAACAGGAGTTGTACATCCCGTACAACAGCTACAAGCTGATCGACAAGAGCCGCAAGTACAAGGACATCTACGGTCCCCAGTACGCCAATCGCGATCTGTTGCGCTATGAGCTGCACCGGGTGTGGAAGGTCGAAGCGACGCTCAAGGAGGGAATGCGCCACCTGTTCGCGAAGCGCGTGTTCTTCCTCGACGAAGACAGCTGGGCGATCATGGTGGCCGATCTGTACGACGCGCAGGGCAAGATCTGGCGCGTCCAGGAATCCAGCATCTATCCCGCCTGGGAGATTCCTGCATGCGTCGGCCAGGAGTTCGTTTCCTACGACCTGAACATCGGCCGCTACATCGCCGAAAACGCGACCCAGGAGCGGCCGGAAACCGACTGGCTGGCGGGACGGGAAGGCCGGATCGACCCGAGGAAGTTCAACCCGGATGAGCTGCGCCGCCACGGCGAGCGCTGATGCGGCGTCACGCAACCAGAGGAGGAGTCGCGATATGAACCAGGTGGAACGAAACACGATGCGCCCGCTCGCCGCAGCCATGGCGATGGCATTGGGGGGCGTCTGGGCGCTGGTCCCGGCCCCCGCGTCGGCATTCAAGTTCGGCAACGAATCCGTTCAGGGCAGCTTCGACAGCACGATCTCGTTCGGCGTGCAGAAACGCATGTCCGGCCGCGACTGCCTGATCATCGGCAACGACAACGGCGGCTGCGGTCCGACCAGCGGCCCGCTGGGCGAAATCGTGAACGGGCCGGGCTTCGGCTTCACGGCCAATCCGGATTTCAACATGCTGCAGTTCGACAACGGTAACCTCAATTACGACAAGAACGACATCGTCTCGGCCGCGTTGAAGGGCAGCCACGAGCTCGGATTGAAATGGGGACAGGGCTGGGGTGCGCTGGTGCGAGCCACCTGGGTCCAGGACTTCAAGGCCGACGACACGAAGCGCACGCCCCTCAGCGACGCGGCGAAGGACGATGCCGTTCACAACTTCACGCTGCTCGACGCCTATGTTTCCAAGGAGCTGAAGCTCGGCAGCCAGCCGGCCAAGATCAAGCTGGGCAATCAGGTCGTGTCCTGGGGCGAGGACATCTTCATTTACGGCGGCGTCAATATCACCAATGCAATCGATTTCCGCAAGGCGCACACGCCGGGCATGCAGTTGAAGGAGATCTTCATTCCGGCACAGATCCTGTCGCTGAACACCGGGCTGAGCCAGACCATGAGCCTGGAGGCGTATTACCAGTTCAAGTGGAACAGCTTCAAGTTCGATCCGGTCGGCACCTACTTTTCCGGTGCGGACGTACTCCACAAGGGACAACAGCCCGCCTTCGTTCCGAGTTCGATCCTGGGGCTGCCGGCAGGCTCGATCGGCGACCCCGGCACCGTGGTGCAGAATGGCGCTGCGGGTTTCACCCCGGGGCAGACGCTGACGCTCGCAGATCTGATCGGATTCGGGACGGTGATCGGCAACCTTCCGGACAAGTCACCGAAGAAGACCGGACAGGGCGGCGTGGCGCTGCGCTGGAAGCCGGACAGCGGTGTGGGCGAGTTCGGCTTCTACTACCTGCGCTATCACGACAAGATCCCATCGCTGAGCTTCACGCCGGGGGTGACCAACTACTTCCTGGAGTATGGCGAGGACCGCGACCTGTGGGGCGTGTCGATGAACACCAGCCTGGGCAACTGGGCGGTGGGAGCCGAGCTGTCCTACCGCCCGAGGGACAGCGTGTTCATCGATCCGACCGTGCCGCTTGCCGGGCAATATGCCTGCTTCGCGCCCGGCGCGACGCTGGACAACTGCCGCGGCTATGTCGAGGAGAAGAAGTGGCAGGCCCATCTGACCGGGATCTATCTGCTCGGCCCGCAGGACTGGGGCGGCCTGGTCAGGGCGCTAGGCGCAGCCGAAGGCATCTTCCTCGGCGAGCTCGCGGTGGCGCATTACCCGAATCTCGACCGCTCGGGCGCGATCCCCTACCTGCTGTCCAACTACACGATGCCCGACAAGACGTCCTGGGGCTACGTGTTCGAGATGGGGATCACTTACCCGCAGGCCTTCCTCGGGCTGAACGTGACGCCGCAGATCGACTTCTCGCACTGGTTCAGCGGGACCACCCCGAACGCGATTCCCTTCGTCGACGGCGCCAAGTCGCTGATGCTGTCGCTGAACTTCGACTACCAGAGCAAATGGCGAGGACAGATCGCCTACACAGGCTACTGGGGCGGAGGACAGAACAATCTGCTGCGTGACCGCGACTTCCTGTCGATGAGCGTTTCGTACTCCTTCTGATCCACGTGGCCCCGCCCGCGCAGCGCGCAAGCCGCGCGCCGTGCGGGCGAGTCATGCCACGCAACCGATCCCGCGCACCTTCCCCCCCGATGATCGCCGCGTTCGTCAAGCGACTGGAACGGCTGTTTTTCGGGCATCGCGCCGCGACCCTCGCGGTGCTCGCGGCGTTCACGGTCGCGATGGGCGTTTTCGCCGCGCAACTGCGCATGTCCGCAGGCTTCGAGAAGCAGTTGCCGAAAGGTCACGAGTACATCGAGACCTTCTTCCAGTACCGCGACCAGTTGTTTGGCGCGAACCGCGTCGTCGTCGTCGTGCACAACCGCAAGGGCGACATCTGGAACACCGAATCCTTGCGCAGGCTCTCCGAAGTCACCCAGGCGGTGATGTTCATGCCCGGCGTCGACCGGCGCACCGTCACCTCGCTGTGGACGCCGAACACGCGCGTACTCGAAATCACCGAAGAGGGCTTTCACGCGGAAGACGTCATCGGCGGGGACATCACGCCCGAGCGGCTCACGCCCGAGAAGATCGAGCGCATCCGCAGCAAGGTCATCCTCGGCGGTTACGTCGGCAACCTGGTCGCCAACGACGGCTCCGGCGCGATGGTCACGGCCGACCTGCTCGAGGTGGATCCGAAGGACCGGCGCAAGCTCGATTACCTGGAACTGGGCAAGCGGCTCGAGAACGACATCCGCAAGAAGTACGAGACCGGACAGTTCGAAATCCAGATCATCGGCTTCGCCAAGCAGATCACCGACATCGCCGACGGCGCGCAAAGCGTCGTGCGGTTCTTCCTGCTCGCGTTCCTGCTCACCGCCGCGGCGGTCTACTGGTACTCGCGATCCTGGGTACTGACCGTCCTGCCGCTGGTGTGCTCGCTGTCCTCCGTCATTTGGCAGTTCGGCACGCTTCGGCTGCTCGGCTACGGGCTCGACCCGCTGGCGGTGCTGGTGCCGTTTCTGGTGTTCGCGATCGGCGTGTCGCACGGCGTGCAGCAGATCAACTACATCTCCAAGGAGGTGTGCAAGGGCGCCGATACGATGACGGCCGCGCGGCGCAGCTTCACCGGCTTGCTGATCCCCGGATCGATGGCGCTGATCACCGCCTTCGTCGGCTTCGCGACGCTGATCCTGATCCCGATCCCGATGATCGAGGAGCTCGGCATCACGGCCTCGATCGGCGTCGCGTACAAGATCGTCACGAACCTGATCATGCTGCCGGTGTCGGCATCGTTCTTCGAGTTCGACGACGGCTACGTCGCGCGCGTCAACCGGCTGCGCGCGGCCCGCTCCGAGGTCATGAGGGTGCTCGGGCGAATCGCCGAGACCCGCTACGCCGCGATCGGCACGCTGGTGTGCGCGGCACTGTTCGTGACCGCCTATTTCCAGAGCCAGGGCCGGCATGTCGGGCAACTGACCGCGGGCGCGTCGGAGTTGCGAGCGGACTCGCGCTACAACCGCGACGCCGATGCCATCGTGGCCAAGTTCGATCTCGGCCTCGATCTGCTCACGGTGGTATTCGAGACTCCCAGGGATGGCTGCTACGACCATGCGATCATGCAATACCTCGACGGGTTCACGTGGCAGATGGCGAACACGCCCGGCGTGCTGTCGGTGGCCTCCGCGGCGAGCCTCGCGAAGCTCGCCTATGCCGGAACCAACGAAGGCAATCCGAAATGGGCCGTGCTGCCCGCCAACGTCAAGTCGCTCGCCAACGCCGTCGGGCTCGCGGGCGAGTCCCAGACGCTGTACAACTCGGGCTGCACGGTGATGCCCGTCCAGCTCTACCTCGCCGACCACAAGGCGACGACGATCGGCAAGGTGATCGCGTCGGTCAAGCGCTTCCGCCAGTCCGAACGCATCGATGGCGTCAAGCTGCGGCTCGCCAGCGGCAACGCGGGCGTCCAGGCGGCGACCAACGAGGTGCTGGAGGCGGCCGAACTGCCGATGATGCTGTACGTGTATGCGACGATCATCGCGCTGGTCTACGTGACCTACCGCGACTGGCGCGCGATCCTCGCCTGCTGCGCGCCGCTCACGCTCGCCACCTTCCTCGGCTACTGGTTCATGAAGGAACTCGACATCGGCCTGACGGTGGCCACGCTGCCGGTAATGGTGCTGGCGGTCGGTATCGGCGTCGACTATGCGTTCTACATCTACAACCGGCTGCAGATCTATCTCGCCGAGGGCGTCGACATCGTCACGGCGTTCAAGCAGGCGCTGCAGGAGACCGGCGTGGCCACGGTCTTCACCGCGATCACCCTGTCGATCGGCGTCGCGACCTGGTCGTTCTCCGAGCTGAAGTTCCAGGCCGACATGGGGTTGTTGCTCACCTTCATGTTCATGATCAACATGCTCATGGCGATCACGCTGCTGCCCGCGCTGGCGGTGATGATCGACGCGCTGATCCCGCGCCGGCGGCCCGTGCGCACACCCCTGCTCAGTCATTGAGATCGCAGCCATGTTCGACAAACTGGTCTCGCTGTTGCGCAAGCCCCCCGCTCCGACCGCGGACACCGTCGCGAGCCCGTTCGAGCGCACGAAGGTCGCGGTGGCGGCGTTGCTGGTCGAAGCCGCACAGGCCGACCGCGAGGTCAGTCCACAGGAGAAGCGGGCGATACGGCGCGTGATCTGCGCGAATTACGGCCTGTGCGGCGAGGTGGCCGAAGCGCTGCTCAAGGCCGCCGACGGCGAGTTCGCCGCCGCGCTCGAGGACTGGGTCTTCACCGAGGCCGTGCGCACGGGCTTCGATGCTCCCGGGCGCGAACGGGTCGTCGAGATGCTCTGGGAAGTCGTCTATGCCGACGGCAATCTGGCGGGTCTGGAGGAGCAGCTCGTGGAGCGGCTCTCCGGCGCACTCGACCTTCCCGAAGCCGCAGCCGAACAGGCACGGAGCCGGGCTTTCGCGCGCATATGCCCGGATCGCGCCTGCGGCGATTGACCGGACTCGCGCATGCGCCCCTCCCGTCTCGTTCTCGCCGGCGCGCTCGCGGTGTTGGGCGCCGTCTCGCTCGCCGAATCGAGCGCTCCGGCCATTCGCACCTCCGCCGCCTATCCGGCGCGACTGGCCGCGAAGGCGCCGCTGCTGCATGCGACGCGCGCGGGCAGCCGTCTCGTGGCCGTGGGCGATTTCGGCATCGTGCTGCTTTCCGACGATGCGGGCCGCAACTGGCGGCAGGCGAAATCGGTCCCCGTGCGCTCGATGCTGACCGCCGTCTCCTTCGTCGACGACAGGCGCGGCTGGGCGGTGGGCCACGGCGGCGTCGTGCTCGCCACGCTCGACGGCGGAGAAAACTGGTCGATGATGCACAGCGCGGGCGCCGACGTCAGCCTGCTGTCGGTCTGGTTCGGGGACGCGGCGCATGGCATCGCCGTCGGCGCGTTCGGCTTCGCGATGGAAACCCGCGACGGCGGCAGGACCTGGAAGCGGATCCCCGTCGGACAGGGCGAGGACGCAGACCGCCACCTCAACGCGATCTTTGCCGGAAACGACCAGACGCTGTACCTAGCCGCCGAGGCCGGCACCGTCTTCGTCTCGCGCGACCGGGGGCAGAGCTGGTCGGCCTCGAGGCTGCCCTACAACGGTTCGATGTGGGGCGGCATCGCGCTGCGCGACGGGCCGGTGCTCGTGTGGGGCATGCGCGGCCATGTGCTGCGTAGCGACGACGCCGGCCGCAGCTGGACCGAGGTGGCCACCGGAACCGACCGATCCTTTTCGGGCGGCGCGCAGTTCTCGAACGGCACCATCGTGCTCGCGGGGCTGGGCGGTGCGGTGGCGACGAGCCGCGATGGCGGACGCCGCTTCCAGACCTCGATCCGGCCCGATCGCGGCAGCTACACGGCGATCGTCGAGGCGCCGGGAGGCCGGGCGATCCTGGCCGGAGGCTCCGGCGTGCTCGACGCCGGAACACCCGGCACGCCGGCGAAGTAGACCCGCGAAGGATCGGTTCCCGGCCTTCGCGACCGCGCGCTCAGTCGACCATCACCTTCCGCGGGGCGGCCTTGCGCGTCTTCGGGAGCACGAGTTCCAGGACGCCGTCCTTGAAGGAGGCCTTCACGTTTTCGGTGTCGACCCCGGCGGGAAGCGCGACGGTGCGCGCGAACGCGCCGCGCGTGATCTCGCGCCGGTAGTACTGTCCGCGCTCCTGCTTCTCGTCGCGGCTCACCCGCCCCTGGATCGTTACCGCGCCGGGCGTCAGCGAAACGTCCAGATCCTTTTTCTCGACGCCCGGAACCTCGGCCCGCACGACGAGCGCATCGTCGCGCTCGATCAGGTCGATGGCCGGCACCCATGCCTCGGTACGCGCGAACGCGCCGGGCAGCAGCCGCTCCCATGCGAACGGCCGCAGCCAGCCTCGCCCGAAGGGGGCGTCGAACACGCGCTCCATCAGCCGGTCGAGCTCGTCGAAGGCACCGACCGGTTGCGCTGCGACCACTTCGCGGCCCTTGTGCTTCTTCGGCGCCTTCGCAGCCGGCACTGCCGGCATCGCGCCCGCAGCCACCGCCGCGTTCGCCTGCTTCGCCGGCGCCTGAGTGCTCTTCGCTTCGCCTTTCACTGCCTTTGCCAGGATGTCCTCCATCGAGGAAACGAACGAAA
>JBBIUI010000081.1:0-10054 GCA_037440385.1 Rhodocyclales bacterium | reverse complement strand
TATCTCGCGAACCAGTTGCGCTCGTTCAAGTCGCGCAAACGCATCAACATCCCGATGTTCCCGTACACACAGGAGCGCGAACTGTCGGAAAAGGACATCCTCGACGTCGTCGCCTATCTCGCCACGATCGAGCTGCCGACGAAGATGCCCACCTTCAAGGGAGACGAGGACGCACTGACCCGTCTGCGGATGGTCGAAAACGTCATGATCATCCCCCGCGTCGAGGGCGACGTCGACCATGGCGGCAGCATCTATCGGGAAGAATGCGCGTTCTGCCACGGCAAGACCGGCCTTGGAGGCGGGAAGTACCCGATGCTGGTCGGGCAATACATCAATTACCTGAAAAAACAGATGGACAGCTATGTCAGGGGTGAACGGCCGCACGACGAGGAGGACGGCCGCGGCATCCTGGCCGAACTGAGCCCTTCCGATCTGCAGGACCTGCTGGCCTACCTGACGTCGATCCAGGACCAGCCGTGAGGATCCTTCCCGCCGGCCGGCGGCCCCGGGGCGGTCGGGCGCCGACGGCGCGCTCGACCGGGAGCGCCGCGCCCAGGCATCCCGACTCGTGATGCCGGCACTGGTTCTCGACGCGCTCGCCGCATTCGCCGCAGCGCTCGCGCTGTGGCTGAGCGCATCGGTTCCGACCGCGGCGGCGGCGCATCTGGTGCTGGCCGCGGGCATCCTGCCGCTCATCCTCGGCGCCATGACGCACTTCGTGCCCGTGCTCACACGGGGCCCGGCGCACGCGCCGGCGATCCGCGCGATTCCGTGGTGCGCGGCGGCCGGCGGACTGATCGGCGCCGCGGCGATGGCGAGCCCGGCACTATATCCATTCGGCATACAGGCGGGCGCCGCGCTCGCGCTGGCCGGCGGGCTGGGCCTGCTCGGCTGGATCGTGCGGCGCGCACGCGCGGCGATCGGCGCGCCCCATCCGTGCCTGTACTGGTATGTCGCCGCGATCGCATTTCTCGTCCTGGCGCACACACCGCAAATCGTTTTTTTCCCCGCCGGCGCGCACCGCGGGGCACTGCGGTCGTTTCACCTGCACGCGAACACACTGGGGTTCGTCGGGCTGTCGGCGATCGGCACGCTCCAGGTGCTGATGCCTACTGCGGCCGGCCGTCCGGATCCGGGCGCGGCGGCGAGGCTTCGGCGCGACCTGCCGTGGGCCGTGGCGGGCGTCCTGCTCGCCGCCGCCGGCGCGGCGTGGAATTCGCCGTTCGCGGCCGCCGGGGCATTGGCGTTGCTGGTACCGGCCGGAAGGCTCGCACGAGCCTGGTTCGCGCTGTTTCGCCGCGAGATCCTTGCGCGCGACGGCGCCGCGCCCGCACTCGCGTTGGCGCTGGCGGGCTACGTCGCGCTGCTCGCTGCCGGCATCGATCACACGCTGCACCCGGGGTCGGGCGCGCGGCTACCCGTGGCCTTCGTCGCCGGCTTCCTGCTTCCGCTCGTCACCGGTGCGGTGAGCCAGTTGTTTCCGGTGTGGCTGCGCCCCGGCGCGCAGACGCAATGGCACACCTGCATGCGCAGGGCGCTCGGCCGCCATGCCGCGCTGCGCTGCGCCTGCTTCATCGTCGCAGGCGCGCTGGCCGATCGGGGATATGCGGCGGGACTGGCGCTCGCCGCGGCGACGCTGGCGCTGTTCGCCTGCCAGCTCGCACTCGCGCTGCGCCGTTGCGCCGGCGACGGACCTCGCGCTAGCGGAAGAAGATCCCGCCCTGGTCCGGGTTGAAGTCGATCACCAGGATCTGCGCGGGCTTCAGCTCGACCGTGCCCTGCCGGACGCGATTGAAACCGGCGAGCTTCGCGTTGTCGTTCATCCTGACCGCGAGGGCATGCCGGCCGGCGGCGACGTCGAAGCGGCGGTAAACCGCGGCGACGCCATCGCGGGCGATGCCCGAAGGCTCGATCCGATCGCGATACACGGTCTGGCCGTCGATCTCGACTTCGATCGCGAGCGGCGATCGCTCGCGCCTGCACTCGAGCGGCGCACGCATGTTGGGCGGCAGCCGTGCGAGTTCCCCGGGCGAGCGCTTGCGGCACTCCCGCTCGCCGAAGTGACTCATCGAGAGCTTGATCACCGAGCGGTCGGGCGCGAGATGCTGATAGCGCGGATGGCTGGCGAAGTAGCCGATGAAGCCGGCGAAGGCGGCATACAGCACGGCCTGGCCGGCGAGGTTCAGCGGTTTAACCATGTCTTGCGGTCCTCCGGATGACGGGTTGCGGCCGCGACGCGGACCCCAGCCCTGCGAGTTCCCTGCGGAATGCGGCCAGTGCGGCGCGCAGCATCGCACCGTCGTGAGCATCCGCCCAGAGCAGCCTGATGCGTTGTGCGGGCACGCTGGCGCGCAGGTGCGGTTCGCGGTCGCCGGCGAAACGCTGCGCGGTCCACGTATTGCCGAGCCGGTAGGTGCAGCCCCCCGCCCGGCAGCCCGTCACCAGCACGCCGTCCGCGCCCCTGCGCAGTGCGTACTCCGCCAGCGAGGGCGGAAGCATGCCGGTGCAGATCAGCCGGATCGCCGCAGTACCGGCGTCCTCCAGCGTTCGCACGTCGAGCGCATCGGCGCACCCGAACACCGCGATGCGCGGCGCCTCGCTCAGCCGCGCGAGCCGCGCATCGAGTTCGCGGCGCAGCGAGTCGACGGTCTGCTGCGGCATGTCGATGCCGGTCACCAGTTCGGGCGCGCTGCGAAACGGCGTCGAGGACGGACACGACCCCGCGCAGATGCCGCAGCCCGCGCACAGCCGCGGGAGCACCCGCGCGAGAGCGTGACCGGGCTTGTCCGGATGCACCTCCATGACGATCGCCGCATACGGGCAGTCGTCGACGCAGCGACGGCAGCCGTTGCAGTTGTCCGGACTGACCACGGCGACCGGCTGCGCCCGCGGATGCGGCAGCCACGGCAGCGCGAGCAGCAGCGCGCTCGTTCCCGCGACGAAGGCCCACGCCGCACCGTTCGAGCTCGCGTAGGCGAGCGGATGGATGAACAGCACGATCCAGTCGAGCGCGACCCGCGCGGGCACGATCGCCAGATCGGCCGGGGCCTCGCTCGTCACCGGCGCGACCAGCGAGAGCGCGATCAGCATCGCGGCCGTGCCGAGCGCGAGCGAGGCTGCCGGGCAGTGGTCGACGCGGCTCACGCGTTGCACATGCACCCACAGCCCGAGCAACAGCAGCAGCGGAATGCCGATGTGCAGGAACACGAGCAGCGTGAAGAAACGGTCGTTGATCCCTTCGGGGCTGACGAAATTGCGGATGATCGTGCCGCCGAACACCGGCAGCCAGTCGAGCCATTCCGCGCTGGCCACGGCCGAGAACTGCGCGAGCCGATCCCACGGGATCCAGTAGCCTCCGATGCCGGACGCATACGCGAGCCACATCAGCGGCACGCCGCTCACCCACGAGAACCAGCGAAATCCGTGGAAGCGCCCGAAGGCCCACTCGCGCGCGAGGTGCAGCGCCATGACGACGAACAAGCCGTCCGAGCCGTAGCGGTGGATGCTGCGCAGGATGCCTCCGAGCTGCCATGGATCGCGCGTCAGATAGCGGATCGATTCATAGACCTGGGTGATTCCGGTGTCGAGCACGATGAACAGGTACAGGCCCGTACCCAGCACGATCCAGAAAAAGTAAAAGCCGAGCGCGCCGAGATGGCGCAGCGGATTGTTCGCAGCGCCGAAGAAGGCGTCGAACAGGTCCTCGGCACGCTGGAAGAAGGCACGGGCGGCCTCGCGCACGATGTCATGTGGATTCACGTTGGATGCTCGGGCGCGCCGGCGCCTGGCTCACTGGCAGCGATGTTAGCCGCCGCGGCGCCCGGCGCGCTTGACCCCGGTCAAGCGCGCGACATCGTGCGCCGCGCCGTCAGGAGTTCCCGAGCTGCCGGTGCCTGCGCAGTTCGCGCCAGACGAAGGCGAGCGTGCCGAAGAAGAACACGAGGAAAGCGGCGATCTCGATGACGAAAGCGTAACTGACGCGGTACTCGCCGCTGGTTGCGTCGTACACCGAGCACAGGATGCGCACGCGATCGAGCAGCTCGCGCACCGTGCCGGTGCTGCTCGGCAGGGCTGCGCCCGTCACCATCCGCTTGATCGGCTCGACCAGGTCGGCCGTGTCGGGCTTCTCGCCATAGACCTGGCGCCGGATGATGCCGCCCGCATCGACGATGGCGACCTGCGTGACGTGGTCGAACCCCGCAGGTGTCGCGACGAAACTGAAGCCGAAGTTCCCGGTCAGCGCCTCGACGAACCGCTGCGGCGGACTGAGAAACTCCCAGTTCGGTGCCACGATGCGGTGCTTTCGCGCGAACGCCGCCATCGCTTCGGGAGAATCGAAGGGCTGGTTGAAGCCTATGCTGACGACGTTGAAGCGTCCCGGGCCGAGCACCCGGTTGGCCTGCTCGATGGCCGCGGCGAGGTTGCGCGTCGAGGTGGGACAGGCCGAGAAGCAGCCCGTATAGATGAAGCTCACCAGCAGCGGCTTGCCGCGGTAATCGGCGAGGCGCACCGGGCGCCCGTGTCGATCGAGCAGCGTGAAATCGCCGACCGCCCGGCCCACCGCATCCTGCGAGCGGCGAAGCGCGGCTTCCCGATCCAGTTGGGTCGGTATCGCGCCCGAGTCCGGCGCTGCCGGACCCGACCGCGCGATGTCCTGCGCCGGCGCGTGGCCGGCCCCCAGACACAGCACGGCGAGGATCGCGGTGCTCAGCCGTGCGCACGCGCTCACAGCCACGCGTCGAGCATCGCCCCGCACAGCACCAGCGTGAGCTGGGCGAGCGACGCGTGGAAGCACACCATCGCCGAATGCCGCGACGGTTCCCGCCACAGCCGCCACGCGCGGTAGACGAAGAGCCCGCCGCCCGCGGCCGCGGCAACCGCATAGATCGCGCCCATGCCGAAGGCCGCCGGTGCCAGCGACACCGCGACCAGCACGCAGGTACCGAGGAAGATCGCGAGCGCGGCACGCTTCTCGCCGACCACGACCGGCAGCATCGGAACGTTCGCCGCGGCATAGTCCTCGCGGAACGCGATGGCGAGCGACCAGAAATGCGGCGGTGTCCACAGGAACAGAACCAGCGCGAGCAGCAGCGGCACGGCGCCCAGCGCCGGGTCGGCCGCGGCCGATCCGGCCAGCACCGACCAGCTTCCGGCGAGCCCCCCGATGACGATGTTCAGCCACGTGCGCCGCTTCAGCCACACCGTATAGACGACCGCGTAGAAGAACGCACCGAGGAAGACGTACAGCGCACTCCACGCGTTGAGTGCGTACCAGGCCGCCGCGACCGACAGCGACAGCAACGCGAGGATCAGCGCGAGCCAGGCAGGGCCGTGCGTCAGCGCGCCGGTCACGAACGCGCGGCTGCGGGTACGCGACATCGCACGGTCCAGATCGTGCTCGTAGTACTGGTTGAACGCGCCTGCACTGGCCGAGGACACCAGCACCGCGAGCGCCAGCATCGCGGTTTGCCATGCGCCGAGCGCGGCGCCCGGCGTCACCGCGAGTCCGGCGAGCGCCGTAAAGGTGATGACGAACCCGATGCGCAGCTTGAACAACCCGAGGACGGCTCGCAGCATCCCGGGGGCCACCCGACGGCCTTCGAGCATAGTCGCCATTGCCCTGCCTCCCGTGCTCATGATTTCCCCGCGCGTGAAGTTGCCGGGAAACGGACGAACCGCGCACGGGCCGCGCCGCACGCGGCCCGCACGCATCGGTTCAGCCCAGCGGCCATACTTCGGACAGGTACTTCCAGTTCACGAAGTAGTACAGCACGAACGCCACCAGCAGCACCATGCTGAGCACGACCGTCCCCGGAACGTTGTGGGCGGCCGCGTCACCGTGACCCGACAGGCTCGTCGCGACGGGCATCTTGAGCTGCGTCGGCTTCGCCGACAGCGTGCCCTCCTCGAGCTTCTTGCCGAACAGGATCGAGCCGACGACGAGCAGCACCCACAGGACGCCGCCGATGACGGCCACGACAGCGGCCATGCCCGCGAGCCCCATCATCAGGTAGGCGGCGCCGGGCCATTCGTACTGGAACGGCGCACCGGAGAACGCCATGTCCCAGTGCCGGCGCGACACCCCCAGCGTGCCCGCGCCCATCATCACCAGCACCATGACGTACATCGACAGGCCGAAGATGTAGGGCTGGAACTTCGCGACTCCCGGCAGGATGACTTCCCGCTTGAACAGCGTCGGGATCAGGAAGTAGGTCAGCGCCATGAACGCCAGCGTGGTTCCGATGACGACCGTCGCATGGAAGTGACCCGGCACGTAGTAGGTGTTGTGCATCAGCAGATTGAGCTGTTCGGCCCCGAGCACGACGCCCGAAATCCCTCCGAGGAAGCCGAAACCCACCAGCGAGATGAACGTGCCCGAGAACGCCGGGTTGCCCCAGGGCGCCTTGCGCAGCCATTCGAACAGGCCGTGCGTGTAGCCCTTCTCGCGTTGCGCCGCCTCGATCGCGCCCGGCACCGTGAAGCCGTGGATCATCGACGCGAGCACCGCGGCGTACATGAAGTAGGAGGTGTTGAGCACCTTCCACTCGGAGCTCACGCCCGGATCGACGAGCAGGTGGTGGGCCGAGGCGAGCTGCAAGAACAGGATGTAGAGCAGGAACGCCGAGCGCGACACCTTCTCGGACAGCGGCTTGGCGCCGAACGCGACCGCGGCGACCGCATACCACACCGACACGTGGGCGGCCACGTTGATCTGCTGCGAGCTGTGGCCCATCGCCCAGAACACCAGCCGGTACATCTGCGCGTCGATCTCCTTGATGTAGCCGACCGACCACAGGAAGGTCGGGATCAGGATGATCGCCCCCGAGGCGATCGTGAAGATCGCGATGATGCAGGCGGTCAGCGCGCCGAAGGTGACCAGCGGGATCGAGCCCTCGTAGGTGCGTTCGTTCTTCGCCACCACCAGCGTGCCCAGGAAGATGAAGCAGCCGAGCAGCGCACCCACCGCGAACAGGATCAGCCCGAGGTAGAAGTGCGGCTGCGCCACCATCGGCACATACGCGGTGAACATCACCGTGGATCCGCCCTGGAAGATCGCGACGTTGGTCGTGATCGCGCCGATCACCATCAGCGCGAATGCCAGCCAGGCGATGCGCGGGGTCGCCAGCCGGCAGCGCAGCAGGGTCGAGGAGCAGAAGTACAGCACGGCGATCTCGAAGAAGATGATCCAGAACAGCAGCATGTTGACGCCGTGCAGGGTCAGCACCTGATAGAACTGGTCGGCAGGCAGCAGCTTGATCGCCGGCCAGCGCGTGAGCGCGACCAGGATCGCGGTGATGCCTCCCATGACCATCGAGAGCACCGCCGCGACCGCATTGAAGCGCATCAGACGCTCGGCCTGGGTGTCGAACTGCAGTCCGGTGCGCGGGCAGGTACGGTAGGTTGTCGTCATGTCTGTCCCCTCACTTCACGTAGATGCGGCCCAGCATCGTGTGATGGCCGATGCCGCAGAACTCGTTGCACACCAGCGAATAGATTCCCGGCTTGTCCGGCGTCAGCTTGATGACGTGCTCATAGCCCGGCACGATCTCGATGTTGATGTTGACCGGCTGCAGCGAGAAGCCGTGCAGGTAGTCCATCGAGCTGACGTGCAGCTTGTAGGTCTTGCCGGCCTCCAGCTCGAGGATCGGCCACCAGTTCCACATCCGCGCGATCAGATAGACGTCGCTGCCCACCGGCGGCTTGACCACCGGCACCTGCAGATCGGTCTCCGTGCGCACCTGGTACTGCTTGACCATCTGCTCGGCCTTGGCGGCGAACATCGCCGCGGTGGTCTTGTATTTCTCGTTCGACAGGTTCTGACGGCCGTTGATGTGCCAGTAGATCATGAAGAAGAACATGAACAGCGACCACAACAGCGCCAGCACGATCATGATCAGTTCCTGCTTGCCGATGGGTTGCTTCCACCAGTTGGTTGCTGCAGGCGGCAGAATTGCGCTCATGACATCACTCCCTGGATAGGCGGTGCAGCGTTCCGGTCACCTGGCCACCGGAACGGACGCGATTTCCATGACGCCCCACAGTATGTAGATCACGGTGGGGAACACGATCCCGAGGAACAGCAGCAGGAACGGGTTGTCCAGCACCTGTTGCATGACGGGAATGCGTTCGGGTTCTTCGCCTGCGGATTCTTCAACGGGGTCGCTCATCGTGCTCCTCCTTCGTTCGTGCCGCGGGTGGCGCCAAACGCCATCCGTCCGGCGCGCCAAAGTTACGCCGGGGGCCCTCGCGAAGTAATTGATTCAGGTCAATCGGCTGCGGCAATCTGCCGCGCCGGCGCGGCTCGCGCACCGCCGCGCCGCGCCGACCTATAATCGGCGCCGTTTTCCGACAGGGCTCCCGGCACGACATGAATTTCGCCGTACGCAGGAGAATCGCGTCCTGGCTGTTCGCATGCTGCGCGATGGTGTTCGCCACGCTGGTCGTCGGCGGCGTGACCCGGCTCACGCATTCGGGCCTGTCGATCGTCGAATGGCAGCCGCTGGTGGGAGCGGTGCCGCCGCTGTCGCAGTCCGACTGGCAGGAGCTGTTCGCGAAGTACCAGGCCACGCCCGAGTACCGGCAGGTCAACCATGCGATGAGCATCGAGCAGTTCCGCGGCATCTTCTGGTGGGAATATGCGCACCGGCTGCTCGGCCGGTCGATCGGCGCGGTGTTCCTGATCCCGTTCCTGTACTTCATCCTCACGCGCGCGATCGAACGCGCGCTCGTGCCGCGGCTCGCGGCCATCTTTGCGCTCGGCGCGCTGCAGGGCGCGATGGGCTGGTACATGGTGCGCAGCGGTCTGGTCGATGACCCGCGCGTGAGCCAGTACCGGCTCGCCGCCCACCTCGGGCTCGCCTTCGTCGTCTTCGGGCTGATGTTGTGGACCGCGCTCGGACTGTTGCGCGGGCGCGCCGCGCGCTCGGGCGACCCGAGGCTTGCCGCGCTGCAACGGTTCGCCGCGGCGCTCGCCGGGCTGATCCTCGTCATGGCGCTGTCCGGTGCGCTGGTCGCCGGCATCCACGCCGGGCTCGCCTACAACACGTTCCCGCTGATGAACGGGCATTTCATCCCGCCGGAATTCCTGATGATCGAGCCGTGGCCGCTGAACTTCTTCAACAACATGGCCACCGTGCAGTTCGACCACCGGCTGATCGCGTGGGCGATCGCGATCGCGATCCCGTGGTTCTGGCTGCGCTCGCGCGCGCTGCGGCTCGCGCGCACCGCCCGGCTCGCCTGCGGCCTGCTGGTGGTTGCGGCCGCCGCGCAGATCGCACTGGGTATCGCGACGCTGCTGTACGTCGTGCCGGTGCCGCTCGCCGCGGCCCACCAGGCCGGCGCGATGATGCTGTTCGGCGTCGCCCTGTGGGTCAATCACGAATTGCGCCTCGCCGACGACGCGAATCCCGGTGGCCGCTGAATTGCAGGCGCGCCGGGCGCGGCTGGTGCGCCGGCTGTGCGGCCTGGGCATGACGCTGATGCTGATGGTCATCGCGGCGAGCGCCTTCCTGCGGCTCGAAGCCGCGGGACTGGGCTGCGCCGAACCGGTGAAGTGCTACGGGCAGAACGCCCGCGCCGGGCGCGGCGCAGCCGCCGCGGCGAGCCCGACGGTGGCCGCGGCGCGGCTCGCGCACCGCGTCGCTGCATTCGCCGCGCTGCTCGTGATCGTCACGCTGGGCGCCGTGTCCGTCGGCAACCGGCCGGTGCTGCGGGCGGAAGGAGTCGCCGCGCTCGCGCTGTTCGCGCTGGCGGTGTTTCTCGCCGTGCTGGGGCGCTGGTCCGGGGGCTCGACACTGCCTGCGGTGACCCTGGGAAATCTGATGGCAGGCTTCGCGATGCTGGCCCTGTTCGCCTGGCTGCGAGCGCGCGGCGGGCAGCGCACGCGCGCCGGGGCGTGGCTGCACCTCGCGCTGGTGCTGCTGTTCGCGCAGATCGCCCTCGGCGGCCTGACGGCGGCGAGCCTGTCCGGTTTCGCGTGCACCGCGTTGCCGGGTTGCGGGACGAACTGGTGGCCGCCGCGCTGGTCGGCGTTCGATCCGTTCGTGCTGCCCGA